>CALJZP010000001.1 GCA_937983545.1 uncultured Azonexus sp.
CCACAATAGCCACCCAGAGTGCCAGGCGGCGAGACTGCTTGCCGCCCTGAGAGAAAGAGGAACCATCCATGATCGCGATATTGTCCGTGAATGCCTGCGGACTGCCTGCCGCCACCCGGTCGAAGACTGGCCAGCGCCGGAGACAGCGTGTCCCGCCGATTATGACCAAAGGACGGCCTGCTGCCCAGCCTTGCCGGCTGTTTACGCAGCTCTCGCCAACGTAGTCGCCCTGATGCCGGGGATGACGGCAATGCGCCCAGCTTCAGCTGCCCTGAGTGTGACCTTTCCGCGTCCACAGGCTGCTGACGCGCAGGATCAGGTCATCGACGTAGGTAAACACCACCGGGATGACCAGCAGGCTGAGGAAGGTGGAGGTAATCAGGCCGCCGATCACCACGATGGCCATCGGTGCCCGGAAGCTGGGATCGACGCCGATGCCGAGCGCGATCGGCATCATGCCGGCGCCCATCGCCACCGTCGTCATCACGATCGGCCGCGCCCGCTTGCGGCAGGCGTCGAGCAAGGCATGCCAGCGGTCCAGGCCGTGCTCGCGGCGGGCCAGAACCACGTAGTCGATGAGCAGGATGGAATTCTTGGTGGCAATGCCCATCAGCATGATCAGGCCGATCATCGACGGCATGGACAGCGCTTTCTGCGCCACGAACAAGGCCAGGAAGGCACCGGGCACGGAAAGCACCAGTGCCGCGAGGATGGTCACCGGCTGCACGAAGTCCTTGAAGAGCAGGACGAGCACGATGTAGATGCACAGCACGCCAGTGGCCATGGCCAAGCCGAAGCTCTCGAACAGTTCGCCCATCGCCTCGGCGTCGCCGACGGTGGTCTGGATGATACCCGGCGGCAGGTTGGCGATGCTGGGCAAGGCCAGCGCCTTGGCCTCGACCTCGCCGAGCGGCATGCCGTTCAGCTCGATCTCGAAATTGATGTTGCGCAGCCGGTCATAGCGGTCGATCTCGGCCGGCCCGCCGGCAATGCCGATCGACGCCACGTTGGCCAAAGTCACCGGCCCGCGCGCACCGGGCACGGTCAGGCGTTCGAGCAATGTCAGGTCGGTACGCGCCTCGGGCGGCAGCTTGACGACGATGGGCACTTGGCGCTGCGGCAGGTTGAGCTTGGCCAGCCCTTGGTCGTAGTCGCCGGCGGTGGCAATGCGCAGCGTGTCGGCGATAGCCTGCGAGGTGACGCCGAGGTCGGCCATGCGCGCAAAATCGGGACGAACCACCAGCTCGGGACGAACCAGGCTGGCCGTTGTCGTCACATTGCCGATACCCGGAATACCGCGCAGTTCGCGCTCGACAAGGCTGGCGTGCTCGGATAGCAGGGGCCCGTTTTCACTGGCCAGCACGAGGATGTATTTCTCGTTGGCCGAACCGAGGCCAACCTTGATCTGGGCGCCGGGAATCGCAGCCAGGGCATTGCGCAACTGCCCTTCGATATCCTGCTTGGTCGTTCCCGGGCGCTCATGGCGCGGAGTCAGGTTCAGCGTCAGCGTCGCCTTGCGCACCTCGGCTGCGCCCTGCGGTGCAAACGGATCGCTGCCCGCCTTGCCGCCGCCGACAGCGGTATAGACCAGCCGGACATGCGGATTGGTCTGGGCAATCGTTCTCGCCTGCTCGGCGGCGGCAAAGCTTTCCTTGAACGTGACGCCGGGCGGCAGGGTCAGGTAGATCTGCGTCTGCGACAGGTCGTCCGGCGGCAGAAAGCCCTTGGGGAGCAGCGGCACCAGCATGAAGGAACCGAAGAAGAAAACCGCGGCCGCCAGCATCGTCAGCAGACGGTGCTTCAGGCACCAGACCGCCCAGCCTTCGTAGTAGGTCAGCCAGCGCGGCGGCGCGTGCTCGTCGGCGACCGGCTTGAGAAGGTAGGCGGCCATCATCGGGGTCAGCATGCGGGCGACGACCAGTGAAAAGAAAACGGCGATGGCCGCCGTCCACCCGAATTGCACGAAGAATTTGCCGGCGACGCCGCTCATGAAGGCGGTGGGCAGGAAAACGGCAATCAGCGTGAAGGTGGTGGCGATGACCGCCAGGCCGATTTCGTCGGCCGCTTCCATGGCCGCCTGGTAGGGCGTCTTGCCCATGCGCAGGTGGCGCATGATGTTCTCGATCTCGACGATGGCATCGTCCACCAGGATGCCCACCACCAGCGACATCGAGAGCAAGGTCACGACATTGAGCGTGAAGCCCATCTGCCACATAACGAAGAAGGTGGGGATGGCGGACAGCGGCAGCGCCGCTGCCGATACGAAGGTTGCCCGGCCGTCGCGCAGGAAGAGCCAGACGACCAGCACGGCAAGCAGCGCGCCCTCGATGAGCAGTTTCATCGAGCCTTCGTAATTCTCGATCACCGGATCGACGAAGTTGAATGCTTCGGTGATCTCGATGTCCGGATAGTCGGCCTTCAATTTATCCAGCGCCGCCAGCACGTTGGTGGCGACATCGACCTCGCCCGCGCCCTTGCTGCGCGTGACCTCGAAGCCGACCACCGGCTTGCCGTTGAGCAGCGCCGCCGTGCGCCGCTCGCCCACCGTGTCGCTGATCCTGGCGACCTGGTCGAGGCGGATGCGCCGTCCGTCGGACAGCACGATGTCCATGCCGCCCAATTCGTCGGCGCTCCGCACGGTGGCCAGGGTACGCACCGACTGCTCGATACCGCCGATATCCGACTTGCCGCCTGAAGCCTCCTGCTGGATGCGCTTCAACTGGCGCGAAATATCGGCCGCTGTGGCGTTCAGCGCCAGCATGCGGGCCGGATCGAGCTCGATGCGGATTTCGCGGGTCACGCCGCCGACCCGCGCGACCGCGCCGACGCCGCGCGCCGACAGCAGCGCCTTGCTCACCGTGTTATCGACGAACCACGACAGGGCCTCGTCATCCATGCGCGGCGACGCGACGGTATAGGTCAGGATCGGCGCCCCCGACAGGTTGACCTTGCTGACCACCGGATCCTTCAGATCGCCCGGCAGATCGGCGCGGATGCGGGACACCGCGTCGCGCACGTCGTCCACCGCCTCCTGCGTCGGCTTTTCAAGTCGGAACTCGACGGTCACGATGGCCGTGCCGTCCTGCACCTTGGTATAGATATGTTTGATGCCCTGCAGCGTCGCCACCGAATTCTCGATCTTGCGCGCCACTTCAGTTTCCATCTGGGCCGGCGCCGCACCGGGCAGGCTGGCGGTGACCGTCACGGTCGGCAGTTCGATATCCATGAACTGCTGGATCTTCATCGCCTTGAAGCCCATTACCCCGGCCAGGGTAAGGAGCAGGAAGAACAGGATGGCCGGCGTCGGATTCCGGATCGACCAGGACGAAACGTTCATGGCTTGGCGTCCGGCGCGATCTTGACGGCATCGCCGTCGGCCAGGAAGCCGGCTCCCGACTCAACGACGCGCATGCCGGGCTGCAGGCCGGAAACGACCTCGACCCGGTCGCCCTTGCGGCGGCCCAGCGTCACCTTGGTTTGTGCCACGCGGCCCTCGCCCTCCAGCCGGAACAACGTGGCAAAGCCTTCGCGCAGCACGATGGCGGTCTGCGGGAGCGTCAAGGCCGGCGCGCGGCCCAGTTCGAACTCGCCCCGGGCGAACATGCCGGCGCGTATCGCCGGCGACGCCGGCAGATCGACATAGACCAGCCCGTTACGCGTCTGCGGATCGATGCTCGGCGCCACGGCGCGCACCACGCCCGTCACGGTCTCGCCGCCCGGTGCGGTCAGCACGGCCGCGGCGCCGGGCTTGACCCGTGCCAGATCGGCCGACGGAACCTCGGCCCGCCATTCCAGGCGGCCACCGCGGATCAGGCGGAACAGCTCCTGGCCCGACTGGGTCAGCGAACCGACAGCCGCCGTACGTGCCGAGATCACGCCGTCATCCGGCGCCAGCACCCCCGTCTTGTCCAGTTTCAGCTGCGCCGACTGCAAGCGCGCCTGCCCGGCGGCCAGGCGTGCCTGTGCCGTATGCAGGGCAGTCTGGTACTGGGTATTCAGTTGCGAGCTGTAGAAACCTTTCTCGCGCAGTTCCCTGGCGCGCTCGGCGTTGGCCTTCGCCTCGCCGGCGCTGGCCTCCAGTTCGGCAACCGCCGCCCGGGCCTCGGCCAGTTCGCTGGCTACCGTGTCATTGGCAATGCGGGCCAGCACCTGGCCCTTCTTTACGACATCGCCGACCTGCACGCGAATCTCGGTGATCCGGTAGTTGGCGATTTCCGGACCGATCACCGCCTCCTGCCAGGCGACGACATTGCCGTTGGCCGGCAGAACTTGCGGCCAGTCCATCGTTTGCGGCGAGGTCAGACCAACGGTCAGCGCCGGGCGGGCAGCGGCCGGCTTGGCCGACTCCTCGGGCTTCGTCGTCCCCGAACGCAGCGCAACGAACGCCACACCCACCACCACCAGCGCAGCCAGCACCCAAAAACGGGACTTGCGCCCGCCGAGCAGACCCGATGTCTTGTCACTCATGCCTTAACCTGTATCGACCGCTTGCAAAATGAAGCTCCCCCGCGCGGGGGGAGCGAAACGGGCAATGATACCTTGTCCGGCGCTTATGTCAGCGCCGTAATGACCACGCGGTCATCAAGGTTTTGCGAGCTGCGCCTTGGCCTCCGCCTCTGTCCCGCTGATGTTCGGCGCGATCTGGCGCTTGGCCAGCGCCTCGCCGAGCTTCATGCGCAGGAAGGTACTGGCGGTGTAGCGGGTGACGTCGTGATAGTGGCGCTCGACGACGCCTTTCACCATCCCGATATAGTCGTCGACCAGTTCCGGCAGGATGCTGAAGCGGTCGTAATTGACGATGGCATTGACCTTGTGGCCAACCGGGTCGAGTGCCGCATCGACCGCCGCTTCGATACGCCGGATATCGTCGGCGCTGCGCACGTTCAACCCCGAAAAATCGAGGAAGAACAGGTTTTGCGCCGCATCGTAGGACAAGCGCTCGGGCAGCGGCACGTCGAGCATTTCCGGGCGGATGCCCATCGGCCCGTCGGCGAAGATGCGCGCGTCCATGAGCGCCGGCTCGCCGTCGATGATCGGCGGGAAGGCCATCTTGTCGAGGATGTCCTTCTGCAGGTCGACGCCGGGCGCGATTTCGGTCAGTTGCAGGCCCCGCGCCGTCAGCCGGAAAACACAGCGCTCGGTGACATAGACCACCTCCTTGCCGCGCCGCGCCGCTTCCGGGCCGCTGAAGGTGCGATGCTCGACCTCGTCGACAAACTTCACTGACTTGCCGTCTTCCAGAATGCGCAGCTTGCCGGCCTCGATCGCCACTTCCAGGTTGCCGGCCGTAAACGTGCCGACGAAGACGACCTTCTTGGCGTTCTGCGAAATGTCGATGAACCCACCCGAACCGGCCAGGCGCGGGCCGAACTTCGAGACGTTCAGGTTGCCCTGCTTGTCGGCCTGCGCCAGCCCGAGAAAGGCGATGTCCAGCCCGCCGCCTTGATAGAAATCGAACTGGCTGGGCTGGTCGATGATCGCCTGGGTATTGGTTGCCGCGCCGAAATTCAGGCCGCCAGCCGGTACGCCGCCGATGACGCCGGGTTCGGCCGTCAGGGTCAGCAGGTCGATGATGTGCTCCTCGGTCGCCACGTTGGCGACGCCTTCCGGCATGCCGATGCCGAGGTTCACCACGGCGTTGGCCTTCAGTTCCATGGCTGCCCGGCGGGCGATGATCTTGCGCTCGCTCATTTCCATCGCCGCGATGGCCGACATCGGCACCTTGATCTCGCCGGCGAAGGCCGGGCTGTACTGCTCGATGAAGGTCTGCATGTGGTACTCGGGTTTCTCGGCGACCACCACGCAGTCGACCAGGATGCCCGGAATCTTGACCTGGCGCGGATTCAGCGTGCCGCGCTCGGCCACCCGCTCGACCTGGGCAATGACGATGCCACCCGAGTTCTTGGCAGCCATCGCGATGGCCTGCGCTTCCAGCGTCAGCGCCTCCTTCTCCATCGTGATGTTGCCGTCCGGATCGGCCGTCGTGCCGCGGATGATGCCGACGTGGATCGGGAAGGCCTTGTAGAACAGGTATTCCTCGCCGTCGATTTCCATGAGGCGGACGATGTCCTTGGTCGTCATGGCGTTCAGCTTGCCGCCGTCGAAACGCGGATCGACGAAGGTACCGAGGCCGACCCGGGTGATGGTCCCCGGCTTGGCGGCGGCGATATCGCGGAACAGATGGGTGATCACCCCCTGCGGCAGGTTGTAGGCCTCGATGCGGTTGGCGACGGCCAGCGCCTGCACCTTGGGCACCAGCCCCCAGTGCCCGCCGATGACGCGGGCGACGAGGCCGTCATGGCCGAAGTGATTGAGGCCGCGCTCCTTGCCGTCACCCTGGCCGGCCGCATAGACCAGCGTCAGGTTGCGCGGGCTACCCTGGCCGTGGGCATCGGCCGCCTGACTCTCGAGAAAGCGCTGCTCGATGGCCACGGCAATGTTTTCGGCAAAGCCGATGCCGACGAAGCCGCCAGTGGCGACCGTGTCGCCATCGCGGATCAGGCGTACCGCATCGCGGGCCGACACCACCTTGCCGGTGTCGGAAGCGCGCAGCGAATTCGCCATGGGGTGACGGGTAAGTGGCATGTTCATCTCCTCGCTATTGTTGTTGGGCTAGACGATACCCGTGGCATAGAAAACTGCAATGACCACGAACACCGCCAGCGTCTTGATGCAGGTGATGGCGAAGATGTCCTTGTACGACTGGCGATGGGTCAGGCCGGTCACCGCCAGCAGCGTGATCACCGCGCCGTTGTGCGGCAGGGTATCCATGCCGCCGGAGGCCATCGAGGCAACGCGGTGGAACACTTCAAGCGGAATGCCTGCGGCATGCGCATTGGCGATGAAGGTATCGGCCATCGCGGCCAGCGCGATGCCCATGCCGCCCGAGGCCGAACCGGTGATACCGGCCAGCGCGGTAACGGTAATCGCTTCGTTGATCAGCGGATTGGGAATCGCCGACAGGGCGTTGGCCACGACCAGGAAACCCGGCAGAGCAGCGATGACGGCGCCGAAGCCGTATTCGGAAGCGGTATTCATGGTCGCCAGCAGGGCGCCGCCGATGGCTCCCTTGCTGCCTTCCGCGAACTTGCTGAAAACCATTTTCCAGGCGAACAGGAAAACCGTCGCGATGCCAATCAGCAGGGCGCCTTCGACTGCCCAGATGGCCGCTACCACCTTGGTCTGCTGGACGACCGGCACCGCCTTGCCGATCACCGCCGGAATGAACGACACCTTCTCGCCGTAGAGGGCCGGAATCGCCGAGGTGAACACCTTGTTCATCACGCCGACCATGACCAGCGGCAGGATGGCGATCAGCGGATGGGCCAGGTTGGTGCTGTCGATCGGTTCCGGTTCATTGCTGTGACCTTCGCCATAGCCTTCACCGGCGGCGGCGGCGCGACGGCGGCACCATTCGAGGTAACTCAGGCCGCAGACGAGGATGAACAGGCCGCCGATGATGCCCAGCCAGGGCGCGGCATAGATGTCCGTCTTGAAGAAGGTAGTCGGGATGATGTTCTGGATCTGCGGCGTACCCGGCAACGAATCCATCGTGAAGGTGAAGGCGCCGAGCGCGATGGTGCCCGGGATCAGGCGCTTCGGGATGCCGCCCTGGCGGAACATTTCCGCCGCGAACGGATAGACCGCGAAGACGACGACGAACAACGACACGCCGCCATAGGTCAGCAGCGCGCAGACAACGACGATGGCGAGCATGGCACGCTCGCGGCCGATCAGCTTGATGACGGCCGCCACGATCGACTTCGAGAAGCCCGACAGTTCGATGACCTTGCCGAACACGGCGCCGAGCAGGAAGACCGGGAAAAAGTTCTTAACGAAGCCGACCATCTTGTCCATGAACAGGCCGGTGAACATCGGTGCGACCAAGGTCGGATCGATGAACAGCACGGCGCCCATGGCCGCGACGGGGGCAAACAGGATGACGCTGTAGCCACGATAGGCCACGAACATCAGGAACACCAGCGATGCCAGTACGATCAGAAAATCCACGACTGTCTCCTTGATCCGTTGTTGTAAAAGCGCTCTTTACGCACACCCTGTGCCATGAGATGCAAACAATTGATCGATATGGAATTTCAAAAATCCAGGCGCCCCCGGCGCAGGCTACCCTGTTCGCGATTCAGGACAGGGTGTCCGGATCGGCAGACAACTCAGGCCGACTGGGCGTCCACGTCGAGCGCGGCCATTTTTTCGTACAAGGCAGCCCGGGAAATACCAAGCTGGCGCGCCGCCTCGGCCTTGTTGCCCCGTGAGCTGATCAACGCCAGGCGAATCGCCTCGCGCTCGGCCTGCGCCACGGCTTCGGCCATGCCCAGCGGACGCAGGCCGACCACCTTGGGCTCCACTGCCCTCTGCACCGTCGGCATGACACTCTCCATGTCGTCGGCTTCCAGCGTATCGCTGTCCGACATCAACAGGGCGCGCTCCAGCACGTTAGCCAGTTCCCTGACATTGCCGGGCCAATCGTGCCGGCACAAGCGGTTGATGGCCCCGGTGCTGATCCCACGCGGCGGCATGCCCTGGTTGCGGCAAATGGCGTCGACCAGATAATCGGCCAGCAGGGCGATATCCTCGAGCCGCTCGCGCAAGGGTGGCGTACGCAAGGAGATGACATTGAGACGGTAATAAAGGTCTGCCCGGAAGGCACCTTCGGCGACCATCCTTTCCAGATCACGGCTGGTCGCCGCAATGACCCGGACATCGACCGACATCAGCCGGTTCGAACCCACCGGCTCGAACTCGCCCTCTTGCAGGGTACGCAGCAGCTTGGCCTGGAGCGCTGGCGACATGTCGCCGATTTCGTCGAGGAACAACGTGCCGCCGTCGGCCAGTTTGAATTTGCCGTCCCGGCCGTTGCGCTCTGCGCCAGTATAGGCGCCCGGCGCCACACCGAAAAACTCCGCTTCGAGCAGTGTCTCCGGCACCGCCGCGATGTTGACCGCGACGAAAGGCGCCTCGGCGCGCACGCTGGCTGCATGAATAGACTGGGCCAGCAGTTCCTTGCCGGTCCCCGTTTCGCCGAGGATGAGCACGGGCGCCGCCGTTCGCGCCGCCCGCCGGGCCGCCTGCTTGACGACGCTACTGGCCGTTCCGGCGCCGACAAAACTGGCGAAGGTATATTTCGTCTTGCGCGCCTCGGCCAGCTTTTTGCGGGTTTCCGCCAGGTCGCGGCGCAAACGCTGGTAGCGCGCCGTCAGCGACACCACATGCCCCGGATCGTCGTACAGCATGAACCCGACCGCGCCGACCACCTTCCCTGCCTTGTCGTGCAGGGGCAGCCGGGTCACCACGAAGGCGGCTTCGCCGTACTCCATGATGTCGAGCATGATCGGCCGCCCGGTTTCCACCACCTGACGCATCAGGCTGTTGGGGATGACCTGCTCGATTTCCTGACCGACCACGCACGCCGGAACCGCAATCCCGAGGCGCTCCGGATAGCGCTCGTTCATCCAGACAACGCGCGCCTGGGCGTCGACGATCACCGCGCCTTCGCAGTATTCGGCGTAGTGCGCGAGCAAGGACTCGGAAGCAAGCTGCCGAAGGTCTTCGGCCGAAGTCATTCCAGCGACAGCATCTCAGTCAGCCAGGGCCGCCTCGATCTCGGCGAAGGTGCTGGCCAGCTCGAAGCCGAGTACCGGCACGCCCAACAGGCGACCGATGTGAGTCGCCGAGAACATGCCGCGCACCCGGGGCTGGCCGGAGGTCGGATCGACGTCCTCGACCAGGATGTGCTGGCGTCCCAGATGTTTCAGGGCATCGAGAATATCGACCACCTTGGCGTGCAGAACCTCGTTCAGGTACAGCGTGTCGACGCTGCCGATCGGCGTCATCAGGTCGGCCACCAGCAGTTCGTCACGCTTGCAGCCGCGCGCTTGGGCCACCTGGATCGGCTTTTCGCCGAGAATGTCGCGCGCCGTGATCAACCCGAGCACCGAATCGGCGCCCCCATTCACGATCAGCATGCGAACCCCGCGCGAGATCATCCTGGCATTGGCCTCGATCACCGAATCATCGGCACCGATCATGACCACATTGACCCGCAGAAAATCGGTCATCGCCTCGATGGCCGGCGATTCGGCACCGACCAGGTTATATCCGGAAGCACTCAGGGTAACGTTCTTGGAAATCTTGTGCGTACGCACTTTGGCAGCCAAAGTCATGTCTCGATCCTCCAACGGGTGGTTCTTGTTTTTCCGATCAAACATCTCTATGGAACCGGTGCAAGCCGACTCGTTCAAGGCAGACCCGGTGCCCACACAGTATTCGGCGAATCCGGAGACATTTCAAGCCCCAGAGGGAAAACCCTAACCCAGTCCAAGAAAACAAAAATCCTGGAAATCAGGATTTTGAGTTTTTGGGCGACGGCCGCCAGAATACGTACCGAATGCCCTCCCGCGCTTATGAGTAAAGGGATGAATCCACCCACTTCATGGCTCTACCTTCTCAAGATTTAGAGCCTCCGCAAAATCCTGAGCAATTCAGTCTTCAACGACATCAAGATTCGCGGTGATGGCAAATTGCCATCACCAGCGACCTAAAAGGTGCGCCTGAGGCTTTGGTAGCCGCCTGACCCCGCCACTGTTCTGTGGTTTCAGAAGGACTGGCTACATATTCACAACAGCAGATAGTATCGATTCCATTTCCTGACGCATCTTGAGTGCCGAAAAACGGCTTTGCACATACGCCAAGCCTCCTGCCCCCATACTTTTAGTAAGTGCTTTATCACTCAGGAATTGAACTACCAATTTGCTGAGTTGCTCGTCATTGTCAGGTTCGAACATGGCGCCAGCCACGGCATCCTTCACAATCCTTTCGGCCTCTCCTCGCACTCCGCAGAGCACCGCTTTGCCACAAGCCATGTAATCAATCAGTTTGGTCGGAATAGCACCATCGAAAAGAGGGATATCGCGTAGCGTGACCAAACAGACATCAGCAGCGTTGATGTACAGGCGTGCATCATCTTTGGGAACGGGGGGAAGTACGACCAGATTTTTCAACCCAAGATCTATTATTTGCTTCTGAATTTCACCCCGCTTCATGCCGTCACCGATCAAAACGAAGACAATGTCCTCCCGTGGTTGCAAGCGTTGCGCCGCACGCAACGTGACGGTTAGGTTGTTGGCTTCACCCAATGCACCAAAATACAAAATAACTTTCTTGTTCTGCCAACCAAATTTGTTACGGACGAACTCAGCTCCCAGTGTATCGGGATATAGTTTGTCAAAATCCACGCCACAGGTAACAAGTTCAACTTTATTTTTTGACCACCCTCTAGAGCAGATGTCATCGCGTATTCCCTCAGTCAAAGCCACAATTTTTTCTGACTGGTTATATAGCAAGCGCTCCATCCAAGACATGATGCCAATGAGTTGCCTATTTTTCAGGATACCCATCTGCACAGCCGATGCCGGCCACAGATCGCGAACTTCCAACACAAAGGGAATTCGGCGGAGTTTGCAAATCAGCCACGCCGGAAACATTGGAAAAATCGGTGGCGACGATGCCAGTACGACATCTTGTTTAGCGATGGATAACAACCCCAGCGGGCATGACAACGAAAATGAGATAAAGCTCAACAACCGGCCTAAATAGCTTCGATGCAACTCCGAATAGGTATAGGTTCGTACCACGCTCACCTTGCCATCGCATTCACGCCTAACCACACAGCCGCCTTCAAGGCCAAAGTGGCGATTGCCGCCCTCAAGGGCGATGAGACGCTGGCTGCGTTAGCAGAGAAGTTTGACGTTCATCCGAATCAGATTACGCAATGGAAGACACAATTGCTCGAGAACGCCTC
>CALJZP010000002.1 GCA_937983545.1 uncultured Azonexus sp.
AGCAGGATGATCGACGGCTACTGGGGCTGATCAAGCAATCCTGGCTGGAGAGCGGTGGCGTCTATGGCTATCGCAAAATTACGCAGGACCTGCGCGATCTAGGCGAGCGTTGCGGCAAACATCGGGTTTATCGTCTGATGAAACAGGAAGGGCTCCGGGCACAGGTGGGCTATCGTCGCTGAGCCGGCCGCTATGGCAAGCCAGCAGTTGTGGCCGAGAATCAGCTGGAACAGAAATTCGATGTCGAAGCACCCAATCGGGTTTGGGTGACAGATATCACCTATATCCGAACCCACGAAGGCTGGCTGTATCTGGCGGTGGTACTGGATCTGTTCTCGCGTCAGGTAATCGGGTGGTCGATGCGCTCTCGGATCGATAGCGAACTGGCGATCAATGCCTTGCTAATGGCGGTATGGCGGCGAAGCCCCACGGCGTCCGTGATTGTCCACTCTGATCAGGGATGCCAGTACAGCAGCCATGATTGGCACGCCTTCCTGAAAGCTCATGGTCTGGTGGCCAGCATGAGTCGGCGGGGGAATTGCTACGACAATGCCGTCGCCGAGAGCTTCTTTCAGTTACTCAAGCGGGAACGCATCCGCCGCAAAACCTATCTCGACCGTGAAGAAGCGCGCCGTGACGTCTTCAACTACATCGAGATGTTCTACAACCCGAAACGTCGTCATGGCTATGCAAACGACGTTTCTCCGGTAAAGTTCGAAAACCAGTATTTCAACCGGCTGCGGAGTCTCTAGTAAAACCGGGGCGATTCAAACAATTTGGCAAATGCTATCAATAGCCTGATTGGAAATGAGGAATTTGCCAATAAAATGGGAGGGGTTACACAGGTACGTTATGAGCGCCTGTTTTCTGGAGAGGCCCAGCGAAGGGCGTATGCGATGCTTTATTGCCAAATGTGCGAACGATATAAAGCGAGATAGGTGTCAAGATGAGTTGTGGAATCGGTGAATTGGCACTGGTAACCGGGGCGAGCGGGTTTGTTGGCGCTCGATTGCTTTCCGCACTGGGTGCAGATGGCGTTCCTTTAAGAATACTTTCGCGAATTCGGCGTAATCAACAGAACGAGGTAATCGGCGACCTGAAGGATGCTCTCTCCTTGAGTTCGGCGTGTGAGTCTGTCTGTACCGTATTTCATTGCGCCGGGTATGCGCACGCCTTCTCGGCTGTGAATCAGCACGAGGCTATTCTGCACCGTAAAATCAATTTTGAAGGGACACGCAATCTTGCGGATGCGGCAGGTAAGGCAGGCGTTAGACGCTTTGTGTTTCTGTCCAGCGTCAAAGCCATGGCTGAGCCAGGCGATTGTTGTGTTGACGAAGATTATGCTGGTCTTCCTGGCACAGACTACGGGCGTGCCAAGCGTGCAGCAGAAGAAGCAGTCCTTGAGGCGGGGGTACGCTATGGGATGCATGTGGTCAACTTGCGCCTCGCCATGGTCTATGGCGCCGGAGGTCGAGGAAATTTGGAACGCATGGGAAAGTTGATCCGTTTTGGGATGTTTCCTCCTCTTCCAGAAACCGGCAATCACCGCTCATTGGTTCATGTGAATGATGTTGTTTCAGCTATACGCTTGGTAGTCCGCGACCCGCGGGCCGCTGGGCGTACTTACATTGTGGCAAACGAATTCGCTCCGTCAGGGAGGCAGTTATACGATACGATTCGCGCTGTATCTGGGCTGCCTCATCGGGCATGGTCGCTACCAAGCTTCTGGCTCCAAGGCATGGCCAGAGTGGGAGATTGTCTAGGGGGTGTTTCCGGACAGCGAATGCCCTTGGATAGTGAGGTACTGCAACGCCTTTTGGGTTCGGCTTGGTATTCCCCCGCACGCATTAAGAGTGAATTGGGGTGGGGCGCGCAGATATCTTTGGCGGATGGACTTTCTGAGATGATGGCTAGTCGATAGTCTAATGATGAAGCGATTTTTTGACTTGATATTGGCTCTGGTGGCCTTGCTGGTTTTGATGTTTCCTATCGTGCTCGTTGCGGTATTGGTCAGAGTCACATCGCCCGGTCCTGCGCTATATTGGTCGAATCGTGTTGGTTACCATAATCGTCTATTCAAGATGCCCAAATTTCGTAGTATGCGTATCGATACGCCAGCCGTTGCAACGCATTTGCTTGAAAACCCCAAGGCTTGGCTGACACCCGTCGGTGCCTTTTTGCGGAAATCTAGCCTTGATGAATTGCCACAGCTCTGGAGTATTTTGCGCGGTGATATGAGTTTTGTCGGTCCACGGCCTGCGCTGTTTAACCAGGATGATCTGATCATGTTGCGTACTGCATGCGGTGTGCATGAATTGGTGCCGGGGCTGACTGGTTGGGCGCAAATCAATGGGCGTGACGAGTTGCCGATTCCCGAAAAAGTCCAGCTTGATGCCGAGTATTTGGTGAGAAGGTCACTGGTTTTCGATATGAAGATTCTTTGGCTGACCTTTATCAAGGTGCTGCGCCGGGAGGGGGTGTCGCATTAGTTGGGAGGCGAACGGGTTACAATAATTCGTTTACCTGAATCTCCGGAAGTTCCTGTCATGTTTAACCCTCGTACCTTGGCTGCATTTGCTCATGACTTGGTTGCTGTCGTGTTAGCCTGGGGGTTGGCATTCGCCTTTCGTTTCAACTTTGACATTCCTTCAGAGTTCCTTTCCTCCTGTCTGAGGGCAATGCTTTGGGTGTTTCCTCTATTCGGTGGGCTGTTTTTCGCATTCGGGCTTTATCGTGGTCTGTGGCGATTCGCAAGCCTCTCGGATATGCAACATATCTTGGCGGCAGTCGGCAGCGGGGCCTTGTTAGTGCTGCTTGCAGTCGTATTCCTTGGTCTGGGGCCAATTCCGAGATCTGTAATCGTCATGCACCCGTTATTGCTAACTTTGCTAATGGGTGGCAGCCGTTTTGCCTATCGTAGTTGGAAGGAGCACCGCCTTTATGGTCCTGCCAAGCTGCGTGGGCAGCCTGTCCTCATCATCGGGGCGGGTGAGGCGGCCGATTCCTTGCTGCGGGAAATTCATCGCAGCGGTCAGTGGTATGCGGTTGCCATCATTGATGATAATCCGGGAAGAGCGGGGCGTCGTCTGAGAGGGCTGCCCATCCTGTCGCCGATTGAGAACATCGGCTCGGTGGCGGAGAATCTGGGAGCCAAGCATGCCATTATCGCCATGCCGACTGCCCGTCCAGCCCAGCGTAGGCGAGCTACTGAACTGGCTTCGGCGGCCGGACTTACGGTTATGACCGTGCCCTCATACGATGATCTGTTGTCAGGGCGGCTATCCGTGTCCAGTATCCGTAAGGTCGAGTTGGAGGATTTGCTCGGGCGCGAAGCCGTCTCGCTGGACGATAACGGCGTACACGATTTGCTCGGAGGCAATGTCGTGCTGGTGACTGGGGCCGGAGGGTCCATCGGTTCAGAGCTTTGTCGACAAATTGCCCGTTTCAAGCCATCACGACTGGTTTTGGTCGATTCTTCCGAATTCGCGCTTTACAGCATTGGTGAAGAATTGAGTACCAGTCATCCATCAATGGATTGTCGGTCATGGGCTGCCGATGTTCGTGATAAGGAGCGGATCGCCGAGATTTTTGCCGATGAGCTGCCCGTTGTCGTGTTCCATGCGGCGGCCTACAAGCACGTGCCCTTGATGGAAAGCATCAATGCCTGGCAGGCCGTACGGACCAACGCCCTTGGTACGCTGACCGTGGCGCGGGCTGCACAGGAGGCACAGGTCAGGAAGTTTGTGCTGATTTCCACGGACAAGGCCGTCAATCCAACCAATGTCATGGGGGCGACCAAGCGATTGGCTGAACGACTTTGTCTTGCGGTCAATAACTGCAGTGCAACGCGTTTTGTGATTGTCCGTTTCGGCAATGTGCTGGGTAGCAATGGCAGTGTCATACCGAAGTTCCGGGAGCAGATCGCCCAAGGCGGCCCAGTGACCGTAACGCATCCCGATATCGTGCGCTATTTCATGACCATCCCCGAAGCGGCACAATTGGTTTTGCAGGCTGGCCTGATGGGGCAGGGTGGGGAGATATTTGTGCTGGAAATGGGAGATCCAGTGCGGATCGTCGATCTGGCACGCGACATGATTCGCCTTTCAGGGTTTTCCGAAGATGAGGTGAAAATCGAATTCACCGGTCTGCGGCCAGGCGAGAAACTATATGAAGAATTGCTGGCCGATGATGAGGCGACATTGCTGACGCCTCATCCCAAGCTGCGGATAGCGCGCCTTTCCGATGAGTTGTCGATTGTCGAATACGAGGAATTGTTGGGTTGGCTGCACTCGTCGATTCGCTCGTCTGCCGATGTGAAGGCCGGATTGAAAAAATATGTACCTGAATACGTTGCCGATTTCGGCTGCTGAGGAATCGGCAGGTTTCTGACTTGGCCGGACCCGGGTAAACTTCACGGTTTTTCAGCGGTCATCCGGACATGGAATTTCTCGATCTTCCCCAGTTGTGTTCATCCAGCGGCAGTGTTCGACTGCCCGGTTCAAAGAGTATCTCCAACCGTGTCCTGTTGCTGGCGGCCCTCTCCGAAGGTGAAACCGAGGTTCGCGACCTGTTGGCTTCCGACGATACCGAGCGCATGCTCGACGCGCTCAAGGCGTTGGGCCTGGGGGTCGTCCATCTGGGAGGCGAAAACTGGCGTATCACCGGAAGCGGCGGGCGCTTTCCGGTCAAGCAGGCGGAACTCTTCCTCGGCAATGCCGGCACAGCCTTTCGTCCGCTGACCGCTGCGTTGGCGCTGGCCGGTGGCGACTATGTTCTCAAGGGCGTCGCCCGCATGCACGAGCGGCCGATCGGCGATCTGGTCGATGGCCTACGCCAATTGGGTGCCGACATCACCTATCTGGCGAACGAGGGCTATCCGCCGTTGCATCTGAAACCGGCCAACATTCAGCCGGGTGGCGTGGTCAAGGTGCGTGGCGATGTTTCCAGCCAATTCCTGACGGGTTTGCTGATGGCGTTGCCGTTGCCCGGGCCGGAGGTGGTCGTCGAAGTGGTCGGCGAACTTATTTCCAAGCCCTATATCGAGATCACGCTGGCGACCATGGCGCGCTTCGGTGTTGTCGTCGAGCGCGACGGCTGGCAGCGCTTTACCATCAAGGCGGGCAGCCGATATCTCTCGCCGGGAACGATCTATGTCGAGGGCGATGCCTCCTCCGCTTCCTATTTTCTCGCGCTGGGCGCCATTGGCGGTGGTCCGGTACGTGTCGAAGGCGTCGGCCGGGATTCGATTCAGGGCGATGTGAAGTTTGCCGAGGCGCTGGAAAAAATGGGCGCGCGCATCGAGGTGGGCCCGAACTGGATGGAGGCACGTGCACCGGAGAATGGGCTGGTCGCCGTCGATCTCGATTGCAACCATATTCCCGATGCTGCGATGACGCTGGCGACGGCTGCCTTGTTCGCCAAGGGCAAGACCACCCTGCGCAATATCGCCAGCTGGCGAGTCAAGGAAACCGACCGCATCGCGGCGATGGCGACTGAATTGCGCAAGCTGGGTGCCGAAGTGGAAGAAGGGGCAGACTACATCTGCGTGACGCCGGCAGCCCTGCATCCGGCCGCTATCGATACCTACGACGATCATCGCATGGCGATGTGCTTTTCGCTCGCAGCCTTCGGCACGCCTCTGCGCATCAACGATCCGAAATGCGTGGCCAAGACCTTTCCGGATTATTTCGAACGTTTCGCTGCCGTTACCCGGGCGGCTCCGGTCATTGCCATCGACGGCCCGTCGGCTTCCGGCAAGGGGACGGTGGCGGCGCGGGTTGCCGAGGCCTTGGGTTTCGCCTACCTCGATTCCGGGGCGCTCTATCGCCTGACGGCTTTGGCTGCCAAGCAGGCTGGCATTGATTGGTCCGATGAAGCCGGTGTTGCCACGTTGGCGGCGGTTCTCGATGTCGAGTTTTCCGGTAGTGACATCCGTCTCAACGGCAGCTTGGTCGGTGACGCCATCCGTACTGAGGAAATGTCGGCCGGCGCCTCGAAAGTGGCGGCGTTGCCGGCCGTGCGCGAAGCTCTGCTGTTCCGTCAGCGGGCCTTCAACACCTTGCCTGGCCTGGTGGGAGACGGCCGCGACATGGGCTCAGTGATCTTCCCGCAGGCGCCGCTCAAGGTCTTTCTCACGGCCAGTGCCGAGGCGCGTGCCGAACGCCGCTATAAGCAGTTGATCGAAAAAGGATTCTCTGCTAATCTCCCGGACCTTCTGGCCGATCTGCAGCAACGCGATGCGCGCGATTCGCAGCGCAGCGTGGCACCGCTCCGGCAGGAGGCCGATGCCAAGCTGCTCGACACCACGCATCTCACCATCGAACAGGCGGTGAAGCAGGTGCTGGACTGGGCCAGGGAAGCATCGTTGTAATGGTGTTGCCGGTTGCAATGACCGGCAACATGTTTTTTAACCTCAACCCGCTGCGGGTCTCACGATTCGTGGCATGAAAGTCTGTCCGTAATGGAATCTTTTGCTCAACTTTTTGAAGAATCCCTGGCTCGCCAGGAAATGCGTCAAGGCGAAGTCATCACTGCCGAAGTGGTGGCCATCGATCACAATTTCGTCGTGGTCAATGCCGGCCTGAAATCGGAATCCTATGTTCCGCTCGAAGAATTCCTGAATGATCAGGGCGAGATCGAAGTCAAGGAAGGTGACTTCGTTCAAGTTGCCATCGAAATGCTGGAAGACGGCTACGGCGCTACGCGCCTGTCGCGCGATCGCGCCAAGCGCATCGCTGCCTGGAACTTCCTGGAAGAAGCCCTGAACAACAACACCCTGGTCACCGGCACCATTACCGGCAAGGTCAAGGGTGGTTTGACCGTCATGTCCAACGGCGTCCGTGCGTTCCTGCCGGGTTCCCTGGTCGATATGCGTCCGGTCAAGGACACCACGCCGTACGAAGGCAAGACCCTCGAATTCAAG
>CALJZP010000003.1 GCA_937983545.1 uncultured Azonexus sp.
GCGTCGACAATGTAAAACCCGGAAGCCAGCCAGACAATCGCTGCCAGACCGATCAACAAGCCGACACCCCCCCCAAGGAAGCGTGGATTGAAATCGATTTGCGGCATCCGCGGGCCGTCACCACCGCCATTTCCTCCACCACCGCCGCGCTTGTTGCCAAACATGCCATTCAGCTTGCGATTGAAATCTCGCCAGAGATCTTCCAGATCTGGTGGACCGTCATTGGGGCGACGCGGGCCGTTGCCACCGGATTTGTCACCGTCATCGCCACCACGATTGCCCCACTGCGGGTCATTGAGCGACATGAAAATACCTAGGGTCGGAATCATGAATAGTCGGGTTCAGTTAATGTATTCGTTGTGAGCTTCGCGTTCCGCTTCAGTCAACGCCCTCTGTCGGGCCTCGGCTTTGGCACGCGCATATTCGGCCAACGACTCGCGCAGCAGATCGAGTCCCTCACCGGAGCGCGCACTGACACGAACGCGCGCGATATTACCATACTCGTCCCGATCGACTCCCGGCGAGGCGTCGGTCAGGTCGATCTTGTTCCAGGCGACAATCTGCCGAACACGCTCGGCACCGATTTCGGACAGCACCTTGTTCACTTCGTTCATCTGCTCATCCCGCGCGTGGCTGGCACTATCGACGACGTGCAACAGGACATCGGCATCAGCCGCCGCCTCCAGCGTCGCATGAAATGCATCAACCAGCGAGTGCGGCAGATCCCGGATGAAACCGACGGTGTCGGAAATGACGATATTACCCGCTCCGGCAATCCACAGTTTTCGCGACGTGGTGTCGAGGGTTGCGAACAACTGGTCAGCCGCATATACCCCGGCATGGGTCAATGCGTTGAATAGCGTGGATTTTCCGGCATTGGTGTAGCCAACGAGCGATACGCTGAGCACGTCGCCACGCATTCGGGCCTTGCGCTGAACCCCTCGCTGGCGCGTCAGCTTGGCCAGCCTGTCCTTCAGCAACTTGACGCGATTACCTAAAAGGCGGCGGTCGGTTTCCAATTGCTTTTCACCGGGACCGCGCATGCCGATACCGCCGCGCTGCCGCTCGAGGTGTGTCCAGCCACGAACCAGGCGGGTAGACAGGTGCTCAAGCTGAGCCAGTTCGACCTGCAATTTGCCTTCGGCGCTGGAGGCGCGCAAGGCAAAGATATCGAGAATCAGACTGGTGCGATCGATGACACGGCATTTCAATGCCCGCTCAAGATTGCGTTGCTGAGCCGGTGACAGATCGTGATTGAAAATCACCAGATCGGCATCACCGGCTGCCAGCATGGCAGCGATTTCATCGACCTTGCCTTTGCCGGCGTAGGTTTTGGGATCGGGACTCTGACGCCGTCCGCGAACCTCGGCTGCCACTATACCGCCCGCCGATTCGGCCAGTAGGCGAACTTCTTCCAGTTGATCCTCGAGATCGAGCTGACCGAAGTCGAGCTGAACGATCACCGCACGTTCGCCGGCGGCGGGTCGTTCAATCATGGGCGTTTCCGGGAGAGAGAAACGCACCCCGGCCAACGCGGCGGGGTGCTGGGCAGAGGCAGATTATTCAGCCGCCTGTTCCTGCTGGAGGTTGACCGGACGGGCAGGAACCACCGTGGAAATGGCGTGCTTATAGACCATCTGGGTAACCGTGTTCTTGAGCAGAACGACGTATTGGTCGAACGACTCGACCTGACCCTGCAATTTGATGCCGTTCACCAGATAAATAGAGACTGGAACATGCTCGCGACGAAGCGCGTTGAGGAAGGGGTCTTGTAGAAGTTGCCCTTTGTTGCTCATGGTGTGGACTCCATGGTGGTAGTTGTTATGAGGGTCTTAATGTACCCAAATTTGGGGGGTGATGCCAAAAATTTTGCAGATTATTTCTTGTCTTTGTCAGCAAACGGGTTCTTCGCCGCCACAAATTGGATGCGCAACGGTGTTCCCTGCAATTTGAACGCTTCGCGGAAAGTATGTTCGAGATACCGGCGATAGCTATCGGTAATGTGGTCGACCGCATTGCCGTGCACGACGATGATCGGGGGATTGGAACCACCCTGGTGGGCGTAGCGCGGCTTCGGGCGGAACATGTTGTGCTTGGCCGGCGCCTGCTTGGCCACCGCATCGATCAGCACGCGCGTCAGGCGCGGCGTGGACATCTTGGCCATGGCAGCCGAATAGGCCGCATCGACCGACTTGAAGAGATTTCCCAGACCGATGTTCTCGCGCGCCGAGATGAAATGGAACTTGGCGAAATCGAGGAATTTCAGCTTGCGCTGCAGGATCTGGCGGGTCTGCTCGCGGGTATAGGCATCCAGACCATCCCATTTGTTGACCGCGACGACCAGCGCCCGCCCCGACTGCACGATGAAATCGGCAATGTGGGCATCCTGGTCGGAAACGTCGGCCTGGGCATCGACCATCAGGATCACGACATTGGCGTCCTCGATGGACTTCAAGGTCTTGACCACCGAGAACTTTTCGATCGCCTCGAAAACCTTACCCCGTTTGCGCATGCCGGCCGTGTCGACGAGCACGTATTTATAACCGCCGCGCTCAAAATCGATCTCGATCGAATCGCGGGTCGTCCCCGGCGCATCGAAAGCAATGACACGCTCTTCACCGAGCAAGGTATTGATCAGCGTAGACTTGCCGACGTTGGGGCGGCCGACAATGGCTACCCGGACCGCATCGGAATGCCACTCATCGTCCTCCGGCTCAGGGAAGCTCTCCAGTGCCATTTCGACCAGGCCACGAACACCTTCGCCATGCGAGGCAGAGATGGCGTTCGGTTCCCCCAGTCCCAGTTCATGGAAGTCGGCTTCGACCATGCCGGCATTCATGCCTTCGGACTTATTGACCGCGACGAAAACCGGCCGGTCGATGCGCCGCAGTTTATTGGCGATTTCCTTGTCGTGCGGCGTCAGGCCGGTGCGACCGTCGACGACGAAGATGATCGCATCGGCTTCGGCAATGGCCTGCTCCGTCTGACGTGCCATCTCGTGCAGGATACCGTCCTTGACCAAAGGCTCGAAACCGCCGGTATCGACCACCAGATAAGGCTTCTTGCCCAGCTTGCCGTGACCGTAATGACGGTCGCGTGTCAAACCCGGCATATCGGCGACGATGGCGTCGCGCGACTTGGTCAGGCGATTGAAGAGTGTGGACTTGCCGACATTGGGACGGCCAACCAGGACGAGCGTAGGTTTCATTGCACCTCGAATGCGCGGACTTCCCCGCCGACGGTCTGAACCAGCACGGCAGGGCCCAACGCTTGCAACAGCGCGCGAACCGGCGTGCCATCGGTTGCCTGGCGAGCCGCGAAGCTTCCATCTTCACGCGACAGGAAATGAATGATGCCTTCGCCGTCAGCCACGGTCACGAGGCCACGACGAATGACCGGCGCGGACAGGCGACGGTTCTTCAGTTTGTCCTGCTTCCACAGGCTGCTTCCGGACAGGCGATCCAGACCGTAAACGATTCCCTTGTCGTCGGTTATGAACAGGTAGCGGCCATCCATGACAAGGCCGCTGACCGACGAGATGTCGCGCGACCAAACCATGGCGCCTCCCTGGCCCATGTCGAAACAGGCAACCCGCCCCTGGAAGGCCACTGCGCAGACCTGACGGCCATCGACCACCGGCGTGGCCACCACATCGGCAACCCGATCCAGTTCCGTTGCCCCCTTGGGCGACGCGACGGCACCCTCCCAGACCGGCGCCCCATTCTGCAAGGCCAGCGCGACCAATTTGCCGCCAGGGTAGCCGACGAACAGGTAGCGGTCTGCAAAAACCGGCGATCCGGCGCTGCGCACGGAGAGCGGCGGAGTCGCCCGCTGGTAGGCCCACTTGCGACCGCCATCGAGCGCATCGAACAGGAAGACCTGATTGTCGCCGCTCTTCACAGCGACGCCCTCGTCACCCACCACCGGCGCCGCAAGGATCTCACTCGATGCCCTGGCTTTCCAGATGGCCTTGCCGTCATCGGCGGAAAAAGCCAGGACTTCACCCTTCGGGGTGCCAACCACGACCAATTTGCCATTGGCACCTACGCCTGCTGACAAGGCCTGCCCGGCTTCAACCTTCCAGACGACTTTTCCATCTTCGATCCGGCTGATCGTTCCCTTGGCGCTGGCGGCATACACCACGCCATCCACGACGGCCGGCGTAAAGACATAGTCCCCGGCCTTGCCGACATTGACCGACCAGGCTGTGCGGATATCCGCCGTCGCCTTGATGGGCGACAACGGCGGCATTTTCGGCGCCGAACTGGAAAACGGGTTGATCGCATCCAGACCGGAGGAAATGGTGGTACAGCCACCCAACAGCAGGCCGGCAGTGGCGAGCAGAAGAATCAGGTGGCGTGACATCAGGCTGCCTCACCCAGACTGTCGAGTTTTTGCTGTAGCAGTTCGCGGCCGGAAGACTGCTTGTCGGCCATTTTCTCCAGTGCCGACTTGTAGGCAGCGCGCGCCTCGGCCTTCTTTCCCTGAGCGGTGAGCACATCCCCCTTGAGTTCAAGGAAGCGCGTATCGAATGCCGCCGCATGACTGGACTCCAACTGCTTCAAGGCTTCGTCATAGGCCTGTTCGTCCAGTTGAACGGCAGCCAGGCGCAGGCGGGCCAGATCGCGGATTTCGTTCTTGCCGTTCTCGGCCACCCAGACCAGCTGAGTCTTGGCGGTCTTCAGGTCACCAGCCTCAAACGATTGCTTGGCAGCGACCATGGCACCCAGTGACGCGTAAGTGGTGCGACCGAATTTTTCAGCCAGCTCGCCCGCCGCCGCCTTGACCTTCTGGGCATCGCCGACGCCAGCCGCCTGTTCGAGCACGCCGTAGATCGCTGCCGCCTGCGCCGACTGGCCGCCCTGATACCAGTTCCAGCCCTGCCAGCCGACGACGGCCAGCGAAGCAGCCATGACCACCCCGGTAACGAGGTTGCCATACATCTTCCACCAGGTTTTCAGGGTATCGATCTGTTCCTGTTCTTCGAGGTCGTAATGCGCCATGCTGCTTATTCCTCTTCGTCCGAATCAATCAGTTGGCCGATGATGGCTTCAGCCAGATCATCGACTTTCAGTTTACGTTGCGCCACGCCTTCCTCGCGCAGCGACTTCAGTTGGGCTTCGCCATTGACCGCCTCATCGTCACCGATGACCACCGCGAAAGTGGCACCGCTGCCATCGGCCTTCTTCATCTGCGACTTGAAGGAACCGCCGCCACAGTGCAGCAGCACGTTGATGCCTTGATCACGCAGCCCTTCGGCAACCCGGAAGGCGAGACTGGAGGCCTCGTCGCCCTGATGCACAAGATAAACGTCCGGAGCCGGTGCCGCCGGTTCGCCACCCGACTCCTTGATCAGCGCGATCAGGCGCTCGACACCCATGGCGAAGCCGCAGGCCGGCGTCGATTTGCCGCCCAGCTGCTCGACCAGGCCATCGTAACGACCGCCGGCACAGACCGTACCCTGAGCGCCGAGCTTGTCGGTGACCCATTCGAAGACGGTCAGGTTGTAGTAGTCGAGGCCACGCACCAGACGTGGATTGATGACGAACGGAATGCCGGCGTCGCGCAATACGCGCTGAACGCCCTCGAAGTGGGCCAGCGAGGCTTCACCGAGGTAATCGATCAGCTTGGGGGCAGCGGAACACATGTCCTGCAGGGCCGGATTCTTGGTGTCGAGAATACGCAAGGGGTTGGTGTACAGACGGCGCTTGGCGTCCTCGTCGAGAATTTCGGCATGCTCCTCGAAATAGGCGATCAGTGCGGCGCGATGCTGGGCGCGCTCTTCCGGCTGGCCGAGGCTGTTGATCTGCAATTCGATGCCGTCGAGGCCAAGGTCCGCCCACAAGCGGGCACCCATCAGGATCATTTCGGCATCGATATCCGGCCCTGAAAAGCCGATGGATTCCACGCCAACCTGATGAAACTGGCGGTAACGGCCCTTCTGCGGACGTTCATGACGGAACATCTGGCCGATGTAGTACAAACGGCGTGGCACCTGGTTGGCCAGGCCGTGCTGGATGACGGCGCGCACGCAACCGGCCGTGCCTTCCGGGCGCAGCGTCAGCTGCTCGCCATTCAGGCTGTCCTCGAAGGAATACATTTCCTTCTCGACGATATCGGTCACTTCGCCGATGGCGCGCTTGAACAGCGGCGTCGGCTCGACGATCGGCATGCGGATCGGCCGATAGCCGTAGCCCTTCAGCCACGAACGGATCGTGTCCTCGAACAGTTCCCAGAATTCGGCTTCGTCCGGCAGGATATCGTTCATCCCGCGCACGGACTGTAGGGTTTGACTCATGCTTGCAGTTTCTTCTTGTAGGTGCGCTGGACGTAGCGCTCGATGATGTCCTTGAATTCGCTGGCGATGTTGTCGCCCTTGAGCGTCACGGTCTTGACGCCGTCCTCGTAGACGGGGGCCGACGGTGCTTCGCCCGTGCCCGGCAGCGAAATTCCAATGTTGGCATGCTTCGATTCGCCGGGGCCATTGACGATGCAGCCCATGACGGCCAGCGTCATGTTCTCTACGCCCTCGTGCCGCAGCCGCCACTCCGGCATCCGATCGCGCACATGGGATTGGATGTCCTGAGCCAGCTCCTGGAATACCGTGCTGGTGGTGCGTCCGCAGCCCGGGCAGGCCGCCACC
>CALJZP010000004.1 GCA_937983545.1 uncultured Azonexus sp.
GATCCTGAAAAACAGTCCTGATCTGGTTTTCGTCGCACTCCATCAGCAACGCATCCTCGAAGGCGTCCTGCGCCATCTGGCGCAGTTCTTCGAGGTTTTCGCGCAGTACCTTGATTTTCTCGGTACAGGCAACGATGCTGCCGTCGGGGCGTTTCCAGATGGGGTCCATGGGGTCAGGCGAGAATTTCGCGCAACGCAGAGACCAGTGCCAGGCATTCGGCATCGGTGCCGACAGTGATGCGCAGGAACTGGTCGATGCGCGGCAACTTGAAATGGCGGACGATGATGCTTCGATCGCGGAGCGCCTTGGCCAGTTCCCCGGCGTCGCGCTGTGGGTGGCGGACAAAGATGAAGTTGGCCGCCGACGGCAGCACCTCGAAACCGAGCCCGGTCAGATCGGACGACAGCGTGTCGCGCGTGGCGATGACGGCCTGGCAGCACTGCTCGAAATAGGCGGTGTCCTCCATGGCGGCAACGGCGCCGACGATGGCCAGGCGGTCCAGCGGGTAGGAGTTGAAGCTGTTCTTGACTCGTTCCAGTCCTTCGATCAGGGCCGGATGGCCGACCGCGAAGCCGACACGCAGGCCGGCCAGCGAGCGCGACTTGGATAGCGTATGGACGACCAGCAGGTTGTCGTAGCGGTCGACCAGCTTGATCGCCGATTCGCCGCCAAAGTCGACATAGGCTTCGTCAACGACGATGACCGAATCCGGATTGGCCTTGGCGATCTGTTCGATGGCGTCAACGGCGAGCAGGCGGCCGGTCGGGGCATTGGGATTGGGAAAAATGATGCCGCCGTTCGCCTTGCCCACGTAGTCGGCCGGATTGATCGAAAAGTCTTCGGCCAGCGGCACGGTCTGGTAATCGACTCCGTACAGCCCGCAATACACCGGGTAGAAGCTGTAGGTGATGTCCGGGAACAGGATGGGCGCATCGTGCTTGAGCAGGGCCATGAAAACATGGGCCAGCACCTCGTCCGAGCTGTTGCCGACGAATACCTGCTGCGCCGACACGCCGTGCAGCCGGGCGACGGCTGCCTTGAGCAGGTCGGAATTGGGGTCCGGGTAAAGGCGCAGACGCGCGGCATCACCGTCGAGCTCCGCCTGAATTGCCGCCAGCACCTTGGGCGAGGGCGGGTAGGGATTCTCGTTGGTGTTCAGCTTGATCAGGTTGGCGATCTTGGGCTGCTCGCCCGGGACGTAGGGGGTGAGGCCGTTGACGACCTGGCTCCAGAAGCGGCTCATGGGGAATTCACGGAAAGCTGAAAATCGGGACGAAATGGTATCATGCCCTTCCGATTCAACGTTTTGCAGCCAACCCTCATGCGGCAAGCCGAAGTTACCCGTAATACCCTGGAGACGCAGATCACCGTGCGTCTCAATCTCGATGGCACCGGCCAGGGCAAGTTTGCCACCGGCGTGCCCTTTCTCGACCATATGCTCGACCAGATTGCCCGCCACGGCCTGATCGACCTCGATATCGATGCCAAGGGCGATCTGCACATCGACGCGCACCATACCGTCGAGGATATCGGCATCACCTTCGGACAGGCGCTGGCCAAGGCATGGGGCGACAAGAAGGGCCTGACCCGCTACGGCCACAGCTACGTGCCGCTCGACGAAGCGCTGTCGCGCGTGGTTATCGATCTCTCCGGGCGCCCCGGTCTGGAACTCAACGTCGATTTCACGCGGGCGATGATCGGCCAGTTCGATGTCGATCTGGTTTCCGAATTCTTCCACGGCCTGGTCAATCACGCCGGCATGACGTTGCACATCGACAACCTGCGTGGCAAGAATGCACATCACCAGGCCGAGACCATCTTCAAGGCTTTCGGTCGCGCCCTGCGCATGGCGGTGACGCCCGATCCGCGCATGGCCGGCGCCATGCCCTCGACGAAAGGCACGCTGTGAGCGCTGGCGGCAAGGTTGACGGCGCCATCGCCGTCATCGACTACGGCATGGGCAATCTGCGTTCGGTGTCGAAGGCGCTGGAGCATGTTTCCGCCGGCAAGCCGGTCGTCGTCACGGCCGATCCGGTCGTGGTGGCGGCGGCGGAGCGGGTCGTCTTTCCCGGTCAGGGCGCGATGCCTGACTGCATGGGGGAGCTCGATGCCCGCGGCCTGCGTGCTGCCGTCCTGCGGGCGGCCCAGGAAAAGCCTTTTCTCGGCATCTGCGTCGGTGAGCAGATGCTGTTCGAGCATAGCGACGAAGGCAATGTGCCGGCGCTCGGCGTCTTTCCCGGCAATGTTGTACGCTTTCCGGATGAAAAAATGTTTCTGGCCACCGGCGAGCGCCTGAAGGTGCCGCATATGGGCTGGAACGAAGTCCGCCAGGTGCCCCATGCCTTGTGGAACGGCATCGCCGACGGTGCCCGCTTCTATTTCGTGCACAGCTATTTCGTACAACCCGCCGATGCGGCTCTGGTGACGGGTACTTGCGAATATGGCGTCCCCTTTACCTGTGCGGTGGGGCGGGATAATATCTTTGCGGTTCAATTCCACCCCGAGAAAAGCGCCCGCGACGGTTTGCAATTGCTGAAAAACTTTGTCGAATGGCATCCTTGATTCGCTGTTGTCGAATTTATTCTCCTAGACTCCCATGCTGATTATTCCCGCGATTGACCTCAAGGACGGCCAGTGCGTCCGTTTGAAACAGGGCCTGATGGAAGAGGCCACCGTTTTTTCCGAAAGCCCTGCCGAGCAGGCGCGGCACTGGCTGGACAGGGGCGCGCGTCGCCTGCATCTGGTCGACCTGAACGGCGCTTTCGCCGGCAAGCCGAAGAATGCGGCGGCGATCAAGGCCATCCTGGCGGAAGTCGGCGATGAAATCCCGGTCCAGCTCGGCGGTGGCATCCGCGATCTCGACACCATCGAAGCCTGCCTCGACGGCGGTTTGTCCTACGTCATCATCGGCACAGCGGCGGTCAAGAACCCCGGCTTCCTGCACGATGCCTGCGTCGCCTTCCCGGGCCACATCATCGTCGGCCTGGATGCCAAGGACGGCAAGGTGGCGACCGACGGCTGGTCCAAGCTGACCGGCCACGACGTGGTCGATCTGGGCAAGAAATACGAGGATTATGGCGTCGAGTCGATCATCTACACCGACATCGGGCGTGACGGCATGCTGTCGGGCATCAATATCGAAGCGACCGTGCGCCTGGCGCAGGCGCTGACCATTCCGGTCATCGCCTCCGGCGGCCTGTCCAACCTGGACGACATCAAGGCGCTCTGCTCGGTCGAAGGCGAGGGCGTGGTCGGTACCATTGCCGGTCGGGCCATCTACGACGGCTCGCTCGATTTCGCGGCGGCCCAGAAGCTCGCTGACGAGCTGGGTGCCTGATGCTCGCCAAACGCATCATTCCCTGCCTCGACGTCACGGCGGGCCGGGTTGTCAAAGGCACCAATTTCGTCGGTTTGCGCGATGCCGGAGACCCCATCGAGATTGCCCGCCGCTACAACGAGCAGGGCGCCGATGAGGTCACTTTCCTCGATATCACCGCCTCGTCCGATCAGCGCGATATCATCCTGCATATCGTCGAAGCCTGCGCCGAGCAGGTTTTCATTCCGCTGACCGTAGGTGGCGGCGTACGCAAGGTCGAGGATGTTCGCAGGTTGCTCAACGCCGGCGCCGACAAGGTGTCGATGAATACCGCAGCGGTGCAGAATCCGGATCTGGTGTTCGATGCGTCGAGCAAGGTCGGCTCGCAGTGCATCGTTGTCGCCATCGACGCCAAGCAGGTGGCGCCGGGCAAGTGGCATGTGTTTACGCATGGCGGCCGCAACGACACCGGCCTCGATGCCATCGAATGGGCGAAGAAGGTCGAGGCGCTGGGCGCTGGCGAGATCCTGCTCACCAGCATGGATCGCGACGGTACCAAGAATGGCTTCGACCTGCCGCTGACGCGCGGTGTGTCCGATGCAGTCCGGATTCCGGTTATCGCCTCCGGTGGTGTCGGTAATCTGCAACACCTAGCCGACGGCGTTTCCGAAGGCCGCGCCGATGCGGTGCTGGCGGCCTCGATCTTTCACTTCGGCGAATACACCGTGCGCCAGGCCAAGGAATACATGGCAGCGCGCGGTATCGAAGTCCGCCTGTGAGCGATCTCGATAATTCCCTCGACTGGCTGGCTGCCCTGAAATGGGACGCCGATGGCATGATTCCCGCCATCGCGCAGGATCAGAACGGACGGATCGTGATGTTCGCCTACATGAACCGCGAGTCGCTGCAGGAAACGATCGCCTGCGGCAACGCGGTATACTGGTCGCGTTCTAGAAAGCGTCTGTGGCGCAAGGGCGAGGAGTCAGGTCACTTCCAGAAAGTGAAGTCCATCCGCACCGACTGCGACGGCGACGTGTTGCTGCTTTCCATCGAACAAGTGGGCGGCATCGCCTGTCATACCGGTCGGGCAAGCTGCTTCTTCAATGAATTGAAAGGGGATCGCTGGATTCCCGTTGATCCGGTTTTGAAAGACCCGAAGGAAATCTACCAATGAGCACGCATGACATCCTGCACCGTCTTTCCGAGACGCTGGCCTCCCGTCGCCATGCCGATCCGGAAAAGTCGTATACCGCCAAGCTGTTCGCCGACGGACCGGATTCGATCCTGAAGAAGATCGGCGAGGAGTGCGCCGAGCTGATCATGGCCGGCAAGGATGGCAAGCGCCTCAACATCGTTCGCGAATCGACCGACGTGATCTATCATATCCTGGTCCTGCTGGCCTTCTATGATATGGGTATCGAGGATGTGTCGCAGGAAATGCGCCGCCGTGAAGGGATTTCCGGTATCGATGAGAAGGCATCGCGGGGCCAAAAGTGAGCGATTGTCTCTTCTGCAAGATCGTTGCAGGGAAAATCCCCTCTACCAAGGTTTACGAGGATGAGGATATTCTTGCTTTCAACGACATCAACCCCGCTCGCCCGGTGCATGTGCTGGTGATACCGAAGAAACACATCACCTCGCTGGCGACGGCGACGGCGGAAGATACTCTCGTTCTCGGCAAAATTCTGGCCAAGGCCAATGAAATTGCGGTGGCTCAAGGCAGCCCGGATGGTTTCCGGGTGATCATCAACACAGGTCGTGTGGGGCAGCAGGAAGTGCCGCACCTGCACGCGCACATCGTGGGCGGTCCGGACCCGGTCGGCCCCATGCTGAAACGTATCTAGGAGACAAACCATGGGCAGTTTTTCCATTTGGCACTGGCTGATCGTTCTGGTCATCGTCATGCTCATTTTCGGTACCAAGAAGCTGCGTAACGTCGGCCAGGATCTGGGCGGCGCAGTCAAAGGCTTCAAGGACGGCATGAAGGAAGCCAATGCGGACAAGCCGGCGGAAGAAGCCAAGCCTGCGCAGCAGGTCGGTGGCCAGACCATTGACGTCGAAGTCAAGGAAAAGACGAAAAGCTAGGCTTTGGCCGCTAGTTGCCGGTTGCTCCCAGTGATCGGCTGGCAACGAATAACTCACTACTGACAACCATGTTCGATATCGGCTTTTCCGAATTGATGGTGATCGGCGTCGTGGCGCTGATCGTCATCGGTCCCGAGCGCCTGCCCAAGGTGGCGCGCACGCTCGGCCATCTGCTTGGCCGTGCCCAGCGCTATGTCAGTGACGTCAAGTCGGACATCAATCGCGAAATCCAGCTCGACGAGTTGAAAAAGCTGCAGACGCAGGTCACTGATTCCGCCCGTGCCATGGAGGAATCGGTACGCAAGGAATACGATTCGGCGCGTTCGGCCATCGAGGCACCGGCACAGGAAGCCGTTGCCGAGTTGCAATCCGCCGCCAAGCTGGCCGAGGGCCTGCCGCAGGCTGGCGATACGACGGGCAAACCCACCGCATGAGCGACGTTCAGGAAGATTCTTTCATCTCGCACCTTGTCGAGTTGCGCGACCGTTTGTTGCGCAGCCTGATCGCCATCGCGGTGGTGCTTGGCATTCTGTGCCTTTATCCCGGCCCGGGTGAAATCTACGACATCCTGGCGGCGCCGCTGACCAAGGCTCTGCCTGAAGGAACCAAGATGGTCGCCATCGGCGTCATCACCCCCTTCATGGTGCCGCTCAAGGTCACGGCGATGGTCGCCTTCATACTGGCCTTGCCATACATCCTTTTCCAGGCTTGGGCCTTTATAGCCCCCGGTCTGTACGCCCATGAGAAGCGTCTCGGCATTCCGCTGATCATTTCCAGCACCTTGCTCTTCATTGCCGGTATGTCCTTCTGCTACTTCTTCGTATTCGGGCAGGTATTCAGTTTCATTGCCAGCTTCGCGCCGAAGAGCATCACGCCAGCGCCGGATATCGAGGCCTACCTGTCCTTCGTGATGACCATGTTCCTCGCCTTCGGCATTACGTTCGAGGTGCCGGTGGCGCTGGTCGTGCTGGTCAAGCTCGGCATCGTGACGGTCGACAAGCTCAAGGAATGGCGTTCTTACTTCATTGTTGGCGCCTTCGTCGTCGCCGCCGTGGTGACGCCGCCGGACGTGGTGTCGCAACTGGCGCTGGCGATTCCGATGTGCCTGCTCTACGAACTGGGTATCCTGGCGTCGCGCTTGGTCTCTCCCCGTCAGAAAGACGATGCGGCTGTTTCCGGTACTCCGGAAGGGGCTACCGATGCCGAGATGGACAAGGCAGAAGAGGAGTTTCGCAAGCTATCCTGAGAAGACTGCTGGTCGTCTCAGCCAGAACCGCTAACCGGCCATGATCAGGCCGGTTTTTTTATGGGGCCCGGGCGGGTCGTCAGGGTCTTCACCGCTGTTCCTTCCTCGAACCACCAGAGTGTTCCTGGCGTCATATCGGTCCAGGTTTCGTTGTCGGTCAGTGGTTGGGTCGCGATAACGGCAACCCGGTCCTCTGGATGGGTCAGGTCGTTGAAGTCGACGGTGACGTCCTGGTCCTTGAGGTGGGCTTCGGCAAACGGTGCCTGGCGAATGATGTGGCTGAGCTTGGTCGAGGCGTGGGCAAACAGGCAGTCCCCGTTTGAGAGCAGGAAGTTGAATTCGCCGTGCCGGCTGATCTCCAGCGTCAGCTGATGGACCGCATCGAACAGCGCGCTGCGTTCGGGGATGTCACTACCGAAGCGGCTGCGTAACTCCTGGAGCAGCCAGCAGAAAGCGCGTTCGCTGTCGGTCAGGCCGACCGGCATGAAGGTGCTATTGAGTTCTGGCGTGAAATCGAGCAGGTTGCCGTTGTGGGCGAATATCCAGTAACGGCCCCATAACTCGCGGATGAAGGGATGCGTGTTTTCCAGCCCGACAGAACCCTGTGTCGCCTTGCGGATGTGGGCGATGACATTCTTCGAGCGGATGGGGTAATGGCGGACCAGTTCGGCTACCGGCGAGGTACTCGATGGTTGCGGGTCGAGAAATAGTCGCGTGCCCTTGCCTTCGAAGAAGGCGATGCCCCAGCCATCGGAATGGACGTCGGTGCCGCCGCCACGGGCCTGGAATCCGCTGAAGGAAAAGCAGATGTCTGTCGGGACGTTGCAATTCATCCCAAGGAGTTGGCACATGGCGCGGCTTATTCCCGTTCAGTGCGCATGGCGGGGCGCTTGCCGATGCGGACCTGAACCTCGACGATGCCCTTGTCGCGACGCAGGCGGAACGCGGAGCGCTCGTCCGGCGTGAGGGCGGCGATCAGGTCGAGCATGACCTGCGGATCCTTGACCGGCTTGCCATTGACGGAGAGCAGGATGTCGCCGGGGCGGATACCGGCGGCGTCGGCAGGGCTGCCGCGAACGACGCCGGCGATCAGCGAGCCTTCGGTACCCGGCAGGCCGAAGGATTCGGCGAGTTCCGGGGTGATTTCCTGCGCTTCGACACCGATCCAGCCGCGGGTGACCGAGCCGGTGCGAATGATCTGTTCCATGATGCTGCGGGCGCTGGAAACCGGGATGGCGAAGCCGATGCCGAGCGAGCCGCCGCTACGCGAGTAGATGGCGGTATTGATGCCGACCAGGTGCCCTTGGCTGTCGACCAGGGCGCCGCCGGAATTGCCGGGGTTGATCGCGGCATCGGTCTGGATGAAATTCTCGAAGGTGTTGATGCCGAGGTGAGAGCGGCCCAGTGCTGAAACGATGCCCATGGTTACCGTTTGCCCGACGCCGAAGGGATTGCCGATGGCAAGCACCACATCGCCGACGCGCAGACTGTCCATCTGGCCGAAGGTGATGGCCGGCAGCTTGTCGGCCTTGATCTGCAGGATGGCGAGGTCGGATTCCGGATCGCTGCCGATGACCTTGGCCTTGTAGGTCTTGCCGTCGTTGAGCGAGACCTGGATATCGTCGGCTCTCTCGATGACGTGGAAGTTGGTCAGAATGTAGCCATTGGGGCTGACAATCACGCCGGAGCCAAGCCCGGAGTTGCGTCGAGGCTGGCCTTCGGGGCGATCACCGAAGAAATGGCGGAAAATAGGGTCGTCGAAAAGCGGGTGCCGCTGCTGCTTGATTTCCTGGGTGGTGTAGATATGCACGACCGACGGCAGGGCGGCGCGGGCGGCGTCGCGGTAGGAGCCGGTGGGGGTGGCCCTGGCTTCATCGCTCCCTGCCGGAACTTCCTTCAGGGCGACGACGCCATGGCGCGCAGGCAGCCATTCGGGTTTCAGCGTGGAGACGACGAACAGAATGGCGAGCGCAACCGTAACCGTTTGTGCAAAAATCAGCCACAACCTCTGCATGGAATTGTCTCGAATGAAGCGTGAAGAATTGGTGGACTATCTGGATGGGCTACTGGTGCCCGGAAAGTTCCGGGATTATTGCCCAAACGGTCTGCAAGTGGAAGGTCGCGCCGAGATCGTCCGCCTCGTTGCCGGCGTTACGGCGAGCCAGGCGCTGCTCGATGTCGCGGTGGCGCGCAATGCCGATGCCATCCTCGTGCACCACGGTTATTTCTGGAAGGGCGAGGATGGCCGTGTCACCGGCCTCCGGCGCAAGCGCTTGTCCAGCTTGCTGGCGAACGACATCAACTTGCTGGCTTATCACCTGCCGCTCGATGCGCATCCGGAACTGGGCAACAACGCCCAGTTGGCGCAACGTCTGGGCTGGGTCGTGGAAGGGCGTTTTGGCGAGCAGGACATCGCCTGGTTGGGTAGCCTGGTCGGGCCGGGAAGCCTGGCGGAGCTGGCCGCGGATGTCGCACGCGTGCTGGGTCGTGCGCCGCTGGTGATCGGCGAAGGCAACAAGTTGATTCGCCGTATCGCCTGGTGTTCAGGCGGTGCCCAGAGCTACTTCGAGCAGGCCATTGCCTTGGGGGTCGATGCCTATCTATCCGGCGAAATTTCGGAACAAACTGTTCATCTGGCGCGGGAAAGCGGAGTCGCCTACCTGGCCGCCGGGCACCATGCCACGGAGCGCTACGGCGTTCAGGCGCTTGCCGAACACGTAGCGCAACAGTTTGGGATCGCTTGCGAATTCGTCGATCTCGACAACCCGGTTTAGCGCTGACCCGGCGTCAGCGTCGAAGGCCGTAGCCTTCTTCCTGAATGCCCAGCAGCAGGGCGATTTCCTCGACGATTTCAAGCGGGAAGCCGTTGCGCAGCCCGGCCCGGGTATCGTGCACCAGCCCGTGCAGGTAGTCGACGCCGGCCTGGGTGCCCCAGAGTCGCGTGGCTTTCTGCACGATGTGGGGGTAATCCTCCAGCGTTTTCAACCCGGAGATCGGTGTGGTCGAATCGTTCCAGTCCGCTACCTGGACGTTGAAGCGATCATGGATTCGTCCGGCCAGCGCCTCGAATTCGGGGCGCATGCCGCCGCGGCGGTAGAGGTCGAGCAGCATGCTCCAGGGGGCGATGCTGGCCGGCATGGCATGTTCGATGTGCTCGGCCAGCGTTTCCGTGGCGCCGTTGAGGCGACCGAAGGAGAGCATGATTTCGGCCAGGGCAAGGACGGAATGTTCATCCTCGTCCCTGGCCTCGATTACTTCCGGCTCCGATGCCAATGGGGTATCAGATTCGGGCAGCCGGGGTGCCGGGAAGTCCGTTTGACTGGCCTCCGGGGACAAGGGCGACTCCGGCACGATGGGCGGCGGGGGCGGTTCACTCGGGGTAGGGCGCGGAGAAGCTTCGCGGCGGTAGCCGGAAAACGCCAGCGGCGCTTCATCGTCGCCGGGATAACGCCGACGGCGGCCGAGAAACTGCGCTATGCCCACTGATACGACGGCACCCACCGCTGCGCTGATCGCTAGTTCGGACCAGTTGGTTCGGGGAGGGAGCGTTCCGGGCAAGGCATTGCCAAGCGCCGGTCCGGCCGCAGGCGGGGAATTGATCGACTGCGCCAGTTGCAACTGATTCTGTGCCTCGATCGCTTTGCTGGCCAGATCGAGTGCCTGATCCAGTTTTGCAACCTCCTGGGTGAGGAGGTGGAGGGTGGTTTCCAGCTTGAGCAGGCGTTCATCGGTCTCGGCATGGCCGGCGAGCGGACTGCTTCGCTGTTTGCCGAGGAAGCTTTCCTCGGGGGCCGCGCTGAGCAGCAGGCGATCCGTTCCCCCTGTCCGGGGGGGCGGTGGGGCGGCTATCGGGCGTGGCGGGGGCTGGCGTTTCGGCAGCCGGACACGGGTTCCCTCGGCCAAAGGCTGGCCGCTTGCCAGATCGGGATTGGCTTTTTGCAGGCGGTCCAGCAGACGTTGGCGTTCGGCCGGCGTTGCCGGCTCCTGGGCGTCGGCAATGTCTTCCAGTGTCTCGCCTTCGCGGGCCTGCCAGGCGGCGCTCCGTCCTGTTTTCCGGGGGGGAGGCGGGGTGTCGGAGGAAACCATGGCTTGCGGCAGCGCCATCGGGGCTTCCGGCATGAGCACGTATTCGCGTTCGATGTCGTAGCCGCATCCGGCGCGCAGGCCGATGGCGAAGATGGGTTCGTTGACCGGCTTGCTGCCGATGATCTGTAGAATATGACCTTGGCCTCGCCGAATCAGGCGCGGTTTGGCGGCCGTGACTACCGGCAGGTCGGAGCCGCGCAGAGGAAGCATCGAGAAACAGGCAGCAACCGGCGCTTCCTCGCCATGGTTGAGGATCGGCACTTCCGCCATGAGGGCTTCGCCGATTCGCGATTGCAGCACGATTTCCCCGAAGCCGACGGCGTTCGCCATGGCGGGGGAGAGCAGGGCGGAAAGTGCGACAATGCGGGTCAGTTGGCTGGTCATGATGCTTCCCGTAAGTTGTTTTTTGTGCTTTTGAGAAAAATATCACTTTGCTTGTGGTGTGCGGTGAAATATTCCACGCTGCGCCTGTCTTTGGGAGAGTCCATTCGTGCGTTACGTTTTCAATCCCCATCCTGTGACATCGCTGCCGATTGCCGGAACCGATGCCCGTTTTCCGGTGCGCCGCATTTTCTGCGTGGGCCGCAACTACGCCGAGCATGCCCGCGAAATGGGAGCGGCCGATCAGGCCGAAGGGCGCGAGCCGCCGTTCTTCTTTACCAAACCGGCTGATGCGCTGGTCGGGGGCGATGGCGAGCTGGCGGTGGTCTATCCCTCGCTGACCGCGAATCTCCACCACGAAGTGGAAATGGTGGTGGCCCTGTGCGACGGGGGCGAGAATCTTGCCGTCGAGGATGTGCAGCGCCTGGTCTTCGGGTATGCGGTCGGCCTGGATCTGACCCGTCGCGATATTCAGGCGCGGGCGAAGGAAAAGAGCCATCCCTGGGATATGAGCAAGGGATTCGACCAGTCGGCCGTTGCCGGAGTCATCGCCCCGGCGGCGCAATGCGGTCATCCGGCGACGGGGCGAATCTGGTTGAACGTCAATGGGCAACTGCGGCAGCAGGGAGACCTCGCCGACATGATGTGGAAGGTGCCGGACATCATCGCCAATCTGTCGACAATGGTGCGTCTGGAGGCTGGCGACCTGATCTACAGCGGTACTCCCGCCGGGGTCGGGCCGTTGCTGCGGGGCGATGTGCTGGTGGCCGGCGTGGAGGGAGTTGGCGGCCTGCGTGCCCGGATTGTTTGAGCAGGCAATTCTCCTTATTTCGGGCGCTTGTCGATCACTCGCCTGGCCTTGCCGGCCGAACGTTCGATGCCGCCAACCTCGACCACGTTGATCCTGGCAGATACGCCTATGTAGGATTTGATGTGGTGTTGCAGGTCGTGTGCCACGAATTCCTTTTCCGGACCGCTGGCGAATTCGAATTCGGGCTTGATTTCCACATTCACCTTCATTGAATCCAGGTGGCCGTCGCGGCTGACTTCGATCTGGTAGTGCGGCGACAGTTTGGCTTGCTTGAGGATCAGTTCCTCGATCTGCGACGGGAAGACGTTGACGCCGCGGA
>CALJZP010000005.1 GCA_937983545.1 uncultured Azonexus sp.
GAGGCGGTGCTGCTCTCCGACAAGATCGTCATGATGACCAACGGCCCGGCGGCGACCATCGGCGAGGTGCTGGCGGTCGCGCTGCCGCGTCCGCGCGACCGCCTGACGCTGGCCCACGATCCGGCCTACATCGGCTATCGCGCCGCCGTGCTGGAATTCCTCTACGAAAAGCAGGCGCACGTCGAAAAAGAAGCAGCCTGATCACGATCTCTTCCATCGTCGCTGCACTCTTCACGGCGATTTTTGCCCACCGGTAAAATGGTGGGTTTTTTCTTGATCCATCTCTTTGCGTTTATCCCAATGCGGGGCTATGGTTTGCGGATTTGAATACGGACATGGATTGATGCTGGCCAATTCGGGCAAGCTTTCGCGCAAGATCGTCGGCATGCTGGTGGTGTTGTTCGCCTTTGCGACCATCGCCATCGGCCTCACCCTGCTCATTTCATGGCAGCTCGAAGGCGTTGCCGCGGCCATCAACGATGCCGGCAGCCAGCGCATGCGCAGCTATCGCATCGGCCACCTGATGGCACGGGGGCTGGAACTTAAAGCGCAGGAGGCACAAATCGGCGGGGCACTGGGCGACGAACTGGAGCGCTTCGAGAAAGTGCTGCGCGACCTGCAGCAGGGCGACCCGGCACGCCCTTTGTCGCCCCCGAGAAACCGCGAGGTTCAGGCGCGACTGTCCGAGGTCGGTCAGGTCTGGCAGGCCACCGTTCGCCCCCTGGTCGTCGGCTATCTGATGGGTGACCACGCCGAGCGGGAGCGGATTACCGACCGTTTCGACCAGGAGCTCGAAGGTTTCGTCAGCGGTATCAACGAGTTGGTGCTTGCCATGGAGCGAAGCTACGCCTACGACACCAATCTGCTGCGCAGCGTCCAGGCTGCGCTGGTGCTGTTCGCCATTCTCGGCACCGTCCTGCTGATCCGCTATTTCGACCGGCTGGTCATTCAGCCGGTGGGCCTGCTGCATGCCGGCATGCAGCGCATGACCGGCAACGACCTGAGCGTCCGTGTGCCGGTTGCCAGCGACGATGAACTGGGCGCGCTCGCCGACGGCTTCAACCAGATGGCGGAGCATCTGGAAACGGTCCAGGGCACGCTGGAACATCGTGTCGAAGCCGAAACCAGCCGCCTGGCGCAACGTAATCGCGAATTGGGCATCCTCTATGGCATGACTACCTTCCTGACCGAGCCGGCGCCGCTGGAAGCCCTGTGCGAAGGATTTCTCGAGCGTATCAAGACTACCCTGGGCGCCGATGCCGGCGCGGTGCGGCTGTACCTGCCGCAAACCGAAAAGCTCTATCTGATGACTCACGACGGCCTGTCGGACGAGTTCATCGCCAACGAAGGACAGATCAATTGTGGCGACTGCCTGTGCGGCGACGTGTTTCAAACCAGCCAGCCGGCTGCCTTTGCGACGAGCAGTCCACCGGAGGGCATGCGCCTGCGTACCTGCATTCGCGAAGGGTTCGCGACGGCCACCGCGTTCAGCATCCTGTGCGACAAGCAGCGCATCGGGGTCTATAACCTTTACTTCCGTCGACCGCAGGCCTTGTCGGACCAGGAAATGCACCTGCTCGAAACGCTCGGCCACCATCTCGGCGTGGCGATCGAGAACCAGCGCCTGAAATCGCGCGAAAAGGAACTCGCGGTATCCGAAGAGCGCAATTTGCTGGCGCAGGAGTTGCACGACTCCATCGCCCAAGGCCTCGCCTTCCTGAACATCCAGGTGCAGTTGCTGCAGGATTCCCTGCGCAAGGGACGCAGCGACGAGGCAATGCAGACGGCCGGGCAGTTGCGCGAAGGGGTGCAGGAAAGTTACGACGACGTGCGGGAACTGCTGGTGCATTTCCGGACACGGGTACATCAGTCAGATCTGGATTCGGCGATCAACGCCGCGCTGGAAAAATTCGAGGGGCAAACCGGGATCAAGACCGAATTCGATCGCCGTGGTGCCGTGGTGCCGATGGCGCCGACCGATGAAATCCAGATCATGCATATCGTGCAGGAATCCTTGTCCAACATTCGCAAACACGCCAAGGCCAGCCAGGTTCGCGTCGTGGTCGACCAGGACATGGCGTGCAGCCGGATCACGATTCAAGACGACGGCGTGGGCTTCGATCCGCAGACCGATCCGAATTGCCTGTCGGATCGTCATGTCGGTCTGAAAATCATGCGCGAGCGCGCTCACCGCATTGGCGCCGAATGTCAGGTAGCATCACAACCGGGGGCAGGGGCCTGCGTAACCCTCTGCCTGCCGAAAGAAAATAGGGAGACCGTGTGAAATGAGCGAGAAGATCCGGGTATTGCTGGTCGATGACCATACCTTGTTCCGTAGCGGCATCAAGTCGCTGTTGCAGCGCAACGACGCCTTCGAGGTCGTGGGCGAAGCGGGGGATGGGCTGGAAGGCATCAAGCGGGTTCGCTCCCTGAAACCGGACGTGGCGCTGCTTGACCTGCACATGCCGGGCGTTTCCGGACTCGAGGCAGTCAAGGTCATCAGCGAGGAAATGCCCGATGTCCATGTGCTGATGCTGACTGTCTCCGAGGATGCGCAGGATCTGATGGATGCGCTGCGCGCCGGTGCCAGCGGTTACCTGCTGAAGAATATCGAGACCGATACGCTCGTCGACGCCATTCGCAAGGCGGCGCAAGGGGAGTCCGTCGTTTCGCAGCAGATGACGGCAAAACTGATCCAGGGGGTGCGCAATCCCCCGAAGGCCGACGCGTCGCAGGCCGAGCGCGACCGCTTTTCACCGCGCGAGCGCGATATCCTGGCCGCACTGGCCCAAGGCGAGAGCAACAAGGAAATCGCCCGCAAGCTCGATCTGGCCGAAAGCACCGTCAAGATTCACGTCCAGAATATTTTCAAGAAACTGAACATGAGCAGCCGCGTCCAGGTGGCGCTCTACGCCGTCGAAAACGGCTACGGACACGGCCGCTGACCGGCCGGATTCCGTGCGCCCCGAAACGGGCGCGGATTCTTAGTGGCAGGCGGGCAGCGGATGCGAGCGCTGCAGATGCTGATAGGCTTCCGCCAACTCCTGAACATGGAGCATGTCGCCACGGTCAAAGGCGTTGCGCATGTTTTCCAGAAACATCACATGCAACTGGCAGACGCCTTCCGGCGTACAGAGCAACACTTCGCTGATCTCGGCGGCAATGGTCATGGGAACATGCTCGTGCTCGGCGATTGCCTCGATCTCGCCACGGTCGAGATCGCAATAATCCAGCACGTCCTGAATAGACAGCATGGGCATCTCCTTTAATGCGGAATCAGAAGTCAGGGGTTTTGCCTGTTTATTGTTGTTGTCAGCCGCCTTGTCGTTGTTATTGGTGGAGTGCCTTCTCTCTTTATAGCCCAAAAAATCTTGAAACTGAAGAAACAGCGGGAACTAAAAGCGCAAACGCCCTTCCGGCCAAGGATTTGACAGTTGCAGGCGGGTCAGTGTCGGCAGGAGGTCGAGGCGTGTGTCTTTTTTGAGTTGGAGCGCGCAGGCGCGCATCTCGTCCAGCGACACGTCAATCGGATCGCCGCCGGTGGCGAAGGCGATGGTGTTGCCGCTGTCGCACGATGGAAAAACGGCGAGACGACCATCGAATGCCTGTTTCAGGCGTTCGACGCTGGCCGGGAAGTTCTTGTCGCGGCCGAGCAGATTGACGGCAAGGATGCCCTGTTGCCCGAGGCGGGCACGGCAGGCCTGGTAGAACGGCAAGGTGTCCAGCGGGCCGCTACGTCCTGCCGGGTCGAAACCATCGACGAGAATGTAGTCGAAACTGCTTGTGCCGCCGAGCATGTAGTCGGCACCGCAGCCAATCACCACGTCGAGCCGCTGCGGATCGAGCGGCAGCCGGAAGTACTGGCTGGCGACGAATTCGACCTGCGGGTTGATCTCGACGGCGGTGATCCGGCAGTTCGGCAGGTTGCGATAGATGAACTTGGCCAGGGAGCCGGCACCCAGGCCAATGAGCAAGGCAGTTTTCGGCCAGGTCGCGGCGGGGCGGAGAAGCAGTCCGGCCATCATCTCGCGGGTGTAAGCCAGTTCCAGCGACCACGGTCGGGCAATACGCATGGCGCCCTGCACCCAGTCCGAGCCGAAGTGCAGGTAGCGCACGCCGTCTTCTTCGCTGATGTCTACGGGGTGGCGGGGTGGTTTTCCGGATTTCCGCATGGCGTCGCGCTTTTGAGGTGGCGTCCCCACCCGGAATCGAACCAGGAACTGCTCCTTAGGAGGGAGCCGTTATATCCATTTAACTATGGAGACGCGCTGAAGGTGCGCATTGTACCGGTGCCTGCGCCAATGTGATAGATTGAACAAAGATAACAACGAGAGAGGCTCGCGTGACATGACCACCGGTTTCGCAAGACGCCCGATTGCACAGCAGTTGATCATGGCGACGATCGCCGCGCTGGTCGTTGTTTTTTCGGCATTGACGCTGATTGTCCAGAATAGGGCAGACAGTACCGCCATTGCGGTGACCGAGCGCAATCTCGAAAACGAGGCCAGGCTGATGGCGGGTAGCCTCGATGCGCTTTACGACTCGGTCAAGGTCCGCGGCGATGCCGAAGCGCAGTTCTTTCTCAAGTATGCCGGAGCACAGCCGGAGGCCGGTGTTGGATTGACCAGGACCGGCGATGTCGATTTGCCGACGATCAGGCTCGGCCATGAGGTGCTCAATGGAAACGATCGGGTACTCAAGGCTTTTCGCGACCTGACGGGAAGCGAAGCGGCTTTTCTGGCGATTCGCGACAACAAGGTCTATCGGCTGGCGACCCTGCTGAAGGACAAGGACGGCAAGCCCATGAACGGGGTGCCGATTGCCGATGGCGACCCCGTTGCCAAGGCATTGCTGGCCGGCGAAAACTATCAGGGCTTGGCCATTCGCGGCGGCAAATACAACTTCAGTACCGTCAGGCATATCAAGGGCGCCGATGGCAAGCCCTGGCTCGCCTATTCGGTGCGAATTTCCCTCGACCGCGAACTCAAGCGTATTCGCGATCAGTTCGGTTCGATTGTTGCCGGCAAGACAGGCTACGTCTATGTCGTCCGGCCCACCGACGAAAAAGGGATCGGTGAATTCGTGATGCATCCCAAGTTCCAGGAAAAACAGATCGGCGAACTCGATCTCCCGGAGACGACCAAGAATGTGTTGCGGCAGGTTCTGACGAACAAGAGCGGCGCATTCCGCTACCCGTTGGCCGATAGCGCTGGCGTGATACGTGAAAAGATCGTCGTTGCGGCGACCTCGACTGCTTGGGGGTGGACCGTGGCGACCGGCAGCTGGCTGGACGAATATCTCGAGGAAAGCCGTGCCTTGCGAAACGCGCTGATCGTGGCCAGCATCCTGGCTGCCCTGCTGCTGGCGGCCATGATCTTTGTGCTGGTCAGCACCCGTCTGCGCCTGTTGAAACAGATGGTCCAGGAGGTCGAGCGCATGGCCGGGGGCGACCTGCGTACCGTCGTTCATGGGGCCGAACCGGACAGCCGCAACGAAGTTCATGTCATCGGCCAGGCCTTCAATTACATGGCGAACAACATGCGCTCGCTGGTGCAAGGGGTTTCCGCGACTTCGTCGGAGGTCGGGGCGGCGGCCAACGAACTGCAACAGGCAGCGAGCGCGGGCCGGGAATCGTCGGCGCGGGCGTCGTCCTCGGCAACGGGCATTGCCGCATCGGTCGAGGAGTTGTCGGTCAGCGTGACGCAGGTCGCCGACAATGCCAATCATGCGGCCCGGATCTCCGAAGACGCCAAGGCGGTCACAGCGTCCGGGCGCGATGTCGTTTATCGCACCATGGGCGAACTGGAGCGTGTGGCATCGGACATCACCGACTCGGCGGCCTTGATCGAGTCTCTGGGCGAGCGCTCCAAGCAGATTTCAAGCGTGGTCGGCGTGATCCGCGAAATCGCGGATCAGACGAACCTTCTGGCGCTCAACGCGGCGATCGAGGCGGCACGGGCCGGTGAGCAGGGTCGGGGGTTTGCCGTAGTGGCCGACGAAGTACGCAAGCTTGCCGAACGAACCTCGCTGTCCACGCAGGAGATTGCAACCACCGTATCCGCCATTCTCGACGAAACCGGACGTGCCGTCAGCCGCATGCAGGTGTTGAGCGCCAACATGAGCGGCAGCGTCGAGATGGCTCGTCAGGCCGGGGATTCCCTCGAAGCCATCGACCAGCGCGCCCAGGAGACGGTCGATGTCGTGCATGGCATCGCGGACAGTTCCCGGGAGCAAAGTGCGGCCAGCCAGGAAATTGCGCGTCTCGTTGAAACAATTGCCGAGGCGGCGGCGGGCAGCAGCAATCGGGCCGCACTCAACAGCGAACGGGCGCAGAACCTCTTGCGCCTGGCGGCCGAACTGCAGGCGCAGTTGTCGCGCTTCAACACCTGATCGTCCAGCAGGCTGTAAAATTGCCTCCTTCCCAACGCGGCGCCCTGCGGGGCGCCGTTTTCATTGCGACTCATGCCCTACCTCAAACTCTCCGACGCCTGCCTTGCCTACGGCCACGTGCCGCTTCTCGACCATGCCGATTTCCAGCTCGATCCCGGCGAACGCGTGGCCCTGATCGGCCGCAACGGCACGGGCAAATCCTCCCTGCTGGCGGCAATGGCCGCCGGCTCGGGCAAGGGACGTCTGGATGACGGCGAGGTCTGGGTGCAGCCTGGCATCCGCGTTGGCTACGTGCCGCAGGAGCCGCCTTTCGATCCGGCGATGAACGTATTCCAGGCGGTGGTTTCCGGCATGGGCGAAACCTCGGCGCTGCTTGCCGAGTACCACGCGGTATCGCATCAATTGGCCGAAGGACAGGGTGACCACGATGCCTTGCTGGCGCGCATGGATACCCTGCAGCACGAACTCGAAGCACGCGGTGCCTGGGCTTATGAAGCGCAGGCCGAGCGCGTGATCGACCGCTTCGGGCTCGATCCCGAGGCCAGTGTCGGTTCCCTGTCTGGCGGCCAGAAGAAGCGTCTGGCGCTGGCCCAGGCGCTGGCCGTGGCGCCCGAGGTGCTGCTCCTCGACGAGCCGACCAACCACCTCGACATCGCCGCCATCGAATGGCTGGAAAACCTGTTGATCGAAAGCGGTGTCAGCCTGTTCTTCATCACCCACGACCGTTCCTTCCTTGACCGCGTGTGCACGCGCATCGTCGAACTCGATCGCGGCAAGCTGGCCAGCTTTCCCGGCAGCTTTACGCAGTACCAGCAGCGCAAGGAAGCCATGCTGCACGAGGAGTCGCTGGCCAATGCCCGCGCCGACAAGCTGCTCAAGGAAGAGGAAGTGTGGATCCGCAAGGGTGTCGAAGCACGGCGGACGCGCGCCGTCTTCCGCGTCCAGCGCCTCGACAAGCTGCGCGCCGAACGCCAGGCGCGGCGCGAGCGGATGGGCAAGGTCAATCTGCAACTCGATGCCGGCGACAAGAGCGGCAAGCTGGTGGCCGAGCTTGATCATGTCTTCAAGGCCTATGGCGAGCGCCAGATCGTCCGCGATTTCTCGTCGCGCATTCAGCGCGGCGACAAGATCGGCCTGATCGGCCCCAATGGTGCCGGCAAGACCACCCTGCTGCGCCTGATCCTCGGCGAATTGCAGCCGGATTCCGGTACCGTCCGCCAGGGAACGAAGATGGAAATCGCCTACTTCGACCAGTTCCGCACCCAGCTCAATCCGGACTCGACGCTGGCCGACGTTATTTCGCCGGGGTCGGATTACGTCGAGATCGGCGGTGCCCGCAAGCACGTGATCGGCTACCTCGAAGTTTTACGGCGGATTAGTTTTCGCTTGACGAGCGTTTTTTTTGTGGGTAAAAATAAGTTCTACAGCAAAATATATTTCAGGCCATGAAAGTTGCGGAGCGGCGCTACAGCTACCAGGTGTACTACCCGAACGAAGACTCGCTCGTGAGGGCTGGTTTTGCACGGGTGGCTCACCTGCCCTGCATTCTTGACTCTCGTCTGCGGTACCACAGACTGGCATCTCGCTTCATTCAGGATCGCGCACTTGGACTATGGGAGCCGGTCGATCATGGTCGAGTGCTCCGCGCTCGTCCCCTCGCAGATCAGTCGGTTCGAGGTATTGCTTTCGCACTCGCCAATTGCTTGGAATGGGGGGAGATCCGAGAGGTGAGCTTTTTGACTGCCGAGTACGTCCAGGACCTCCTTGGGCGCTATCAGCACGAAATGCTGAAGGGGAGTTGGTCTGCCACTGGAAAGGGTTTGGAGGCGTCTACGATCAACTTCAGGGTTGGTATCGGGACCCAATACTGTACTTGGCTTGCTGACAAAAAGTTGCGAGGGCCATTTGTAATTCCTACCGAAATCCGCAAGCTGCCCCCAAATGGTGGGCGCTTTGGCACTCCACCAAAACGTGATCAATATGAGACGCGCCAAGGTAAGGTGCAGGTGAAGAAGACTCGTCTCGCATTTCCCTCAGAGCAGGACATCGGCAGATGGCTTCATTCAGTCTATTCCAAACCAGAAATCGGTTCGACTGTGGGCTTGATGGCCGAGACGGTGCTGGATACGGCCCTGCGCGAGGCAGAGATATGCGGCCTGAGGGTTGACACGCTTCCCTGGGAGCCTTCGGAATGGAGGGTCGCCAGCCGTGATGTTCCTTTGGAACAACAGATGGTGCTTCTTGATGTCCGGTTCGGCGCCAAGGGGCCCCAGTACGGGAAGGACCACGGCGACAAGATCGGGCCAGAGAAGCCCTTCAGGATCCCGATGCCGCTCGCGTTGAAACTGCACGAGTACCGCGAGAAGGTTCGCCCGAAGGTGCTCGCCAAAGCGATCAAGAAGGGGAGAACCCTTTTTGCCCAGCAGCAGATTCGTGACGAAACTGTTCAGCTTTTTCTCAACCCCAAGACCTGCAGTAAGTACACAACAAGCCAGTTTTACGATGAGTGGCGGCGTACGCCAGGCTGCCCGAAAGGCTGGTCTCCCCACAAGGGGCGGCACTGGTGGGCGTGCCAGACTTTATGGAAGAGGATGGAACAGCAGCGTGAAGCCTGGCTCGCAGCGGTGGGCAGGGGGTTGGAAAATACAGTCAGACAGTCTGTGCATGCCAGTGTAATGTCTGTGATCCAAATAGAAATCAAGTCGCAGTTACGCCACGTCAGCTGGGAAACCTCGATGATTTACCTCCAGTGGGTGTTTGATCGACTTGGAGTTGCTCACAACGTTCATGACAAGTATCTACAGAGCATCGCTGACCATGAGGATGAATCGGATTGAGCCTGAGAGAAGTCAACAAGGACCATCTTGTCAACCATATGGAGGAACCTGGTCGGCTGACGCTTGTCTCGTCCGGGACTGAACTACCCGATCATCAAGACCCACTCAAATTCTGGACGCTTCACTCGAAGGAAAATACCTTTGTGGATTTGACCATTTTCGCACTGGGTCAGAATGAGCCAAGAGGAAATCGAGGAGGAACTTGGCATGGCGCTTTTTCGGGGCGCCCAAGGTTGATCCATCAACTCGCTCTCACTATACGTACGAACCTTCAAGGTAAGGCAAACCGCACCACTAAGGAGGCCTTGATCAGCTTGCGCGAATGGTGGCGAGTGCTCGACAACGTTGAAAAAGACGCGGCGCTGGCCGGACAGCCAATGGATCGGGTGGAGGATGTACGTCAACTCACACGGATACATTTTCTCTATGCATCAGGGCAAATACAAGGAATGCGTGCGCTTCAGCCCACCAAAGTTACGATGTTCACGCACTGGGTCAACCTGACACTTAGGTCGATGAATGCAGGGCAGATCCACAACTGGATAGTGCGCAAGAATGCCACCACCCAATTGCGTCTGCCTCCTGAGGATCATTGCACTGACCTGCGCATCGCGCTGAAGCAGGAGTGGTATGCCGTCCTCAAGCAATGGGCGCTCATGGACCGAGTCATGGCCGACAGTTTCTGCCCGACCACCGCCGAGGAGGAAGATTTTCTGAAGCATTGGCGTTGGTTACAGGACGCACAGCGACGTACTGGGAAGCTACTTCCCACGCCTGTCGAATTGCGGAACGGGCTTGACGACAAATACTTCAATGCCCTGACTGGGCTCAGTCTCGTCACGATGCGTGCTGTTCAGTTCCCGAGCCGCTGGGAAGTTGACGCGGCCTTCCACCAATGCTTGGTGAATACCGGATGGAACCTGGCCACGCTATTCTCCCTGGACGCGCTTACGGATTTTCTCCGCGACAACGAATGGGATCCCGCTCGCTACTTACTGATCGGGTCGAAGGCCCGTGCCGGTGGAAAGGAGCAAGTTGTAGATGGCCTCTGGAAAACCCGCTACGGTCCCGGCTACATTATCAAGACGCTACTGGACCGCAACGTAACTCTGCGTACCCAACTTCAGAATAGGTTAGCAGCAGAGCGTGCCGCGTACGAGCGAATGCTGCAGGAAAAGGCTGATGCAGAAGCTTTGACGCAACAACTGATTGCTGTTCAATCCCTTGAGGAAGGCTGTCGCAACGTCTGGCTCTACGTAGATTGTTACGGGGAGATCAATTGGCTGACTCAGGGACAGTCAGGTTACACGATAGATGGTACGCAACGGCCATACCTCACAGTCTTCCTGAATCGCCTTAACCAAATCCGTGATGCTAGCGGGAAGGCTGCGATTCCCCATGTCAGGCCGAAGGACTTCCGCAACATGTTCGCCCTCTACGTTTGGCGGATCAGTGGGGGCAACATCCTTGATGTCATGGCAGCTCTCAACCACGCTTGGCTGAAGACAACTGACGACTATCTCAACCAGAACATACTGAACGAGGAACGCGATGCCGCGATCCTGATGTTCCTCAATCTACTCTTCGCCCAACTAGGCGATGGCCGCCTTGACCTGACGATCCTCGCCCACCAACTCCGCTATGGCACTGTAACGCCAGAAATGGATCGGCGTCTGGCTGAGTACCGCTCGCTGCCGCGTGCATGGCCAGGCATTGCCTGCAAGGATCCTCGTCACCCACCCGCAGAAATTCACGGCACCTCCCTTTTGCCGGTTTGTCCAGGAGAGCGCTGCCTGCTGTGCAAGCCCAATGCCGTGATTCTTCCCGAGGCGCTGGACTTCGTCTCCCGGCGTGTCGAGGAGCTGCTCGCATACCAGTCTGCTGTTCCGATTACAGCCTTCCAAGGCGTGCCTGCCCAAGAACTCGCCAACGGTCTCCTCGTTTTGCGGCTATTCCCGCCAGAGGCGGTAGAGAAGACACGTACACGTTGGGCGACAGCTATCGAAAACGGGGAACATCGCGTGCCCGGTCTACGGCCGCACGCAGAAAAGAGGATTGTATGAGCGAGGAAACTCTTCCGGTCATGCCTCCAGCCCCTGCAGCTTCCGGATTTGACAGAGGACGGATGCAAATATCCTTACTCTTTCCCGAAGAGTCACTGCAACACCTGTCCCGTGAGGATGCCGCACGCTGTCAAGCTCTCCTTGGGCACGGCGAGGTCTATGGTGTTTGGGAAACATCCGAGGCTATGATTGGAGGTCGCCGTCTGGCTGATTACGAAAAGCGTGTAGGCCTACGCGACCGGATCAATGCCTTTATTCCAAAGGACATCGAGCCGTCGGCAGAGCTCGACATTCTCCTCGATGAGGCCTCCCTTCAACTTACTCGCTATGCGCTGCTTTTGAGGCTCGCACCTTGTGGGATGCGCCGTGCCAAGGGCCGCCCGCTCGACGCCACGGTTGTGTTGAACAGGGTGTACTCCGAAGTTCCTCCTATTCTCGCCAGGGCTATCACTCGCAAACTCGCAGCGGCCAATCCTGCTGCCACAGGACTTCTCGTCCACCTGATTGCGGAGGATGTGACCGAGTTTCAAAAGGCCAGAAGCCGCCGGAATGAACTCGACCGGATGCGGATGATGATGGAGATGGGGCTTTGGCATGATGTCCCGCCAAAGAACGATATTACCCGCACCACAAACCCCAGGGGGGTGCGCGAGACTCCAGCGCCCGTCGAAGAGTCCTCCGAGTACCAGCCAATTTCCGACGATTACCTCGAAAGTATGGGGCCGCGGGTACTCTGGGTCGTGGAGGAACTTGGTCCCAACCTGATTCACTTGCTAGAAGCCATCCCGGAACTCTTGGCAGGCAGTGCTCGCCATGGAAAACCGGTCCCCGGGAGAAATGTCGTAGGTAGTACGACGGGAGCAATGATCCGCCTCGCCAATTACTTCGAGCAAAACGTATGGCGCGACAGCAACGGCGTTCCGCTTGTGGCCCCGTCTTTCCCGCTAAAGATTGGCGATGCCTACGGATTTGCGAAAAATTGCAATGTCTACGAATGGCCACCTCGCACCTTGGCACATGTGCATAACCTGTCCGTTACCCTTCAGGCGGCACACCTCTGGATCGCCCTGCTGGCCATGGCCGGCCGAGACAGCGAGGTTCAAACGCTAAAACGTGACTGCGTTTCTTGGGACCGCAACTGCAAGCAGTATGTGAAAGGCAAAACCTATAAGTTAAGTCCGCTCCTGGCCGGTGAAGAGCGCGACTGGCCAGCGCCGGAGGCCTTGGTGCTCGCCTTGGGCCAGCAGCGGCGCCTAGTCGAAGCGTGGGAGCGAATTGCTCCCGTCTGGCCAAAGAAAACGAAAAGACCGGATTTCACAGTGATCGAGGGCGACCACCTCTGGGCTGTTGACGCTCGTTGAAAACTGACCAGAAAAGCGAGGTTGTGCGCGCTGAAAATTGACCAGGGTGATTAACTCGTCCGCTCATTTTTTGAGCAGGATTTTAGGAGATGATCACCATGAAGGATCTGGGAAGGATTCGGCG
>CALJZP010000006.1 GCA_937983545.1 uncultured Azonexus sp.
TGGAGCACGTCACGCCCGAGCAGGCTTGTGCTCACCCGAATTGGGTCATGGGGCGGAAGATTTCGGTCGACTCGGCAACCATGATGAACAAGGGGCTGGAGGTCATCGAGGCTCGCTGGCTCTTTGATGCGCCGCCCGAGATGATCCAGGTCGTCGTGCATCCGCAAAGCGTCATCCACTCTGCAGTCCAGTATCAAGATGGCTCGGTATTGGCGCAGTTGGGCAATCCGGACATGCGGACGCCAATTGCCTATGCCATGGCATGGCCTGAGCGAATTGCCGCCGGCGTTGAGCCGCTGGATCTGTTCAAGATTGCCCGTCTGGATTTTCAGGCGCCTGATTTCGAGCGCTTCCGTTGTCTGCAACTGGCTTACGATGCATTGCGAGCGGGAGGTACGGCACCGGCCATTCTGAACGCTGCCAACGAAGTGGCGGTGGCGGAGTTTTTGGCAGGGAAGCTATCGTTCCGCGGTATTGCCCGCCTGAACGATCAGGTGCTGCAGTCGCTTCCAGCCGTGCCGGAGGGGAGTCTGGCGGATGTGATCGGTGCCGATGCCGAGGCGCGCCATCTTGCTGCGCGCCTGATACGGGAACGTAGCTTCGCGTGAACGACGTTCCGTTCTATTTGGCCGCGTTTGCGGTCGTCCTGGGTGTGCTGATCGTTGTTCACGAGTTGGGACATTATCTTGTTGCCCGGTGGTGCGGCGTCAAGGTACTCCGTTTCTCGGTCGGTTTCGGACGTATTCTGTGGAAGAAGCATCTGGGCAGGGATCGTACGGAGTGGGCGGTAAGCATTTTTCCGTTGGGCGGCTATGTCAAGATGCTTGACGAACGGGAGGGGGCGGTTCCTGCGGACGAGGTGCATCGGGCATTCAACCGCCAGGGCGTGGGCAAGCGCAGTCTGATCGTGGCGGCGGGGCCGCTCGCCAATTTTGCATTGGCCATTCTGCTCTACTGGGCCGTGTTCATGCATGGCAGCGACGAATTGTTGCCTGTTCTGGGCTCGCCCCCCAACGGGTCGCCGGCGGCCATGGCGGCCATCCATAACGGAGAGCAGGTTCGTCGGGTCGATGGACAGCCTGTCGCCACCTGGAATGATTTTCGCTGGCTGTTACTGCAAAAGGCAGCCGATCAGTCGAGCGTCGAGCTAGAGGTGATCAACGCCAAAGAGGAGATTTCATTCCGTCGCCTTGATTTGGGAGCCGTGGCCGAGCAGGGCTGGGAGGGCGATGCCCTGGAGAGATTGGGTATTCGCTTTTATCGTCCGGATACGCCGCCGATATTCGGCGAGGTCATCCCCGACGGTCCGGCCGCGCGTGCCGGGCTCCAGTCCGCAGACCGGGTGTTGCGCATCGATGGTCGCGAAATCGGCTTGTGGCTTGACTTTGTTGCCGTCATTCGTGAATCGGCGGGCAGGTCCGTTCAACTGGAGGTGCGCCGGGGCGATGAGATTCTCGTCGTTGAACTGGTTCCCGATTCGGTATCCGAAAAGGGGCGGATAGTCGGCAAGATAGGTGTTGCGGTCAAAACGGACTCGGGAAGCCGACGCGAGCTGCGCACTTTTGTTCGTCATGATTTCGTCGAATCAGGCCGTCTCGCGCTGATAGAGACTTGGGACAAGTCGGTATTCAGTCTGGTCATGATGGGCAAGATGCTTACCGGGGAGGTGTCGTGGAAGAACCTCTCGGGACCGGTCACGATTGCCGACTATGCAGGGCAGTCGGCCCGACTGGGTCTCGATTACTATCTCAAGTTCATGGCGCTGGTGAGCATCAGCCTGGGGGTCCTGAATCTGCTGCCCATCCCGGTGCTGGACGGTGGGCATTTGTTGTATCATATGCTAGAAGTCGTCAGGCGCAGGCCGCTCTCCGAGCGCGCAATGGAAGTCGGCCAGCAGATTGGCATGTCCATTCTCTTCGCTCTGATGGCTTTCGCCTTTTTTAACGATATCTCTCGCCTGCTTAACGGCTGAATAATGAAGAAAACCCTGTTGTCCGTCATGATTGCCAGCGTATTTGCCTCGCCGGTGCTGGCATTCGAACCCTTTACGGTCAAGGACATCCGGGTTGAGGGTATCCAGCGTACCGAAGCAGGTACCGTATTTGGCTATCTGCCCGTCAAGGTAGGCGAAACGCTGAATGACGAAAAGGCTGCTCAGTCAATCAAGGCCTTGTTTGCCACCGGATTTTTCAAGGACGTCAGGGTTGAGGTCGAAAAGGACGTTATGGTCGTCGTCGTTCAGGAACGACCGGCTATCGCAACCATCAACTTTGTCGGCCTGAAAGAATTCGACAAGGATGTCATTATCAAGGCCCTCAAGGAAACCGGTATCGCCGACGGGCGGATTTTCGACCGGGCATTGCTCGAAAAGGCCGAGCAGGAATTGAAGCGGCAGTACCTGACGCGTGGCAAGTATGCAGCGAATATTACGACTACCGTTACGCCCCTGGAAAGAAATCGCGTTGGCATCAACTTCAATATTGAAGAAGGTTCCGCTGCCAAAATCAAGCAGATCAACATCATCGGCGCCAAGTCCTTCCGCGAGAAGGAATTGCTTGGCCAGTTCGAGTTGACCACGCCGGGTTTCCTGACGTGGTACACCAAGAACGACCAGTATTCGCGACAGAAGCTTTCGGCAGACCTCGAGAAGCTCAAATCCTTCTACATGAATCAGGGTTATCTGGAATTTGCTGTCGAATCGACTCAGGTTTCGATTTCTCCTGACAAGCAGGATGTCTATATCACGGTGAACATTGCCGAAGGGGAGCGCTATCAAGTTTCGTCGGTCAAGGTGGCCGGCGATTTCACCCTTTCCGAAGAGGAGCTGAAGAAGCTGCTCAAGATCAAGACGGGTGACGTGTTTTCGCGTGAAAAGCTGAACGAATCCACCAAGGCCATCAGCGACCGGCTTGGCAAGGAAGGTTATGCGTTTGCCAACGTCAACGCAGCACCGGAGATCGACAAGGAAAAAAACAAGGTTGCCTTCACGATTTTTGTCGATCCGGGCAAGCGTGTCTATGTGCGTCGCGTCAATGTGACGGGTAACACCAAGACGCGCGATGAGGTAATTCGCCGAGAAATTCGCCAGATGGAAGGCGGTTGGTACGATGCGGACAAGGTGACGGCATCCAAGCAACGCGTGGATAAGCTGGGCTTTTTCTCCGAAGTGGCCGTGGAAACACCGGCCGTCAGTGGTACCTCGGATCAGCTCGATGTGAATGTCAATGTCACTGAAAAGCCGACGGGGAACCTGATGCTTGGTTTGGGTACATCCAGTACCGACAAGGTTATTCTCTCCGGCTCCATCGCGCAGAACAACTTCATGGGGAGCGGGAACAACGTCGCGATCCAGGTCAATTCGGCCAAGACCTACCGGACCTACGTATTCTCGTATACCAACCCCTACTTCACGCAGGATGGGGTCAGCCAGGGCTTCGATATCTACCACCGCACGTTTAATACCACCTCGACGACCTTGGCATATTATTCGTCATCGTCGACGGGTGGGGCGATCCGCTTCGGTTTTCCGATTGGCGAGAAGGAGTCGATCGGTGTCGGCCTGGGGCTCGACTCGACCAGCATCAAGACATATACGCAAACGCCGCAGTATTACAAGGATTACGTCACCAAATTCGGGGAAACCAATCTGTCGGTCCCTCTGACGCTGAGTTGGGCCAGTGATGGCAAGGACAGCTTCTTCTTCCCGACCAAGGGTACCTTCCAGCGCGCTTCGCTGGAGGTTGCCTTGCCGGGTGGCGATCTGACGTATTACCGCGCCAGTTACCAACTCCAGCATTTCGTGCCGCTCAATTCGAAGTTCACCCTGATGCTCAATGGTGAATACGGCATGGCAAATGGCTACGGCGCGTCCGGCCTGCCTTTCTTCAAGAACTACTATGCTGGCGGTGTGACCTCGGTTCGCGGCTACAAGGCCTCGTCCCTTGGTCCGATCTATACGGACCCTTCGACGACGACACAATACCGCCTCGGGGGTAATCGCCGCGTTATCGGCAATGCCGAGTTGCTCTGGAGTTTGCCCGGCATGGACAAGTCGTTCAGAATGGGATGGTTTGTTGACGGTGGTCAGGTATTTGGCAGCGATGAGAAAGTCGACTTTGCCGAGTTGCGCTATTCGACGGGTTTGTCTGCTGCCTGGATTTCACCGATTGGTCCGCTCAAGTTCAGTATCGGCAAGCCGCTGAACAAGAAAGATACCGACAGGACTGAAGTCTTCCAGTTCCAGATGGGCACTACGTTTTAATTCAGGAGTATCAAGTTGAAAGTCAAATCCGTTGTCCTGGCATCGCTGATGTCTGCATTGTTCGTGACGGGTGCTTACGCCGCCGAACTGAAAGTGGGTTATGTGAACACGCAGCGTATCTTCCGCGACGCGCCGGCTGCCCAGAAGGCCGCCAAGAAGCTGGAAGGCGAATTTGCCAAGCGTGATCAGGATTTGCAGCGCATGGCGAAGCAGTTGCAGGGTCTGCAGGAAAATCTGGAAAAGAATTCCGTGACCATGGCGGAGAGCGAGCGTCGTTCCAAGGAAAAGGAATTCGGCGAGCTTTCCCGTGAGTTCCAGCGTCGCCAGCGTGAGTTCCGCGAAGACCTGAACCTGCGCCAGAACGAAGAAAACGCTGCAGTCATCGAAAAGGCCAACAAGGCCATCAAGCAGATTGCCGAAGCGGACAAGTATGATCTGATTCTGCAGGATGTGGTGTGGGTTAGCCCGCGCCTGGATATTACCGAACGCGTTATCAAGGCACTGTCGGAAGCGAAGTAATGAGCGTGAACGGCATATCGTTCACGCTTGCCGAGATCGCCGCCCGTTTGGGCGGCGATGTGCTTGGGGATGCGCAAACGCGCATCGATCAGGTCGCTTCGGTAGGCAATGCCGAGACTGGCGATATCACTTTCCTGTCCAATCCTAAGTTCAGGGGGCAGTTGGCGAGTTGCAAGGCATCGGCAGTCATCCTGCGCGCCGATGCGGTCGACGATTTTGGCGGCGCACGCATCGTTACCGCCAATCCCTATGCCTATTACGCGCGGGTGGCGACCCTGCTGAATCCCTATCGGGCAGGTTTCTCCGGCATCCATCCGTCGGTGATTGCCGAATCGCCCATTCCGCAGAGTGCATCGCTGGGTCCGAATGTCGTGATCGGCAAGGGTGTAACCCTGGGCGAAAACGTCGTGCTCGGCGCAGGATGTGTCGTGGGTGATGGGGTGAGCATTGGCGATGGAACGCTGTTCCATCCGCGGGTGACGGTCTATGACGACTGCCTGGTCGGCGCTCGCTGCATCGTTCATTCCGGCGCGGTGATTGGCTCCGATGGCTTCGGATTTGCTCCTGACGGTCAGGACTGGGTGAAGATTCCCCAGATCGGTCGCGTGCGGGTCGGTAACGATGTCGAGATCGGCGCCAATACCACCATCGACCGCGGAGCGATCGACGATACGGTGATCGAGGATGGCTGCAAGCTCGATAATCTGGTTCACATCGGACACAATTGCGTCATCGGACGGAATTCGGTGTTGGCTGGCTGTGTTGGGGTTGCCGGCAGTACGGTCTTCGGGGAGCATTGCATCGTCGGCGGTGCCGGGATGATTTCCGGGCATCTGAACATCGTCTCGGGAACGACGATTTCCGGCGGATCGACGCTGATGAAGAGTATTGCCAAGCCCGGTGTATATACCAGCGTGTTCCCGATCGATACGCACGAGGAATGGTTGCGCAACGCATCGCATCTTCGCCGCCTGTCAAAGATCGCCGATCGCATTTCCGATCTTGAGAAACAACTTAAACAAAAAGACATAGAGGGTTGATTAAATGGATATTCATGAGATTCTTGATCATTTGCCGCATCGCTACCCGTTTCTGCTGATCGACCGTGTGGTCGAAGTTGTGCCTGGCAAATCGATTCACGCTTACAAGAACGTGACTATCAACGAGCCCTTTTTTGTCGGCCATTTCCCGCACCATCCGGTCATGCCGGGCGTACTGATCATGGAAGCGCTGGCCCAGGCTGCTGGCATCCTGTCGTTCAAGACCGAAGGCAAGAAGCCGACCGAAAGCGATGTCTTCTACTTTGCCGGTATCGATGAGGCACGCTTCAAGCGCCCGGTCATGCCGGGCGATCAGCTGCATCTGCATGTCGAGATCGAGCGCCAGATGCGCGGTATCTGGAAGTTCAAGGGCGAGGCCAGGGTCGATGGTCAGTTGGCGGCCGAGGCCCGCCTGATGTGTGCCAAGCGGGATCTATAACATGATCCACCCGACTGCCATTGTCGATCCGGGTGCCAGGATCGGCGCCAATGTCGAGATCGGCCCCTATTCGATCGTCGGCCCTCACGTCGAGATCGGCGACAACACGGTCATCGGTCCGCATTGCGTGATTCGCGGCCATACGCGGATCGGTCGCGACAATCGCATCTTCCAGTTCTGTTCGCTCGGTGAAGTGCCGCAGGACAAGAAATACGCCGGTGAACCGACCCGCCTGGAGATTGGCGACCGCAACACCATCCGCGAATTCTGTACCTTCAATCTGGGCACGGTTCAGGATCGGGGGGTGACGTCGATTGGCGACGACAACTGGATCATGGCGTATGTGCATATTGCCCATGATTGCCAGGTCGGCAACAAGGTCACCTTCGCCAACAATGCCTCGCTGGCGGGGCATGTGGTGGTCGATGACTGGGCGATTCTCGGCGGTTTCACCGGTGTTCATCAGTTCTGTCGCATTGGCGCGCACGTCATGACGGCGGTCAGCACGGTCATTCTCCAGGACGTTCCACCGTACCTGATGGCGGCCGGCAACACGGCCCAGCCCTACGGCATCAACGTCGAGGGGCTGAAGCGACGCGGTTTCAACGCCGATGCGATCACCTCGCTCAAGCGCGCCTACCGGACGCTTTACAAGTCGGGGCTGCTACTTGAGGAAGCCAAGGCCAAGCTGGTCGAAGACGCCAAGACACAGCCGGATGTTCAGCGTTTCGTCGATTTCCTCGAGGTCTCGAAGCGCGGCATCATTCGCTGACATGGGTAAAGCAGTAAGAATTGCCGTGGTGGCCGGGGAGGCCTCCGGGGATCTCTTGGCCAGCCATCTGATCGCGGCGTTGAAAAAGCATCTGCCGGATGCCGTCTTCTACGGTATCGGTGGGCCGAAAATGCAGGTGCAAGGGTTCGATGCCTGGTGGCCGATGGACAAGCTGTCGGTCATGGGCTACTGGGATGCCCTGAAGCACTACCGGGAAATTGCCGGTATTCGTCGCCAGCTGAAGAAGCGTCTGCTCGAATTGCGGCCGGACGTCTTCATCGGCGTCGATGCGCCGGATTTCAATCTGGGACTGGAGGCCGATCTCAAGGCGGCCGGTGTGCGTACCATTCACTACGTCAGTCCTTCGATCTGGGCGTGGCGAGGCGGGCGCATCAAGAAGATTGCCCGTGCCGTCAATCGCGTGCTGGCCCTGTTTCCGATGGAGCCGCCGCTTTACGAAAAGGAGCGGATCCCGGTGACCTACGTCGGGCATCCGCTGGCCGACATCATTCCGCTGGAAACCAGCAAGGTCGCCGTACGCGAAAAGCTCTCGTTGCCGAGGGATTATCCGATCTTCGGCATGCTGCCTGGCAGCCGCCGCGGCGAACTGGAGATGATGGCCGACACGTTTGTTCAGACCGCCAGGATCATTCGCGAGCGCTTCCTGCCGCAGGCGATCTTTGTCGTCCCGCTGGCCACCCGCGAAACGCGGCTTCAGTTCGAGGCTGCCATCTATCGGCAGCAGGCTGGCGACGTACCGTTCCGCCTGCTGTTCGGCCATGCCCAGGATGCGCTGGGTGCGGCCGACGTATCGCTCGTTGCCAGCGGCACGGCAACGCTCGAAGCGGCGCTGATCAAGCGCCCGATGGTCATCACCTACAAGATCGCCAAGTTCTCGTACTGGCTGATGAAGCGGATGGCCTACCTGCCGTATGTCGGCCTGCCCAACGTGCTGGCCGGGCGCTTTGTCGTGCCGGAAATCATCCAGGACGAGGCAACTCCGGAGAATCTTGCGGAAGCGCTGGTCAAGTTGTATGGCGACAAGGAAAACGCGCAAGCCGTTGAAGAGGCGTTTACCGATATCCATCTGCAACTGCGCCAGAATACGGCCGACAAGGCGGCGCGGGCGGTTATCGAATGCCTGAGCTGATCGTTCCCGAGGGGCTCGTCTGCGGCATTGACGAAGCGGGGCGCGGACCCTTGGCCGGCCCGGTGGTGGCGGCCGCGGTCATTCTCGACCCGGCGCGCCCCATTGCCGGCTTGAACGACTCCAAGAAACTGAGTGAAAAGAAGCGCGACGCGCTGGCCGTGTTGATCCGCGAAAACGCGCTGGCCTGGTGCGTTGCCGAGGCGACGGTCGAGGAGATCGACCGCCTCAACATCCTGCATGCCACGATGCTGGCCATGCAGCGTGCGGTTGCCGGACTGGAGCCGAGGGCGGAGCGTGCGCTGGTCGACGGCAATCGCTGTCCCCGGCTCGACATTCCGGCCGAGGCCGTGGTCAAGGGCGACGGCAAGATCGCGTCGATCGCCGCCGCCTCCATCCTGGCCAAGACCGTTCGCGATGCCGGCATGCTGGCCTTGCATGCGGCGTATCCGCAGTACGGTTTCGACCGCCATATGGGCTATCCCACCGCTGCGCACTTTGCCGCATTGGAGGCGCATGGTGCGTCGCCGGTGCATCGCACGAGCTTCGGGCCGGTGGCAAAACAGCTTTCCCTGCTGTGAAACACATCCAGTCGCGCGACAACGCTCTGTTCAAGCAGCTCAAGAAGCTGGCGGAATCCGGGCGCGAGCGCCGCAAGTCGGGCCTGACGCTGCTCGATGGCGTGCATCTCGTTCAGGCCTACGAGGCTGCCTTCGATCGTCTGGAACCCTTGATTGTCGCCGAGTCGGCGACAAGCGGCGAAGTGGCCGACTATGTCGTCGGCCGGGAAGTCGTCGTTCTGGCGGATGCCCTGATGCGCGATCTCGGTTTGGTGGATACGCCGAGCGGTCTGTTGGCCATGGCCCCGATCCCGGCTGCCCGCGAGGGTTTCCGTCCGGATCGCGATGCGATTCTGCTCGATGGCGTGCAGGATCCGGGCAATCTCGGCACGCTGCTGCGTACCGCCGCTGCCGCCGGTATCCGGCAGGCCGTGCTCTCACCGGGGTGCGCTTCGGCTTGGTCGCCCAAGGTGCTGCGTGCAGGGCAGGGCGCCCACTTTGCCCTGAGCATCCATGAGGAAGCCGATCTCCTGGCGGTGATGTCCGACTATGCCGGAACGACGGCCGTCACCTGCCTGGACGGCGCGACGTCGCTCTACGAGGCCGCCTGGTCGGGGCCTGTCGCTTGGGTATTCGGCGCCGAGGGGCTGGGCGTCAGCCGGCCGTTGATTGAATCCGCAGGCTTGCGCATTCGCATACCGATGCCGGGGGATGTCGAGTCGCTCAATGTCGCTGCCGCTGCGGCGATCTGTCTGTTTGAAGCGGTGCGCCGACGGCTTGCCTGAACAGGTGTCGGATCGCTGTTTCCGGGCTTGTTGACGATTCTTCCGGCAGTGCCGGGAAATCCTGCTTTCCCGGCACTGCCGATCGGAATCACAAGCTGTTCGGGTACTCGCCGCGCGCCGGATAATCGTTGGCGATGACGAAATCGACGGCACCCAGAAGGTCGGCGAACTGGGGGCGCGCGAAGGGCATGGTTTGCACGGCACCGTAATACAGCGTTCCATCCGGGCGGACAAGAAATACGCCGGGTTCGCTGAACAATGCAGGTTCCTCGAGCCCAATCGAGGTCTTTCCCCGCGATTCGCTGATATAGAGGCCCCATTGGCGGGCGCTCGCCATCGTCAATCCATATCCGAATTGCAGGGCGGTGGCATGGACCTTGTCGGCCATCGCCAGGCCGCGTTCCTGATCGTCGCTGCTGACGGCAATAACCTGTACCCCGCGTTTGTTGAATTCCGGGGCAAGTCGTTCCAGCTCCATCAGGTATTTGGCGCAAATCGGGCAATGCAGGCCGCGATAAAACACGATCAGATCAAAGCGCTCGCCGGGATGGGCGCCGAGGACGAAACGTCCACCCGTCGTTAGCGGGACGTTCAAGGCGGGAACTGGCTTGCGCGGCATAAGGGCTTGTGCGTTCATGATGTTTCCTTTGTGAGTGGTCGCGGTGAGTGAAGGTCTTGTCGATAGGCCGCGGGTTGGCGGACAACCCGGGGTCTTGATCTTCAGGCGTAGTGTGACGTACGGTTTGATGTAATATGTTCAAAATAATTTGCAGATCGTACAAATGTCCGTTTCCTCCCGCCTCGACCGCTTGTCGGCCCTGCTTGAAGCCCTGGCTCCCCGGGTCGAGCTGATCCGGGCAGAAGAATGTCCTGGCGATCCAGACAGCGCAGCCGATCGATCGGCAACGCGTTTTCTGCAACTGTACCTGCTGACCCGGGGCGAACTGGTATTGACCCTGCCGAATGGCGTTCGCAGGATTCCTGCGCCATCGCTCGTCATTTGTCGTTCGGATATCCGGCACCAGGTGTCAGCTGGCGAAGGAGAGGATTCCGGGCATCTGGTCCGCGCCAAGGTCGTTATCGAAGGGCCGGCAGGCGTATTGCTGTTCAACGAATTTGCCGAACCGGTCGTCCTGTCGCTGGCGCAGACCGATACGGCACTGAGCCAGGCCGTTGCGCTGATCTCGTCCGAGCTGGCGGCGCCGCGCTGCGGTCAGCCCGCGCTGCTGAACAGGGCCGGGGATATTCTGTTCATCGGACTGCTGCGCCACCTTGTCGCCCATCCCGCCACCGACAGCGGCCTGTTCAACGGATTGGCGGACCCGCGTATTGCGCGGTCGCTGGTGGCGCTGCACAGCGCACCGCAGGAGGCCTGGACGCTGGAACGGATGGCCGCCGAGGCCGGCATGTCCCGCACGGCGTTTGCCAATACGTTTCGCGATGTCATGAACCTGACGCCAGGCAAGTATCTCGGGACATTGCGCCTGGCTATCGCGCGATCTGCCGTGGAGTCCGGATACGGTTTGAAGAGGGCCGCCAGGGAATCCGGGTATGCCAGTTCGTCGGCGCTTTCCCGGGCGTTGTCGCGTGCGACGGATGAGGAATCCGCAAGCGGTCTGGCCTGAGCCAGCCTTGCTCCGGCAGCACGGCCGGGCAGTGGCCGGTTGTGAGTGTAAGAAATTCATGCGTCGAACGACTGATTGTCGACGCTGTGTCTTTTACCTCACGGAGAAACCTCATGACCCTGTGCAAATCCCTACTCGCCATCTCGTTGCTGGCATCGGTCAATCTGGCTGCGGCGCTGGAAATAAAACCCTATTCAGCCCTTGAGCTGGCCGATCTTCAGGGAGCCGGTAAACCGGTGGCCCTGCATTTTCATGCCGACTGGTGTCCCACCTGCCGGGCCCAGGAAAAGGTCTTCAACGGCTGGAAGGGCGATCCGGCGGTGCCCGGTACGCTGCTCGTCGTCAATTATGACAACGAACGCGAGTTGAGAAAGAGCATGGGCGTGCGCAGCCAGTCCACCTTGATCGTTTTCAAGGGCAAGGCCGAAACGGCACGACTGGCCGGCGATACCGATCCCAAGGCGCTGGCGAACGCGCTTGGCAGCGCGCGGTAAGCGGTCATGGATATTTCCGTTGGCCATCTGGGGCTCAGCGTGCTGGCAGGCAGCCTGACCACGCTGTCGCCCTGCGTCTTTCCGTTGTTGCCGCTGGTGGTTGGCGGGGCGGTGCAGAACAACCGTCTGGCGCCGATCGCCATGGGCCTTGGCATGGCCACCTCGTTCGCCCTGATCGGCATTTTTCTGGGGGCCCTGGGGCCGGCGCTCGATATCGACTCGGAGAGCGTGCGCCTGTTCGGTGCCTGGATGTTGATCGTCTTCGGTATGGTGATGCTCGTTCCCGCGCTCAATGAACGCTTTACGCAGTGGCTGGCACCCATCGCTTCCCGTGCCAACAGCGCTTCGGCCACACTGGACGGCGGGTCGCTGGGTGGTGCGCTGCTGCTTGGGGCGCTTCTCGGACTGGTCTGGAGCCCGTGTTCAGGGCCGCTTCTTGCCTCGGCGCTGACGCTGGTGGCCAGCGAAGGCGGGGCAACGCGCGGCGGGATCGTCCTCGGGTTGTTCGGGATTGGCGCGGCCATACCGCTGGTTGCCGTCGCCTACGCCTCGCAGCGGGGATTCAATGCGGCGAGGGCCTGGGTGCTGAGCCGAATCGACGGCGTCAAGAAGGCGTTCGGGGGCTTGATCCTGGCCACCGGCCTGGCGATCCTGAGCGGTGCCGACAAGTGGCTGGAGGCCAGGGTGGTAGCCATGCTGCCCGATGCCTGGGTGCGCGCGACGACGCTGTTTTGATCGCTCCGCCCCGGTTTCGGCATAAAAAAGGCGCAGTCAATGCGCCTTTTTTGTCTGATGCAGCCTGCAACGGCTCGCTTATCTCAGTTTCAGTTCCTGCAGGATGGTCGTCGAAATTTCCTCGATCGACTTGCTGGAGGAGTCGAGCCAGCGGATGCCTTCGCGGCGCATCATCTTCTCGGCTTCGGCGACTTCGAAGCGGCAATTGGCCAGCGAAGCGTACTTGCTGCCGGCGCGGCGTTCCTCGCGAATCTGGGCCAGGCGCTCCGGCTGGATGGTCAGGCCGAACAGCTTGGCGCGGTGCTTCTCCAGCGTGCCCGGCAGGCGGCCGCGGTCGAAGTCTTCCGGAATGAGCGGGAAATTGGCCGCCTTCAGGCCGAATTGCATGGCCAGGTAGAGCGAGGTTGGCGTCTTGCCGCAGCGCGACACGGCGACCAGGATGACATCGGCTTCCTCCAGGTCGCGGTCGGTGATCCCGTCGTCGTGAGCCAGCGTGTAGTTGATCGACTCGATGCGCTTCTTGTAGTCCGAGCTGTCGGCCGAGCCGTGCGAGCGGCCGACGGTGTGGTTGGACTTGCGCCCCAGCTCGGCTTCGAGCGGCGCCAGAAAGGAATCGAAATAGGACAGGCAGAAGGCGTCGGCCTGGTGCACGATGCCGGACAGGTCGGGATTGACCAGCGTCGTGAACACGATGGGGCGCATGCCGTCGGCCTCGCCCTGGGCATTGATGCGGACTACGGCATCCTGCGCCTTTTCCACGTTGTCGAGAAAGGGGATGCGGATCTGCTTGAATTCGACATCCTCGAACTGGGTCATCAGGCTGTGGCCCAAGGCTTCGACCGTCAGGCCGGTGCCGTCCGAGACGAAAAATACGGTGCGTTTGATGGGGGTAGGCATGGTGATGGATTTTAACCGCTGTTGCGCAATCCGGAGGCGATGCCGTTGATGGCCAGATGGATGCCGCGGGCCACGCGCTCGTCGGTTTCGCCGGCGCGATAGCGCTTGAGCAGTTCGACCTGCAGGTGGTTCAGCGGGTCCATGTACGGCGCGCGCAGCTTGAGCGAGTTGCGCAGCATGGCGTTGTCGGCCAGCAGTTCATCCCGTTCCTCGATGGCCAGCAGATGCTTGCGGGTGAGTTCCCATTCGGCCTTGATACGGCTGAAGATGCGCTCGCGCAACGCCGCATCGCTG
>CALJZP010000007.1 GCA_937983545.1 uncultured Azonexus sp.
ATAATTCGGCCCGGCGGAAGAATCAGAAAAGCCCTATCCGCCCGGATAGGGCTTTTTGCTTTATCGGCCTGCGCTTTCCCGAAGAGCCCAGCCCCATAAAGCATCAACGCCTCGAGCGAGGCAGGAAGAACAAACCATGAAGTTCATCGACGAAGCAAAAATCTATGTGAAGGCTGGTGACGGCGGCAACGGCATCGCCACCTTCCGCCGCGAAAAATACATCCCGATGGGTGGCCCCAACGGCGGCGACGGCGGCAAGGGCGGCAGCGTCTACGTCATTGCCGACCGCAACATCAACACCCTGGTCGATTACCGCTATACCCGCAAATTCCTCGGCCAGCGCGGCGAAAACGGCGGTAGCGCCGACTGCTACGGCGCCGGCGGCGACGATATCGTGCTGCGCATGCCGGTCGGCACCGTTGTCACCGACCTCAATACCGGAGAAGTCCTGGCCGACCTCGCCGAGCACGACCAGAAGGTTCTGATCGCCAAGGGCGGCAAGGGTGGTCTCGGCAACACCCACTTCAAATCCTCAACCAACCGCGCGCCCCGCCAATGCACCAAGGGCGAACAGGGCGAGGAACACGAACTTGGCCTCGAATTGCGCGTACTGGCCGACGTCGGACTGCTTGGCCTGCCCAACGCCGGCAAGAGTACGCTGATCCGCGCCATTTCTGCGGCCCGCCCGAAGGTTGCCGACTATCCCTTCACCACGCTCCACCCCAATCTCGGCGTCGTCCGCGTCGGCGCCGAAAAGAGCTTCGTGGTCGCCGACGTCCCCGGCCTGATTGAAGGTGCCGCCGACGGCGCAGGCCTCGGTATCCGCTTCCTCAAGCACCTGCAACGGACCCGCATTCTGCTCCACCTCGTCGACATCGCACCGATCGATCCGGATGCCGACCCGGTGCGCGACGCCAAGGCCATCGTCGGCGAGCTCGCCAAACACGACCCGGAATTGGTCGAAAAGCCCCGCTGGCTGATCCTCAACAAACTCGACCTCATTCCCGAAGACGAACGCGAAAAGGCAATCACGGACTTCCTCAAAGCCTACAAAAAAGCCACCAAGTTCGACGGTCCAGTCTTTTCAATCGCCGCCATCAACGGCGATGGCACCAAGCCGTTGATCTACGCCATCCAGGATGCCCTCGAACAGATGGCCATTCCGGAAATCGCCAACGACGAAGACGAAGGCACGACGGAAGAAGCATGAGCCAAACTCGCCTCGCCAACGCCAAGCGCCTGGTCGTCAAGGTCGGCTCGGCACTCGTTACCAACAACGGCACAGGCCTCGACCTGAATGCCATCGGCGACTGGGCTCGCCAGATCGCCAGCCTGCGCGAACAGGGACGCGAAATCATTCTCGTCTCCTCCGGCGCGGTCGCCTGCGGCGTGCAGCGCCTGGGCTGGGGCCGCCGCCCGAAGACCGTCCATGAAAAACAAGCCGCCGCCGCCGTCGGACAAGCCGGACTGGTCGAGGCCTACGAGGCCGCCTTCGGCAAACACGGCGTACACACCGCGCAGATTCTGCTTACCCACGACGACCTGGCCGACCGCAAGCGCTACCTGAATGCCCGCTCGACCCTCACGACGTTGCTCGGCCTTGGCATCGTGCCGATCATCAATGAAAACGACACGGTCATTACCGACGAAATCAAATTTGGCGACAACGATACCCTTGGCGCCCTCGTCGCCAATTTGACCGAAGCCGACGCCCTGATCATCCTGACCGATCAAAAAGGCCTATACACGGCTGACCCACGCAAAGACCCGAACGCCACCCTGATCCAGGAGGCGATCGCCGGCGATACGTCGCTCGAAGGCATGGCCGGCGGAGCCGGTAGCCAGGTCGGCACCGGCGGCATGATCACCAAGGTCATTGCTGCCAAACGCGCCGCCCGCAGCGGCGCCCACACGGCCATCGCAAGCGGCCACGAAACCGACCCGATCATCCGACTGGCAGCCGGCGAGTCAGTCGGCACCCTGCTGGTTTCCGCCACACCACCACTGGCCGCCCGCAAGCAATGGCTAGCCGACCACCTGCAACTTGCCGGACGCCTGATTCTCGACACCGGCGCCGTGGAAGCCCTGCGCGCCGGCAAGAGCCTGCTCCCCATCGGCGTCATTGCCGCTGAAGGCGAATTCGAACGTGGCGCCGCCGTCGCCTGCACCGGCCCCGACGGCCGTGAAATCGCCCGCGGCCTGAGCAACTATGGCAGCGGCGAAGCGCGCCTGATCGCTCGCAAGACGACAGCCGACATCGAAAACATCCTCGGCTACGTAGACGAGCCGGAAATCATTCACCGCGACAACCTCATCCTCTCCTGAAACAGGGGCTGTACGCAAATGCAAAAGCCTCGGCAAATGCCGAGGCTTTTTTACACCCAAATTCGACCCGCACCGCAGAAACAGGCAATAAAAAAGGCCGCTCCAAGGCGGCCTTCTTTTGACAAGCGAATTAACGCTTGGAGAATTGCTTGCGGCGACGCGCCTTGTGGAAACCGACCTTCTTACGCTCGACTTCACGGGCATCGCGGGTAACGAACCCAGCCTTCGACAGCGCGGGCTTCAGGGCCGCATCGTATTCGATCAGGGCACGGGTAATGCCGTGACGAACAGCACCAGCCTGGCCGGACTCGCCACCACCGGTGACATTGACCTTGATATCAAAACCATTCAACTGCTCGACCAGCTCAAGCGGCTGACGAACGATCATGCGACCGGTTTCGCGGGAGAAGAACTGATCAACCGGTTTGCCATTGACGACGATGGCGCCAGAACCGCGCTTCATGAAAACACGAGCAACGGCGCTCTTGCGACGGCCGGTACCGTAGAAATAACCTTCAGCCATGATACCCCCTTAGATTTCCAGAGCCTTCGGCTGCTGGGCAGTGTGCGGATGCTGGTCGCCGGCGTAGCACTTCAGCTTCTTGAGCATGGCGTAGCCCAGCGGACCCTTCGGCAGCATGCCCTTGACGGCGGTTTCCAGAGCACGGCCCGGGAAGCGTTGCTGCATCTTCTTGAAGTTGGTTTCGTAGATACCGCCCGGGTAACCGGAGTGGCGGAAGTACTTCTTGTCTTCAGCCTTGTTACCGGTAACGGTGAGCTTTTCAACGTTGGTGACAACGATGAAGTCGCCGGTATCAACGTGCGGGGTATAGATAGCCTTGTGCTTGCCGCGAAGGCGACGAGCGATTTCGGTGGCGAGGCGGCCGAGCACCTTGTCTGTGGCGTCTACCACAAACCACTCGCGCTTCACCTCATGTGGCTTGGCGGAAAACGTTTTCATGTGTGTGCCGTCCTGAAAAATTGGGCGCAGATTGGAGAAAGGCGCGGATTTTAGTCGACGAATTACATCGCTGTCAATCCTTTTCAACCACTCATGGCAAATGAGACAAAACAAACGCGGCTCGCTGAGCCGCGTTAAATCCACACCAAAGGAGGAGGGTGGAGGAGACAAATCTGAACCGAAGAACTCATCGCTGACAAGTCACTACAGTTCGTACGCTTCACATTCTGCCCGAACACATGGTCGTCAGCAAGCTATTCTTGTGCATTGCACAACCAATATTTTAATAGTCACATTAACAATAATTATTGTTAATATCTCGATGTTTAATTTAAATAAATTACGTCAATACAACATTGATTAACCATTGAACAACTCCAGGCAAGCCTCTCCAACCCGCCCCAGACAAAACCTATATTGCTGCACCGCAACATTCTCAAGTACCACATCGCCCACTCGGCAATTCCGCTAGAATCAGACCCCCAGCAAGGAGATCGAAATGGAATGCACAGTAAGATGGATGGGAAGCGATGCCGGCATGTCATTTGTCGCGGAAACCGGCAGCGGGCACTCGGTGGTTATGGACGGAGCCCCGGAAGCCGGCGGTCGAAACCTGGGCTTGCGCCCCATGGAGATGGTCTTGGCCGGCACTGGCGGCTGCAGCGCTTTTGATGTCGTGCTGATCCTGAAGAAAGGGCGCCATCAAGTCAGCGGCTGCGACGTCAGCCTCGCCGCAGAGCGCGCCGAAACGGACCCCAAAGTATTCACGCGCATCCACTTCCACTATCGAGTCAAGGGACGAAACCTGAAGCCGGACGCCGTAGCGCGCGCCATCGAACTATCGAAGGACAAATACTGCTCGGCATCCATCATGATCGGCAAGACAGCCGACATCACCGCCGATTTCGAGATTATCGAGGAAGCCTGACCCGACCGGCCTAGATGCGATAGGCGGCGAGGGTCATGACCTTCGCCATCGCCTTCATTCCCAATTTGATCGGCGCAGGCAATTCTGCGGCGCCGAAGCGGATGGCCATTTCGGCATGTTGAATTTCGTCGAGCCGCATACGGTCGACAATCGCCCGAGACTTTCCATCCTGCGCCGGAAGATCAACGAGATGCCCATCGAGATGCGCCTCGACCTGTCTTTCGGTTTCAGCCAAAAAACCCAGGTTCCACTTGTCACCCATCACCCCGGCGACAACCCCCAGGGAAAGCGAACCGACATACCACAGTGGATTCAACAGGCTTTTACGCCCGCCAAGCTCCTTGATACGAGATTCGGTCCAGGCCAGATGCTCCGTCTCTTCTTCTGCGGCGCCACGAAGCGACTCCTTGACCGCAAGATCACGCGAAGTCAGCGCCTGCCCTTGATACAAGGCCTGCGCACAGATTTCCCCACAATGATTGACCCGCATCAACCCGAGGGCGTGCTGGCGCTCCGCTTCGCTTAACGCCGGCTCCGGCAAATCTGTACCAGGAACAGGGCGCGCGGTGCGGGCCGGCGCGAACACCGTACGCAAGGCCCGATCAAATTCAAGTATCAACCTATCCGCAGACATGTTGATCGCTCAGCGCCGCAGATCCGGATGCCCACCGCGGACCAAGGCATCGCGAGCCTCCGCCGTCGTTCGCACCGAATTGCCATACGGACAGAAGTACTCAAGAAACAATGCCGCATGCTGCCGATTGGCATAAGCATCGAGAATGCGGACCCAGTCGCTGTTACGCGCCTTTGACCACGTCCCATCCAAGCGTCCGGAACCATAGATACGACGCGACTTCGATTCGCAGCGCATCCCTTCATAGGTCACGTTGCGCGCACCACCGGGCGTCTCGACAACCATGACATAGCGGATCACCTGATCAGCCCCGACACTCAGACTCGAACCATCGATGTAGAAGCGGTTGTCAGTTGCCGCACTCACATAAAGCGGTATCAAGGCATCCTTGGCAGGTGGCGACGGAAACTGCACATCCAACTCCTGCCACTGCCGCGGCACACCATCCTCTTCCTGCTCGTCCGCCGCATTACCGGCAAGCGGCATAAGCAGGACAAGAAAAGAAAAGACGAGCACACGTAAACTCATTGCTACTTTTCCTCTTCACCCATTGCCGCCTCCGGCAAAGAAGCCTCTGCCTCGCGTCTAACGCGAAGTCCCTTGCGGTCAAAGTCGAGAAAGCGGACGAGTTCATTCAGCGCCTGCTCATACACGCTACGCTTGAACTCGATCACCGCATCGAGGGGCACCCAGTAGTCATTCCAGCGCCAGGCGTCGAATTCCGGCTTACTCGTTGCCCGCAAACTGACGTCGCTATCGCGCCCGACCAGCCTCAGGAGGAACCAAATCTGTTTCTGGCCCTTGTATGAACCACGCCATTCGCGGCGAATCCAGTGTGTCGGCACTTCATAACGCAACCAGCCCTTGGTTCGCCCGAGGATACGCACATGCTCGGGCATGAGCCCGACCTCTTCGTGCAGTTCACGATACATGGCCTCTTCCGGCGTTTCACCGCGCTTGATGCCACCTTGCGGAAACTGCCAGGAATGCTCCCGTATGCGTTTACCCCAGAAAACCTCGTTTTTGGCGTTACAAAGAATGATGCCGACGTTCGGGCGGTAGCCTTCACGATCGAGCATAGAAATCCTGCAAAATTAATGGTTGCCCCGATTCTTTCACAAAGGGCGTCCACATGCAAAGAAGCGGGACCGTGTAAAATGAAGGTTTCCCAACGAATTCAAGAGCATCCCATGCGCACTTCGCAGTTCTTTTTTACCACTCTCAAGGAAGCGCCGGCAGACGCCGAAGTCATCAGTCAAAAAATGATGCTGCGCGCCGGCTACATCAAGCGTGCCGCCGCTGGCATCTATACCTGGATGCCCTTGGGGCTGCGCGTCCTGCGCAAGGTCGAAAATGTCGTTCGCGAGGAAATGAACAATGCCGGCGCGCTGGAACTGCTGATGCCGGCCGTTCAGCCGGCAGAACTGTGGCAGGAGTCCGGCCGCTGGGAACAATACGGCCCCGAGCTGCTGCGTTTCAAGGACCGCCATCAGCGCGACTTCGTCATCGGGCCGACGCATGAAGAAGTCATCACGGACGTTGTCCGCCGCGATGTGAAAAGCTATCGCCAACTGCCCATTCACCTCTATCAGGTGCAAACCAAGTTCCGCGACGAAATCCGCCCCCGTTTCGGCGTCATGCGCGGTCGCGAGTTCCTGATGAAGGACGGCTATTCCTTCCATACCTCGTTTGACGACCTGAAGCGCGAATACGGCAACATGTACGATACGTACAGCCGCATCTTCACCCGCTTGGGCCTGAAGTTCCGCGCCGTCGCCGCCGACACCGGCTCCATCGGCGGTACCGGGTCGCACGAATTCCATGTCCTGGCCGAATCCGGTGAAGACGACATCGCCTTCTGCCCCGCCTCCGACTACGCAGCCAACGTGGAACTCGCCGAAGCGCTTGCACCGACCACACCCCGCGCCACCGCTGCTCAAACAATGGAAAAGACGCACACACCGGGCAAGATGGCATGCGTCGATGTGGCCAAGTTCCTCAACGTGCCATTGGACAAGATCGTCAAATCCATCGCCGTCGTCAGTGAAAAAGAGGAGGGCCAACCGACCTTCGCGCTGCTGCTGGTGCGCGGCGATCACGAACTGAACGAAATCAAGGCCAGCAAGATTGCCGCAATCAATCCCTTCCGCTTTGCCACCGAAGAAGAAGTGATCGAGCACCTGGGCTGCAAACCCGGCTTCATCGGCCCTGTCGGCATCGACCGGGAAAAGATCGCCGTGTTTGCCGACCGCAGCGTCGCCGTCATGAGCGATTTCGTCTGTGGCGCGAATGAAGCCGGCTATCACATGACCGGCGTCAACTTCGGCCGCGATCTGGCCGAACCGGCAGTGTTCGACATCCGCAACGTCGTCGCCGGCGACCCGTCACCCGACGGCAAAGGCACGCTGGATATCTGCCGCGGCATCGAAGTCGGCCATATCTTCCAGTTGCGTCAGAAATACGCCCAAGCGCTCGGCTGCAGCTATCTTGACGAAAACGGCAAGAGCCAGACGATGGAGATGGGCTGCTACGGCATCGGCGTTTCGCGCATCGTCGGCGCCGCCATCGAACAAGGCAACGATGAACAAGGCATCGTACTGCCCGCCGCCATCGCCCCATTCGAGGTGTGTATCGTGCCGATGGGCTATCACAAGAGCGAAGCGGTCAAGTCTGCTGCCGACCAGCTGTACGACGACCTGAAGAAGGCGGGACTCGATGTCGTGCTCGACGACCGCAACGAACGCCCAGGCGTCATGTTTGCCGACATGGAATTGATCGGCATTCCGCATCGCGTCGTGATCGGTGAACGCGGGCTCAAGGACGGCCAATTCGAATACAAGGGTCGCCGCGATGCCGAGCCGACGATGATCGCGCAGACCGACATCGTCTCGATTCTCCAAGGGAAATTGTGCGCCGCCTGATCGCCGCACTATTGCTGTCCAGCGCGTCGGCGGCCTACGCCGGCGCGCAGAAATACGAAGCCCTCTCGGCCAGCGCCCAGGCCGCTCTGCACAAAGCCGTTTCCGACTCCCGACCGAGTGTCAGCTCCTTCAAGACGCCGATGGAGGCTGTCGACTGGCTGGCCGCCATGTCGCCACGCCTGGAGAAGCGCATCCCCAACCGAGAATACCGGATCGACCTGTTGCGTAGCGTGCATTACGAAGCAACGCGGGCTGGCCTCGACCCGCAGCTCGTACTGGGCTTGATGCAAGTCGAGTCGGGATTCCGGAAATATGCGGTGTCGTCGGCCGGGGCACGCGGTTACATGCAGGTGATGCCCTTCTGGGTCAAGCTGATCGGCAGGCCGGAAGATTCTCTGTTCGACCTGCGCACCAACCTGCGCTATGGCTGCACCATCCTGCGCCACTATCTGGATATCGAGAAGGGCGACCTTTTCCGCGCCCTCGGTCGCTACAACGGCAGCCTGGGCAAACCGGAGTATCCGAACATGGTTCGAGCCGCCTGGCAGAACCAGTGGGGTTACGACAAGCCGGCCCGCCTGGCGCAGGCCGGCAACTGATTCAGCGGCCCATGCCGCCCATACCGGGCAGCATGCCCTTCATGCCGCGCATCAGCTTGCCGATGCCCCCCTTGGAAAACTGCTTCATCATCTTCTGCGTCTGTTCGAACTGGTTAAGCAGACGATTGACTTCCTGAACCTGAACGCCGGCCCCCATGGCGATACGGCGCTTGCGGCTGGCCTTGATCAGCTCCGGCTTGGCGCGCTCCTGCGGCGTCATCGAATTGATGATGCCTTCGACACGGCCGATGATCTTGCCCTCGGCGCCGGCCGGCAAGGCCCCGGCCACCTGGGCAATCTGCGCCGGCATCTTGTCCATCAGGGCAGTCAAACCGCCCATGTTGCGCATCTGGGCAATCTGTTCCTTGAAATCGTTGAGGTCAAAGCCCTTGCCAGACTTCAGCTTTTTGGCGAAGGCAACAGCCTTTTCCTCATCCAGCCCTTTGCGTGCTTCCTCGATCAGCGAGAGGACGTCGCCCATGCCCAGAATGCGCGACGCCATCCGCTCGGGATGGAAAGCCTCCAGACCAGTGAGCTTCTCGCCGACGCCGGCAAATTTGATCGGCTTGCCGGTGATATGGCGCACCGACAGCGCCGCGCCGCCTCGTGCATCGCCATCGAGCTTGGTGAGTACCACGCCGGTCAGCGGCAGGGCTTCGTTGAAGGCCTTGGCGGTATTGACGGCATCCTGGCCCAACATGGCATCGACGACAAACAGGGTTTCTATCGGGTTGATGGCTGCGTGCAGACGCTTGATTTCGGCCATCATTTCTTCATCGATAGCCAGACGGCCGGCCGTATCGACGAGCAGGACATCGTGATAGTGACGCTTCGCCCAGTCGATGGCTGCCGCCGCAATCGCCTCCGGCTTCTCGCCAACGGCGGACGGGAAGAAATCGATACCGGCCTGGCCGGCAACCGACTTCAACTGTTCAATGGCGGCGGGCCGGTAAACGTCGCATGACACCACGAGAACCTTTTTCTTGTGGTTCTCCTTGAGGAACTTGCCCAGCTTGCCGACTGTCGTCGTCTTGCCCGCCCCCTGCAAACCGGCCATCAACACGATTGCGGGAGGCTGAGTATTGAAATTGATGCCTTCATGCGCATCGCCCATGACCTTGGCCAGTTCGGCATGAACGACGCCGATCAAGGCCTGGCCCGGACTCAGAGAGCCGATGACCTCTTCGCCGACCGCCTTTTCCTTGACCGCAGCGATAAAATCCTTGACCACCGGCAAGGCAACGTCGGCCTCCAGCAGGGCCATGCGAACCTCGCGCAAGGCTTCGGAAATATTGGATTCTGTCAGGCGCGCCTCGCCCTTCAGCGTTTTCATGACGCGGGCAAGGCGATTAGTCAGGTTATCAAGCATGTGAGTTGGGCTTCTAGTAGAATTCAAGGATGGCCGATATTGTAATTCAGCTTCTGCCGCACATCCTCGCCGCCCTGATATATGGCGCCCTCGGTTTCCATTTCTGGAACACGCGCTGGCGTGAAGTCGAGGGCCAGTGCGTCGCCCGCCCCATGCAAACGTGGGAGCGCTCTGCCATTGCGCTGGCACTCACCATCCACGCCGCGGGGCTCTACGACGCCTTGTTTACCGAAGCCGGCATGCGATTCTCCTTCAGCTTCGCGCTATCGCTGATGATGTGGCTGGCAGTGCTGATTTACTGGCTGGAAAGCTTCATGGCACGAATGGAGGGCATGCAACCGATGGTCTTGCCCCTGGCGGCCGGCTGCACCTTACTCCCGGTCATCTTCCCGAACGTACACCTCGTAGCCCACGCCAGCGCCACCGGGTTCAAGCTGCATTTCCTGGCCGCCATGCTGGCCTACAGTCTACTCACCCTGTCGGCCCTGCACGCCATCTTTATGGGCTTCACGGAACGTTCGCTGCACAATCGTTCGCTGAAACGCAGCCTGGCCAGCCTGCCCCCGCTACTGACCATGGAGTCCTTGCTCTTCAAGATGCTGCTGATTGGCTTCGTTCTCCTGACACTCACTGTCGGTAGCGGCGTTTTCTTCTCCGAGGCGCTGTTCGGCAAACCGCTCTCGGTTGACCACAAGACGCTGTTTGCATTCGCGTCCTGGGGTATTTTCGCCACCTTGCTGATCGGTCGACACGCCTGGGGATGGCGCGGCAAACGTGCCCTGCGCTGGACGCTGGCCGGATTTGCCCTGCTGATCCTGGCGTATGTCGGCAGTCGCTTCGTAGCGGAAGTGGTGCTCGGGCGTATTTGATCGGTGGACGATATACCCCTAACGGTGCAGTTGGGCGCGCTAGCGCTGCTGTTGGCCATTTCCGCCTTTTTCTCGCTCAGCGAAACGGCCATGATGGCCTCCAATCGCTTTCGCCTGAGACATCTAGCTCAAAACGGGCACAGCGGCGCACAGAAGGCGCTGTCGCTCCTGAACACGACGGACAAAATGCTGGGCGTCATTCTGCTCGGCAACAACCTGATCAACTCCGCTGCCGCTACGCTGGTCAGCGTGATCACGATCGAATTGTTCGGCGAAGGAAAATGGGCCCTTGGTGCGGGAACACTGGCGGTAACCTTCGCCATCCTGGTATTTGCCGAAATCACACCCAAAATCATCGGCGCAACCCATGCCGACCGGCTGGCCCTGGTGCTCGGCTACATTCTTACGCCGCTGCTGCGGCTGTTCTACCCGATCGTCTGGTTCATCAACCTGTTTGCCAGCATACTGCTGCGCACCCTGCGACTGACGCCGCCGGCCAACAACCAGCCGCCCCAATTATCCCAAGAGGAACTGCTCAGCCTGGTCCTTGAGTCGTCGCACATCATCCCGCAGAAGCACCGGACTATCCTGTCCAGCCTGTTCGAGTTGAATCGAATCACCGTTGAAGACGTGATGACCCCCCGCGGCAACATCGAAATTCTCGACCTCGACCGCCCGTGGGAGGAGGTAAAAAGCCAGCTGGCCACCAGCCACCACAGTCGCCTGCCGGCATGCCGCGAATCTCTCGACCAACTGCTCGGCATGCTTCCGGTTCGCCGACTGCTGGGAAGCATCGGCGATGATTCGTTCGACGAGAGCACGCTGATGCAGCAGGTACAGCCTCCTTATTACATTCCCGCCGGCACCCCGGCATTTTCCCAGCTGGCCTTTTTCCAGGAAAACAGGCAACGCATCGGATTCGTGGTCGACGAATACGGCGAGATTCTCGGCCTATTGACGCTGGAAGACATCATCGAGGAATTTGTCGGCGACTTCACGACCTCCATTCCAGGCCTTGGACAGGAACTCAGCTGGTCCGAAAAGGGCGAAGCGATTGTCGAAGGTTCGCGTCAATTGCGCGACATCAACCGGATGCTCGGCCTCGACTTTCCTCTGGATGGCCCCAAAACGCTCAACGGGCTGATACTTGAGCATTTTCAGGATATCCCGGAGTCGGGAATCAGCATCAAACTGGCAGGCATTGCCGTAGAAATTCTGCAGACGAAAGACCGGAGGGTGGTAACCGTCCGCATATTCCGTCCAGCACCGGGCTAAAGCGGCGGGCGAACCTTTACAAACAGCCTGCTGCGTAGCATTATCAACCGATCTATACGGCATTTAAGCTCATTCGATGGCAGCAACACCTCAAAATCCTCCTCTTAGCGGCTTGGCGCGCGCGCTGGTACAGGCCGGGCAGCTCAAGGAGGCCGAGGCCGAACAACTGCTGGCACAAGCCAACAACAGCAAAACATCGCTGATCGAACAGATCATTGCCAGCCAGAAAGCCAGCGCGCTGGATGTAGCTCGTTTTGTCGCCGACACCTTCGGCTATCCGCTGCTCGACCTGAATGCTTTCGACGAGGCGCACATCCCGGCCGACGCCATTGACCGCAAGCTGATCGCCACGCACAAGGTCATTCCGCTCAACAAGCGCGG
>CALJZP010000008.1 GCA_937983545.1 uncultured Azonexus sp.
GGAACTCGAGGCCTTGGCCAAACTGGGTGAAAAATTCCCGGAGCAGGACGAAGTCATTCGTCTGCAGAAGGCCCTATGATTTAGATTTGGATATTTTCCGGGTTGTGAGCGTGTCAAAATTCACATTGCCATGATCCCATACCGGATAGATTTTTTAGATAGTCGTTACATACAGGAAATACACATGACCACTATTGCAGTCGTTGGGTTAGGTTACGTCGGTTTGCCCCTTGCCGTGGAGTTTGGAAAGAAATTCCGCACCATAGGTGTAGATCTGTCGCACGAAAAAGTAGAAAGCTACAAGAAATTTATCGACCCGACGGGGGAAGTCAGTACTGAAGACCTACAGGCAGCCAAGCAATTGTCGGTAACAACCGATGCAGGCGCGCTAAAGGAGGCTGATTTCGTTATTGTTGCCGTCCCGACGCCGGTCGACGATGCGCATCAACCGGACTTCAGCCCTCTCGTCGGTTCGTCAACGGCAGTTGGCCGCAATCTGAAGCAAGGCGCCATCGTTGTCTATGAATCTACGGTTTACCCGGGCGCAACCGAGGAAGTCTGCATTCCCATCCTTGAAAAGGAATCCGGCAAGACCTGGAAGAAGGATTTCTTCGTTGGCTACTCTCCTGAGCGCATCAACCCAGGTGACAAGGAACGTACTGTAACCAAGATCGTGAAGGTGGTTTCCGGCGATACGCCGGAAACCCTCGCCAAAGTAACTGAAATCTACGGCAGCGTGATTACTGCAGGCGTCTACCCTGCTTCCAACATCAAAGTCGCCGAAGCAGCAAAGGTCATAGAGAACACGCAACGTGACCTCAACATCGCCCTGATGAACGAGTTGGCGATCATTTTCGACAAAATTGGCATCGATACGCTGGAGGTATTGCAGGCTGCCGGTACCAAGTGGAATTTCCTGCCCTTCCGCCCGGGCCTCGTCGGTGGTCATTGCATCGGTGTCGATCCGTATTACCTGACACACAAGGCCCAGAAACTCGGCTATCACCCTGAAGTCATTCTTGCCGGGCGCCGCATCAACGACGGCATGGGCAAGTTCGTGGCCGAACAGACAATCAAGATGCTGGTACGCGCGGGCCGCCCGATCAAGGACTCCCCGATTGTCGTGCTCGGTCTCACGTTCAAGGAAGACTGTCCGGACCTCCGTAATTCGCGCGTCATCGACGTGATCCGGGAACTCGAGTCCTACGGAGCCAAGGTCATTGTGCATGACCCGGTCGCCGATGCAGCCGAAGCCCGTCACGAATATGGCGTTGATCTTGTCGCTTGGGAAGCGCTTCCCAAAGCTGCAGCTATTGTCGCTGCAGTCAACCATAAGCAATACAAGGCCCTTACAGTTACCGAATTGAAGACTAAACTGGAATCAGGTGGCGTCATTACCGACGTCAAGAGCATGCTGGACCACGAAGCCTTCAAACAGGCAGGGATTCCTGTCTGGCGTCTGTAAAGGAGGGATCATGCAGCGCGCAAGGCATTGCTTTATTCGCCATACTGCTCCTTTGGCAACCTGCGCGCTGCTGGTAACTGCCTTTTTGTGCAAGTCTGCACAGGCCAATTCGTACCCTGACCATGACAAGATCGTCGCACTACGAACCGAGGCCAAAGCCCATGAGTACGGCAGCGGGCAACCCCGCAATCCCAATAAAGCCGTAGAACTCTATTGTGAGGCCGCTCACCTTGGTGACGCGGAAGCCCAATACAGTCTAGGCTGGATGTACGCCATGGGGCGAGGTATTGATCGCAACGACTCTGCAGCAGCCTATTTCTTTACGCTCGCTGCCCAGCAGGGCGACCCCTTGGCGGCACGCATGCTGAAACAGGTTGGAGACCCTCCGAACAAGCCTCCCGATTGCATTGCCAATATTCTTGCCAGGTTTGACGCACAGGGCCATGACATCGTCGCCAAAGCAGTTCCCGAGCATCGCAAGGTCATGAGCCTGGTGCAGCGGCTTGCTCCGGAATATGGCGTGTATCCGCGGCTGGCAATGGCCATTATTCGCGCCGAATCAAACTTCAACCCCGCCGCGGTTTCGCCCAAAAATGCGCAGGGTCTGATGCAGCTGATTCCGGAAACAGCGGAACGCTTCAACGTCAAAAAACCCTTCGATCCTGAGCAAAACATCCGCGGAGGCCTCGCCTATCTGCGCTGGCTCCTTGCATATTTTGAGGGCAACATTGCTTTGGTGGCTGCTGCTTACAATGCGGGCGAAGGTGCGGTGAATCACTACGCCGGCATACCACCTTATGCAGAAACCCAGGGCTATGTGAAGAGAATCCGGGAGATATTCAAGAAGGAGGAACACCCCTTCGACGCCCATATAACCCCCCCGTCACCGAATCTCCCTCGCATCCTAAATGCAAAAAGGCTGATGTGAGTTCTTCCATCCGCCTTGCACTCGCGACTTGTTGCTTGTTATCCATCGCGAACGCGTCCCTTGCCGAACTACCCGAGCTTGTCGACAAGATCAGGCCATCAATCGTCGCCATCGGGACTTACAAGAAGACACAGAGTCCTCCCTTCGTTTTCCGCGGAACCGGCTTTGTTTTCGGTGATGGCAATCAGGTCGCCACCAATGCCCATGTATTACCCAACACAAGCGGCCCGGATGACCCGGTTCTCGCCGTGTTGATTCGCAGCAAAGGGAGCGAAGGCACGCTGCGTCTCGCCAAAATCGTCCAACGCCTTCAGGAACGCGACCTTGCCGTCGTACGCATTGACGGCCCTCCCCTGCCTGCATTAAAGCTAGGTGATTCAAGCGCAGTACGCGAAGGCCAGAGTATTGCCTTCACCGGCTTTCCCATTGGCGGCGCGCTTGGCTACTCGCCGGTTACCCATCGAGGCATCGTCTCGGCAATAACGCCTATCGGCATACCCGGTGGCAATGCGAGCCAGTTGAATCCGCAACTGATCCAGCAACTCAAGCGCGGTGCATTCGATATCTTCCAACTGGATGCAACCGCCTATCCTGGCAATAGTGGAAGTCCGGTATATGAAATCGAATCCGGAACCGTGATTGGGGTAATCAATATGGTCTTCATCAAGGGGAGTAAAGAGGCAGCGATTACATCTCCCTCGGGAATAACCTATGCAATTCCGGCAGATCACCTAAAGTAATTTCGAGCTATTGATAAGGGCCGAAATTCAATTACGCTGTTGCGGCCTTGTCCTCTTTTGCTCTGAGTCTGGCCAACGATTTGACGGACAGATGATAAAGAAGCAGACCTAACGGCATCTTTAGCCAGTGCGAGCGCAGGTAGACCATCACGCGCGCAAGCCCGCTTCCGAACTGCTCGCAAGAAGCATGCTTCGGAAGCAAGGCCCGGTCATAACAGAAGTCCATCAGTATCGAACCCTGCCCCGAGTCGCTCTCCAGTTGTCCCAAAAAACCCAGGGGAAAAGGTGTATGAAACTTTCGCCGAGAGTAGCGTACTGCGTAGAGAAGAGGAGTCATCAACCCCAGATACCGAGCCCTAATCAGCAGATGATCCCAAAATGATGGCAAGGCACCAAACTCTCCAAACATGAGGTGCAAGTCATGTAAATCCCTCAATCCATGCGCCAGCTCTCCCTCGTGAAACAGATGGGTGGCGCTATGGAGCAACATGTCTGCATCCTGAAGGACATAGAGATTTGTACACCCATCAACCAAGGCATTACCCTCTCGCAGTCCCTGGGTATTTACCTTGATCCTTGCCGTAACGGGAAGAATCGCATGGTGCAGATCCAATGTCGTGTTTCGCTTGACATGAACCAAAGGCGGAATTTCGTGCATCCATTCACGGTAGTAGGCTTCATCGTAGGCCGACTGCTTGACCGGTTGCCAACCGTAGATCGACAGCGCACTCTCCGCTGCCGCAAGATCATCAGACTCAACCAGAATATCGACATCGGAAAACGTTCTACCTGTCGCAAGCGCTTTTCCAGTGGCCACATAGGCAGCCCCCTTCAATAGTATCGCTCGCAGACCCGCGGCCCTCATCGCTTCATCGATATAGCCAATTTCCCGCCGAACAGCATCATGCTGCCGCTCAACCAAGAATTTTGCCGCCATTAGGTGACGCTTAGGCGCCTCAGGCACCCCTTCTACTTGGCCGGAAAGCTCAACCTCTCGCCAAAGCCGCCCCAGGAGATCGGCGCTTCTTGCCTGTCTGATCAGCAAATCCCATTCTCTCAAGCTGAGCGACGAAATATGCTGCGGCTTACGCAGAACTTCAAGGAGTAACACTGACTACCTCGTGAAGATGCGCCTCGATATTCTGGAAAAGTGACATTGCCTCATCCAGATTGGAGTAAGTAAACTTTGCGCAAATACATTGATCGACCAAGGATCCAACCGCGTTGAACCCGTCAAGGCCAAGAAGATCATAATTGAACGACTGCTCAGCTATCAGCGCAAAGGTTCTTGCCGAGCCTTGGCGCTCAAACCGTGCTTCGGTACCTTGTTCATATTTTGGCAAAACAAGCCATCGCGGCTTGGCAGGAAGGGCCGCGGAAAGAACGGCAGACTCTGGTGGCTTGAGCAAAGCAACCATGCCTTTCGATTCTGTCATGACGGGAGTCGTCATGACAGAATCAGGGAACGCACTCGAAATCACGTCTATGGAACGATTTTTCAGGCTGACAGGGCGCGGATGACCGTAGATATGACCTGTATTACGATCATACAAAGTCAATTCATCTGACATCAACCGCCAGCCATTCATCATCAGCGCAGCGCAAAGCGTACTTTTCCCGGACCCAGGCGGCGCAGGCATGATCAACGAAAAACCATTACGCTCCAGAACTGCCGCATGAACCACCAGATAGTGATGTGAATGCGCAGCGACGCACCAATTCAAACCCCATTCCAGCGTTGGAAACGACTGCTGCGCGGGCAAGACTGAAAATGATGGAGTCCCGTCAAAATAAAAGCGAATTTCCGGATCAAACAGTCGCTTTAGATTAGGAACATAGCGGATTTCGACATGAAAATCCGCAAAACCATTCACGTCCGCGAGCTCATAATCAGCGTAAAGCGTCAGGAAATCTGGCGTCAACGAGGGGACATTGGAGCGAAAACGCACCACAAAGGGGGGCATGCTCACAACGAGGTCGTTATTCTGGAGTCGCCGCCTCAACTCACCGGATGAAAGCGAAGCAATTTTCAAGCGCCCAACCCCGTTGCATCCAGCAAGCCGAGCATTTCAAACTCATCCAGAGTACTTATCACAAACTCTTCAAGCTCTTGCTTGGGTGTCTCCGGAAAAACCAACTGCATTTTTTCCACAAGAACAGATGAAGGAATCGCACCTTCTTGCAAGCACTCAAGAAGGTCGGCGGAGTCCTTATCAAGGACATGAGTAGCCCCAGTCCTTAAATCAAAGACTACGACCTCAATGTCCGCACAAAAGCGCCAGAAGTGATATCTCTGAGCACCTAGATCAGTAATCAACAAGGATCAACGTGCCATCCAGTTGTTGAAAAGGTAGTTGCTAATATCCGTTGAATTCCAAGTCTTACCGGCAACGAGATAGCTCCCTGTCGCCATTTCGTTCAATTGCTGCATGGTGACGCAATTGTCAAGATCATTGGACAGCCAACCGCTATTGGGGCCTGTCAAGGTGAACAAATTTAGCTGGGCAACAAGCACCCGCTTTTTCCATGTAGGTACAGACGAGGAACTCAAGTACTTTACAGCCGACAGCGTACCCATCCCAGAAGGCGGAGAAATGCCTACCGCCGCCAAATGCTCAAACTTCACATTCTGATAGGCAATACCAAGCGAAGCGCGTTGCAAAAAAACACTCCACGGCTTCGATGACTCCCACCATTCGGTAACTCCATTATTATTGGAAGTCCGAACTAAATTCCCCATCCATTCACGCAAGCCCCATGTCTCGTCCGCCCATATGCGCGTACTGGCATTTTTCTTCGCAAGACTAGTGTAAGGATTCAGCGCCTCTGAGGCGGTCACCGAGGGCGATTTGCAATGCCAAGCCAACACCGGCCGGCTCGCCATGGTAACAACGACAGCCGAAGCACCCCGCTTCAGAAGTCGCCTACGAATATCAGACGTCCCTGCCGAAACCTCTTTGGATACTACCTTTGGCTCTTGAGTATCCGGGCTATTGTGGTCATTCATCATTATCACCAAATCCTTTAGTCATCTTTCCGAGACAGGGTAACAGCAGCAGGCGCAGAAAGATGTGAAAAAACTCTCGACGATCACATCAAAGCAATAATCAAACCAGGCAAAAAAAACAACATACAACACTGATTTATAAAAACAAATTAACCGACAAGCACTCACCGAACAGGATGGTGTAAAAAAAACCGACACTCCATGATAGGTCCACCATGAATCGCCTCACCTCATTTGATACTTCCAGAAACCTAAACTCAGGAACAAGAAGTACCGCCTATCAGGACAAGAGAATTTGAAACAGCAAAGCCAATCAGTCGAATTCTCCCGGCGAAAGCGGGGCAAAAGCGCCTAGCCAAGAAGCTCGCGCACCCGGGCGCCGCTCAGCAGTTGGCACATTAAGCCGATTGCGCTCAGCACAACATATATTCCAAAAAGGTAGGTGCCGCTTCGAAGGCCAGCGAAAAGTCTGTCGCCACATTCGAAAATCGTGACCCCGATAAGTCAAACGGCAACAAATCAGCATCAAAAACCAGTCAAAAAAAGACAAGCGCTTGATTTAATTATTTTCAGCTGGCGTGCCCGGAGGGACTCGAACCCCCGACCTGCTGCTTAGAAGGCAGCTGCTCTATCCAGTTGAGCTACGGGCACTTGAGGGTGATGCAAGAGGAATTGGTCGGGGCGGTGGGATTCGAACTCACGACCCTCTGCTCCCAAAGCAGATGCGCTACCAGACTGCGCTACGCCCCGACACGAGAGACAGGATTCTATCACCACCTGGAAACATGCACCAGATCAAGGAACCATCTTTCCGCAATAAACAAATCTTGCCTGACGGCAGGCTTCATGATATTTAATCGTTTTTTCGTCATCAGGCGCACAAGGCAAAAGAACATGGCAGAAGACCTGCTCCACAAGCATTTCACGCCCTACCAACCCAAGGCTGGTGAGGAGTACATGAGCAACAAGCAACTGGCTCATTTCCGCAAGATTCTCGAAACCCTGAAGAAGGAACTCAGCGAGGATATCGACCGCACGGTGCATACCATGCAAGATGAAGCCACGGTGTTTGCCGACCCCAATGATCGGGCAAGCCAGGAAACCGACATGGCCATCGAACTGCGCAACCGTGACCGCGAGCGCAAGCTGATCAAGAAGATCGACGAGACTCTGGGCCGCATCGAAAGCGGCGACTACGGCTTCTGCGACAAATGCGGCGTCGAGATCGGCATCAAGCGACTGGAAGCTCGCCCCACTGCAACGCTGTGCATCGATTGCAAGACTCTGGACGAGCTGAAGGAAAAGCAGATGGCCAAATAAGCCATTCGCACCATCCAAGGCTGCTGCAAATAATCCTGCGGCCAAAAACAAAGGGCACCTTGCGGTGCCCTTTGTACTTCTGGGGATTACCCCATCATTACTGCTGTTGTTGCTGTTGTTGCTGTACGGCAGCCTCGGGAGCTGCAGCCTGCGGAGCGGAGGCTCCCTCTTCGGCAGCAGCGGCCTTCATCGACAGCTTGACGCGGCCACGGTCATCGGTTTCCAGAACCTTGACGCGCACGACCTGGCCTTCCTTGACGTAGTCTTCGACCTTGTTGACACGCTCCTGGGCGATCTGGGAGATGTGCAACAGACCATCCTTACCCGGCAGAACCTGAACGATGGCACCGAAGTCGAGGATCTTCAGCACGGTGCCTTCGTAGATTTTGCCGATTTCGACTTCTGCCGTGATGGCGTCGATACGGGCACGCGCAGCTGCAGCAGCATCGCCGGACGTGGCGGCGATGGTGATCGTGCCGTCGTCCTGGATATCGATCGTGGTGCCGGTTTCTTCGGTCAGTGCGCGAATAACAGCACCGCCCTTGCCGATCACATCGCGGATCTTTTCCGGATTGATCTTGAAGGTGTACAGACGCGGGGCATAGGCCGACATTTCCTGGCGCGGACCGGAAGCCGACTCCTGCATCAGGCCGAGGATGTGCAGACGGGCGTCCTTGGCCTGGGCCAGTGCAACCTGCATGATTTCCTTGGTGATGCCCTGAATCTTGATGTCCATCTGCAGCGCGGTCACGCCGCCGGTGGTACCGGCCACCTTGAAGTCCATATCGCCGAGGTGATCTTCGTCACCCAGGATATCGGTCAGCACGGCAAAGCGATTGCCTTCCTTGATCAGACCCATGGCGATGCCGGCGACGTGCGCCTTGAGCGGCACACCGGCGTCGAGCAGCGCCAGACAGCCGCCGCAGACCGAAGCCATCGACGAGGAGCCATTGGACTCGGTGATTTCCGAAACGACACGCATCGAGTACGAGAAGTCTTCCGGCTTCGGCAGAACGGCCAGCAGGGCACGCTTGGCCAGACGGCCGTGACCGATTTCGCGACGCTTCGGGGTACCGACACGACCGCATTCGCCCGTAGCGTACGGGGGCATGTTGTAATGCAGCATGAAGCGGTCGCGGTATTCGCCGGCCAGCGCATCGATGATCTGCTCATCACGGTTCGTACCCAGCGTGGCGACAGCCAAAGCCTGAGTTTCGCCGCGGGTGAACAGAGCAGAACCATGGGTGCGCGGCAGGACGCCGGAACGCATCACGATCGGGCGTACGGTGCGGGTGTCGCGGCCGTCGATACGCGGCGCGCCGCTCAGGATGCGACCACGGACGATGCCGGCTTCGAGTTCGAAGAACAGGTTGCCGACGGTGTTTTCGTCCGGCGCACCTTCCTCACCGGTGCACAGTGCAGCGACGGCTTCGGCACGGATTTCCTTGACGGCCTGGCTGCGAGTCTGCTTCACGGTGATGTTGTAGGCTTCTTCGAGCTTCGCACCGCAGACATCCTTCAGACGGGCAACCAGCGCATCGTCCTTGACCGGAGCTTGCCAATCCCATTCCGGCTTGCCGGCCTCTTCGACCAGTTCGTTGATGGCGTTGATCGCCTTCTGCATTTCGGTGTGACCGAAAACGACGGCGCCGAGCATGACTTCCTCGGACAACTGGTCGGCTTCCGATTCCACCATCAGCACGGCGGCTTCGGTACCGGCAACGACGAGGTCGAGCTGGCTGTCCTTCAGCTGGCTCAGGGTCGGGCACAGAACATACTGGCCGTTGATATAGCCGACGCGAGCAGCACCGATCGGGCCATTGAAAGGCACACCGGAGATGGCCAAGGCAGCAGAAGCACCGATCAGGGCCGGGATGTCGGAATCGACTTCCGGATTCAGCGACATGACGGTCGCGACGACCTGAACTTCGTTGTAGAAACCGTCCGGGAACAGCGGGCGGATCGGGCGATCGATCAGGCGGGAGGTCAGGGTTTCCTTTTCGGAAGGACGACCTTCACGCTTGAAGAAGCCACCGGGGATACGGCCGGCAGCATAGACTTTTTCCTGGTAATCGACGGTCAGCGGGAAGAAATCCTGGCCCGGCTTGGCACTCTTGGCTGCCACAACGGAAACCAGAACCACGGTTTCTTCCATGGAAACGAGAACGGCGCCGCCTGCCTGGCGGGCGATTTCGCCGGTTTCGATGGTGACCTGATGGTCGCCATAGGCGAAGGTCTTTTTCACGACATTAAACATAAATTCCTTTCACTCTCATCACATTAGACAACAATAACAACAACTTACGACACAACAAAAGAACAACGGTGCAACAAAAAGCAAAAAAGCGGCCGGGAAATCTCCGGGCCGCCCTTTCTTTGCTTCGGTCGTGCCTTACTTGCGCAGACCGAGCTTGGTAATCAGGGTGCGGTAACGCTCGACATCCTTACCCTTCAGGTAGTCCAGCAGCTTGCGACGCTGGGAAACCAGACGCAGCAGACCGCGACGGGAGTGGTGATCCTTGGTGTGCTCCTTGAAGTGCGGCTGCAGATCGTTGATGCGGGCGGTCAGCAGAGCAACCTGAACTTCCGGGGAACCGGTGTCACCCTTGGCTTGAGCGAATTCGGCGACGATGGACGCCTTGTTTGCAGTGGTCATTGCCATTTCAAACTCTCTTTCATTGTTGCGACGCAGCCCCAGTTTGATAGAGCCAGCGCCAGTTGGAATATTCCATCGACGATGGAAAGCATTAAATTATATCAGTTTAACCTGCAAGCTGCACCAGCCTTTTCGGCCATAGCAAACCGCCATGCCCGGGCTCGCCAACGCCAATCAATCGATCTTCGGCATAAACGCGTATCTTTCCTGCCATCCCCGCCGGCAGCGCCACCGGGTTGCCATGCTTGAAACGGTTTGCCTCGCCCTCTTCAAGTGCGACCATCGGCAAAGACTGCAACAGCGCATCGACAGGTAGCAGTCGCCCAGCCCGATCACCCTCGTCAGCGGTATCCAGCTCGGCCAGCGTCACCGCCTTGTCCAAGGTCAAATTGCCGACAACCGTGCGCCGCAAGGCCGTCAAATGGGCGCCACAACCGAGTGCATTGCCAATATCGGCAGCCAGCACCCGGATATAGGTGCCCTTGCTGCAGGACACCCGCAAGGTCAGCGCATCGCCAGAGAAGGCCAGGCATTCGATGGCATGAATGGTCACCGCTCTCGCCTCACGCTCAACCTCTATACCCTGGCGCGCCAGTTCGTAGAGCGGGCGGCCATCGCGCTTGAGCGCCGAATGCATGGGCGGAACCTGTCGGATATTACCGACGAACTGCGGCAGCACATCGGCGACCTGAGTCGTATCGACACTCACCTCCGCTGTTGCCACGACGTTTCCTTCAGCATCGCCGGAGTCGGTCGTCACCCCCAGCTTGAGGACTGCTTCGTAGGTCTTGTCAGCATCTAGCAAGTCGGCTGAAAACTTGGTCGCCTCGCCGAAGCACAAGGGCAGCAGCCCGGTGGCCAGCGGATCGAGGGTACCGGTATGCCCCCCTTTGGCGGCGGAAAAGAGCCGACGCGCTTTTTGCAGCGCGTCATTTGAGGTCATGCCTAGCGGTTTATCGAGCAAAAGCACGCCATCAACCTGTTTCCAGGTTTTCTTGACCTTGGGCTGCATGGGAGAATTATTCTTCGGGCGTCTGATCGGACAGCGCGTTGGCCCGGTCGATCAGTTGCGACAAACTGGAGCCGCGCTCCAGCGAATTATCATAAACGAAGTGCAGTTCCGGCAGCGTGTGAATATGGATGCGACGCCCCAATTCACGGCGCAGGAAGCCGGACGCCCGCTTCAGGCCACGCTCGATCTCATCGAGATGGTCTGCATTGAGCGTCGTGAAGAAAACCTTGGCATGCGCGTAATCCGGCGTCAGCTCGACATCGGTCAAACTGATCATGCCGACGCGCGGATCCTTCAGTTCGGTACGAATCAGGTCAGCCAGGTCGCGGCGCACCTGCTCCGCGACCCGGTCACTGCGTTGAAATCCTCGGGGGCCTTGCTTCTTCATTACAGCGAACGCGCCACTTCCTGGATTTCGTAAACTTCAAGCTGATCGCCTTCCTGGATATCGTTGTTGCCACGCAGCGACAGACCGCACTCGAAGTTGGAGCGCACTTCCTTGACGTCATCCTTGAAGCGCTTGAGCGAATCGAGCTCGCCATCCCACTGCACGACGTTGTTGCGCAACAGACGGACGCGCGAATTGCGCTTGACGAGGCCTTCCAGGACGTAGCAACCGGCGATGGCGCCGACCTTGGAGACATGGAACACCTGGCGAATCTCCACCATACCGGTGATCTGCTCGCGTCTCTCGGGCGACAACATGCCGGACAAGGCTGCCTTGACTTCATCGACCGCATCGTAAATCACGTTGTAGTAACGGATATCGACGCCGAAGTTCTCGGCCAGCTTGCGGGAACCCGCATCGGCACGGATATTGAAGCCGATGATGACCGCACCGGAAGCCTGAGCCAGGTTGACGTCGGATTCGCTGATCGCACCGACACCGCCGTGGATGACGTTGACGCGCACTTCCTCGTTGGACAGCTTGGACAGGGTTTGAACCAGTGCTTCCTGGGAACCCTGAACGTCGGCCTTGACGATGAGCGGCAGCGTCTTGACTTCGCCTTCCTCCATTTGCTGGAACATGTTTTCCAGCTTGGCGGCTTGCTGCTTGGCCAGCTTGACGTCACGGAACTTGCCTTGGCGGAACAAGGCGATTTCACGCGCCTTCTTTTCGTCGCCCAGCACGATCGCCTCTTCGCCGGCGGCCGGCACGTCGGACAGGCCGAGAATTTCGACCGGAATGGACGGGCCCGCTTCGTTGATCGGCTTGCCATTCTCGTCGAGCATGGCACGGACGCGACCAAAGACCTGGCCGGCCAGCACGATGTCGCCGCGCTTCAGGGTGCCGGACTGGACCAGCATGGTCGCCACGGCACCACGGCCCTTGTCGAGACGTGCTTCGATGATCAGACCCTTGGCCGGAGCGTCCTTCTGAGCAGTCAGCTCAAGGACTTCGGCCTGGAGCAGTACCTGTTCGAGCAGTTCGTCGATACCGGTTCC
>CALJZP010000009.1 GCA_937983545.1 uncultured Azonexus sp.
GTCATCGGCGCCGATCTCGGCCAGGACGGCGTTGGTGACTTCCAGCTGGCGTTCGAAACCGGGGTCGCTGGCATCGACGACATGCAGCAGCAGGGCCGCATCCAGCGCTTCGTCGAGGGTCGATTTGAACGACGCAACCAGGCCGTGCGGCAGGTTCTTGATGAATCCGACCGTATCGCTGACCAGTACGCGCGGTACGCTTTCCGGGTGCAGCGCGCGTACCGTGGTGTCCAGGGTGGCGAATAGTTTGTTGGCGACGAGTACTTCGCTGCCGGTGAGCGCGCGCATCAACGTGGATTTACCGGCATTGGTGTAGCCGACCAGCGCCACGCCGGCCAGGCCCTGGCGCTCCTGGCGTCGGGCGCGTTGCGTCTTGCGCTCCACTTCCATCGCGGCAATTTCAAGCTGCAATTCGGCAATGCGGTCGCGAATCTTGCGGCGATCCATTTCTGTGTGCGATTCGCCGGCCCCGCGACCGCCGACGCCACTGCGTTGCCGGCCTTGCGGTCCCGCCAGCTTGGCCATTTCGCGCAGGCGCGGCGCCATGTAGCCGAGACGGGCAATCTCCACCTGGGCCTTTGCCGCGCGCGAACGGGCATTGCGATGAAAGATCTCGAGGATGACCATGGTCCGGTCCATGACCTCGCAACCGGTTTCCAGTTCAAGGTTGCGTGCCTGCGACGGCGAAATTTCGTGATCGACCAGGATGGCTTCGATGGGCCCCAGGTGCGGCGTGGGCGGGTAGGAGGTGTCGCCGATGGCGGCTTCGCCGCGAATGAAGTGATGTATTTCCTGGCGCTTGCCGATGCCGAGGTAGCCGGTGGTGTCGAAGCTGCCGCGTTTTTGCGTGAAGGTGTGGATGACCTTGTAGCCGAGCGTCTTGGCCAGTTCGCGCAGTTCGGCAATCGATGCCTCGAACTCGGTATCGCTGACGTGGGGCAACTGCACGGCCGCCACGACAGCGTAGATGGGTTTTTCCTGGACTTCTTTTTGCATGCGGGGATGGCTGTGCCGAAAAAGGTAAGGGCGGAGTGTAACCGCCATTCCCCGGCTTTCCGCATTTGTTGGCGCCGGGTGCCGTCAGGCACGCCGGATCAGCGTCGAATCACCTGCCAGACCAGCTCGAAACCGGCCGATACCAGGTCGATCACATCGACGAGGCCGGTTTCCGTCTCGGCATTCTGTCTTCGCTGGCGCGATTCGGCCCGTTCGCGCATCACGATGGCGTCGCCCAGGGCCTCGACATCGCGTGTCGTGCGTCGCGTTTCGGCATGCTGGAGGCGAGCCAGCGCCTTTTCGACGGCATCGGCATCGAGAATCGCAATCGGGGCGGAGCAGTGCTTGCACGCGTGGTCCTGGCGAATATCGACCGGTGCGCCGCAGCCGGTGCAGCGCACTACGCCCACCTTGGCCGACAGCTCGTTCACCTCGGCAGGCGACAATTGACGGACAAAGCCCTTCTCGATCATGAATTGAGCGAAGGTCGTGAAGCGCCCATGCTTTTGCAGGCAGCGATGGTAGTTGAATTTGCCGCCATGTTTGGCGACATCCAGCCCGTGCAGCAGCTTGTCGTCGCAACGCGGGCAATTCAGGGGCGCGCGCAACGGCAGGCGTTGATCGTCGCGATGCTGATGGATCAGCTTGAACAGTTCGACGATGCCCCCCGGCGTCAACTGCACGCTCTCGAATTCATCGAACCAGATGCCCTGGCAGGGGAAGCACAGATCGATCGTCACTTCGCCATGGTGCATCCGCTCGAAGCGGTGCTTGGTCATGGTTTGGCGACAGGACGGGCAGGGTAGCGGTTTCATGGTGACGGCAAAACGGTTAGCGGCGGGGCTTGCGCCATTCGGGAGCGAGATCGTGACTATAACGCAAGCATATGGCCGGCTTGTCGCCAATGAAAATGGACGGAATACTCAGAATCATCATCCGTTAATATTCCGGTTCATCTCTCCCGTATGGAAACACCATGAAAATCGCCGATCCCGACCAGACCGACTTGGTCAACGAAATCAGACTGATGCTCGATGAACTGCCGTTCGATGCAGCGAGGGTTCTCGAATTGGGCTGCGGTCGGGCCGAGAAGACCCGCTTGCTGGCGGAAACCGGCCGACCGCGCGAGATCGTGGCGCTGGAGGTCGATAACATCCAGCATGCCCGCAATCTGGAAATCACCGACCTGCCTACGGTGAGTTTCCGCCACGGCGGTGCCGAGGCCATTCCGGCCGACGACAACAGTGTCGATATCGTGCTGATGTTCAAGTCGCTGCATCACGTGCCGATGGAACATATGGATCGGGCAATGAGCGAAATCGCCCGCGTGCTCAAACCCGGCGGCATGGCCTGGATTTCCGAGCCGGTCTATGCCGGCGATCTGAACGAGGTTTTCCGGCTGTTCCATGACGAGAAGACTGTGCGCGAAGCTGCATTCGCGGCCATCTGTCGCGCCGTGGAGGAGGGTCGCCTGCTGCTGGAAAAGGAATTGTTCTTCAACACCCGCAGCTTCTTTGAAAACTTCGCGCAGTTCAACCAGCGCATGATTCAGGTCACCCACTCCAACCATCGGCTTTCCCCGGCCCTCTACCAGCAGGTCCGGGAAAAGTTCGAAAGCTACCTGACGCCCGAAGGCGCGATCTTCCTCAATCCGCAGCGGGTGAATCTGCTGCGCAAGCCAGGCTGAGCGCCGTTAGCCGCAGGAAGCCTGGCGGATGGCGCCGAGGTTGAGCTTGACGCCTTTCTTCATCTTGCCGATGACGTGCATCTCGCAGGCCTTGCAGTCGAACTTGAGAATCAGCTTTTCGCTGCCGTTCATCAAAGTCATCGGGTCCGGCTTCAGGTGCTTCACTTCCTTCGGGCACAGGTTGAAGCTGTAGCGCAGGCAGTGGCGGGTGATCATCAGCGACACCATGCCCTTCTCGTTGCCGGCCTCGTAGGCCTCATCGATCAGCTTGACGCCATGCTTCTCGTAGAACTGGCGGGCCTTGGCGTTGAAGACGTTGCCGAGGTAAGTCAGCTCGTCCTGCGGGTAGGGCACCGGGTCGGCTGCCGGTTGGGCGCGCGGCGGGCGCTGGTAGCCAGCCTGACGGGCGGCTTCAAGCTTCTCGGTGGCCTCCCGGCGTAGTGCGTTCACGGCACCGACCGGCAGGAACCAAGCCTGGGTCAGATTCAGTTTGACCGGCTCGGCGACAAACATGGTGTTGCCGAATTTGCCGAGGTTTTCCTGTAGCTTGGCCAAGGCCTGTTCCGGATTCTGGGCCAGTTCGCTGCCGATTTTCTCGCTGCGCGGCAGTTCGGCGCTGGCGCTCACGCCGTCCTCGTCGGTCAGGGTCAGCACGAAGGCGTTGTCGGTTTCCGACAGCACCGGCTGCACCGACACGCGACGGTCAGCCGAATCCTTCTCCAGCGCGCGTTCGAACGCTTGGTCGCGGTTGCGGAACAGCGTCGCGCCTTCAGTTAGCTCTTCCGGAATTTCAGCCGGGAACAGCTTGTCGCCCTCCGCCCGGTTGATGCGCATGCCCATTACGTCGCCGTTGGCATCGTGGAAACAGACGCCGTCGCCAGTGTGGAACGCCTGTTCGCTCTTGACGATGATCCAGCCGTCGCCGATTTCCGTGACTTCGCCGATCAGTTCGCCGACGAAGGCCGGCGTGTCGAAGGCGCCGATATCGTCCTGGCGACCGCCGGCAAAGTAGTCGGTATAGCCGCGGTTGAAGGTCTTGTCCGGTTGCGGTTCGAAGGTATAGGTGCTGCGGCCGCTGGAGGCGCGGGTGTATTGCGGTTTGGCGGCGATGATCCCGTCGAGCAGCCCGCGATAGTGGGCTGTGATGTTCTTGACGTAGGACAGGTCCTTCAGGCGGCCCTCGATCTTGAACGAGCTGACGCCGGCTTCGACCAGGGCGAGCAGGTTCTCGGTCTGGTTGTTGTCCTTCATCGACAGCAGGTGCTGATTCTCGGTGATGACCTTGCCCTTTTCGTCGACCAGCGTGTAGGGCAGGCGGCAGGCTTGCGAGCATTCGCCGCGATTGGCGCTGCGCCCGGTATGGGCATGGCTGATGAAGCACTGGCCGGAATAGGCGACACAGAGCGCGCCATGCACGAAATATTCGAGGGCCAGCGTGGTTACATCGGCCACTTTCCTGACCTCATCGATGCTCATCTCGCGTGCCAGCACGATCTGCGAGAAACCGGCGTCTTCGAGGAACTTCGCCTTGGCCGGGTTACGGATGTCGGTCTGCGTGCTGGCGTGCAGCTGGATGGGCGGCAGATCGAGTTCGAGCAGGCCCATGTCCTGGATGATCAGCGCATCGGCGCCGGCCTCGTAGAGTTGCCAGGCCAGTTGCCGGCTGTCTTCAAGTTCCGAGTCGTGCAGGATGGTATTGAGTGCGACGAAGACCCTGGCGCGATAGCGGTGAGCGAAATCGCACAGGCGTTTGATTTCGGCGACATCGTTGCCGGCACCGTAGCGGGCGCCGAAAGACGGGCCGCCGATGTAGACGGCGTCGGCGCCATGCTTGACGGCCTCGATACCGAAGTCGGCATTCTTGGCAGGGGCGAGGAGTTCGAGCGGGTGTTGAATGCGGGTCATGGCGCCTTAGTACGTAAAACGCGGGGCAAGTTCTTGAATATTGAACTCGCGCAGGATGGCTTCGGCGCGTTCGCGGGCATTTTTCCGGGGATGGTTACGCTTCGAGGCGATGATCAGTTCGTTCTTCATCGAATGCTCCCAGCCGACCAGTTCGGTGACCGTCACGTCGTAGCCGTGCGACTCGAGCAGCAGGCAGCGCAAGACGTTGGTCAGGTGGCTGCCCAGCTCACGGGTATGGATGGGGTGTCGCCAAAGTTCGGAGAGCGGCGTTTTCCCCAGCGAGTCGTTCTTTTTGGCACGCATCGCAGCGGCCACTTCGGCCTGGCAGCAAGGGACGAGGACGATATGGCGGGCATTGCGCGTCAGGGCGAAACGGATGGCATCGTCGGTCGCCGTGTTGCAGGCGTGTAGCGCGGTGACGACATCCACGGTGCCCGGCAGCTCGGTCGACGACAGCGAGTCCTCCACCGTGCAGGCCATGAAGCGCATTCGTGGAAAGCCAAGCCTGGCGGCCAATTCGCGGGATTTTTCGACCAGTTCGGCACGTGTTTCGATGCCGACGATCTCGCCGCTGGCACGTTCCTTGAAATAGAGGTCATACAGGATGAACCCGAGATAGGATTTTCCGGCACCGTGATCGACCAAGGTTTCCGCATTTTCGAGCAGTGGCTCGATGAACTGATAGAGGTGATAAACCTGCTTCAGCTTGCGGCGCGTGTCCTGGTTGAGCTTGCCGTCGCGCGTCAGGATGTGCAATTCCTTCAGCAAATCAATGGATTGGCCGGCGCGGATTTCCGGAATGTCGGCGGGGGTGTTCTGCTTTTTCATAGGCGTGATTATCGCATTTCGAAAGCTATAACTTTTGTGTCAACCGAATCGAAATTGCGTCGTTATTAGGCTCATGGTGATCAAACACCGCATACCTACGGAGATAGTCAAATGGGCAGTCTGAGCAACGAATCCTTCGAACAATTCCTGGATTCCCTGAAGAAAGCCGGTATCACGATTTCCAACGAAGCCGAGCTGCGTGAGCGCTTGGCTGAAGCACAACGCTGGCGTTTCGCCTTCCAGACCCTGGCTGCCAACGGCAAGACCATCGGTATCTGCTTCGAGGATCATTCCGAAGGCCGCAACGGCGCCGAGATCGATCGCGCCTTCAGCGAGTTCCAGTTTTCCGAAAAGACCAAGGCAGTTTTCTCTGCCAGCTTGAAGCACTAATAAAAACTTAGTACATTCCCACACGCAGCTTTCGCTCTTCGCGATGGCGGGGAGCAAAAAAGGACGGGCGCCGAAACGGCGCCCGTTTTGCGTTCTGCTGCCGTTGTTCAGCGAAACATATGTCAGGTCGGCATGTGCGACGGGCAAGCGATGCTTTCGGTTTGTGGCAAGTATGCATAAACCGGCAACGCCCTCGGGATTCGATTGAATGACGAACCGGGCGGTTTGTTCTTATCCATGAGAGGATTTCCACTTTGATGGAGGAAGACGCGATGAGTGACGAATCGAAAGAGGCCACGGAAGCGAAAGCTGAATCCAAATCCAAAGCGGCCATCCATAACCTCGAAAAACCGACCCTGATCATTGCGGCGGCGGCTCTCGTTTTTTCGCTCGCCAATACCGTCCTGCTGCTGTTGAATCCGACCGCCAAGAAAGTCGAGCAGTTCAACGAGGAAATGAAGACGGAGGTGGCGGATAGCATCAATACTGTCCACAAGAAAATCGACGGCTTGCGCAGTGCGGAAGTGGAATGGCAGTCGGTGCTGAAAAAAGCCAGTGCCAACCCGGAAGCGGTCTACAAGATCGTGAATACCAAGGATGGCTATCTGACGCTGACCGAGATCAGTTCGCCAGCGGGCGAGGGCAAGTAGCCTGAGTGCTTCGGATGACACAAAGCAAACAGGGCGCCGGAGGGCGCCCTGTTTGTTTGAAGCCTGATTATTCCGCCGGAGAGGATCAGCGCGTGATCGGCTTGTAGCGGATGCGCTTCGGCTTGGCGCCTTCCTCGCCCAGGCGCTTGCGCTTGTCTTCCTCGTATTCCTGGTAGTTGCCCGGGAAGAAGGTCCATTGCGATTCGCCTTCGGCGGCCAGGATATGCGTGCAGATGCGGTCGAGGAACCAGCGGTCGTGCGAGATGACCAGGGCGCAGCCGGGGAATTCGAGCAGGGCATCTTCCAGTGCGCGCAGGGTTTCGACGTCGAGGTCGTTCGACGGTTCGTCGAGTAGCAGGACGTTGCCGCCGGCCATCAGCGTCTTGGCCAGGTGCAGGCGGCCGCGTTCGCCGCCGGAGAGGTTGCCGACCAGCTTGCCCTGATCGGCGCCCTTGAAGTTGAAGCGGCCGATATAGGCGCGCGACGGCATCTCGAACTTGCCGATCTGCAGGATGTCGCTGCCCTGGGCCAGTTCGTCGAACACTGTCTTGTTGCCGTCGAGGCAGTCGCGCGACTGGTCGACGTACGCCATCTTGACGGTCTGGCCGATCTTGACCTCGCCGGAGTCCGGTTGCTGCTGGCCGGTGATCATCTTGAACAGCGTCGATTTACCGGCACCGTTCGGGCCGATTATGCCGACGATGGCGCCCGGCGGGATGGTGAAGGACAGGTTGTCCATCAGCAGCTTGTCGCCGAAGGACTTGGTGACGCCGTTGAATTCGATGACCTGGTCGCCCAGGCGCTCGCCAACCGGAATGAAGATTTCCTGCGTTTCGTTGCGCTTCTGGTATTCGTGGCTGGACATTTCCTCGAAGCGGGACAGGCGGGCCTTGGACTTGGCCTGGCGCGCCTTGGGATTGGAGCGCACCCACTCCAGTTCCTGCTTCATCGCCTTCATGTGGGCGTCGATCTGCTTGTTTTCCGTTTCCAGGCGGGCTTCCTTCTGCTCCAGCCAGCTGGAGTAGTTGCCCTTCCAGGGGATGCCGTGGCCACGGTCGAGTTCGAGAATCCACTCGGCGGCATTGTCGAGGAAGTAGCGGTCGTGGGTGACGGCGACGACGGTGCCCGGGAAGCGGACGAGGAACTGTTCCAGCCATTCGACCGATTCGGCGTCGAGGTGGTTGGTCGGTTCGTCGAGCAGCAGCATGTCGGGTTTTTCGAGCAGCAGCTTGGCCAGCGCGACGCGGCGTTTTTCACCGCCTGAGAGGTTGCCGATCAAGGCATCCCAGGGCGGCAGGCGCAGCGCGTCGGCAGCGATTTCCATCTGGTGTTCGGTGTCCGAACCAGCGGTGGCGATAATCGCCTCAAGGCGAGCCTGTTCCTCGGCCAGCTTGTCGAAGTCGGCGTTCTCGTCGGCGTAGGCCGCATAGACCTCGTCCAGCTTGGCCTGTGCCTGCATCACTTCGCCGAGGGCGGATTCGACTTCTTCCTTGACCGTCTTGGCCGCATCAAGTTGCGGTTCCTGCGGCAGGTAGCCGATGGAAACGCCGGCCAGGTGCTGGACCTCGCCGTCGTATTCCTTGTCCACACCGGCCATGATCTTGAGGACGGTGGACTTGCCGGCGCCGTTCAGGCCGAGCAGGCCGATCTTGGCACCGGGGAAGAAGGACAGGGAAATGTCCTTGATGATCTGACGCTTGGGCGGGACGATCTTGCTGACCCGCAGCATGGACATGACGTATTGAGCCATTTGCGCTTGCCTGAAAGGAAAATAATCAAAGGGCGAAGTCTACGAGGCTTCAGCGCAAATAACCAGCCTTCGTTCAACGAAGGCCGGTTATGCAAGGGCTGGCAGGTTGGTCAGTAGTGGAAGTTGTCCAGCGTACGATGGAGAAGTACGGCTGGCGCATCGACGCGCGGACAGGTGCGCAGGCTGCCAATCTGCTGGAAGCCCATGGTCCGGCGGTAGTAGCCGGCGTGGCGCGGATTGACTTCGATCACCAGTTCGGTGCCGCCAAAAACGGCGCGTACGTACTGGTAGGTGGCTTTGAACAGCGCCTGGAGCAGCTCGGGGTCGTGGCAGTCAAGGTCTACCGCCAGGCGGGTGACTTCGCAGACCACCCGCGACGGACCACGCAAGCGGGTCAGTTCGTCCTTGTAGAGACCATCGGCAAGCAGGCCGGTTGCTGAGTCGCGGGAGGCGCTAGCCGTGGCGACCAGTTCGCCAGCGAGCCAGGCGCCGATGGTGACATGGTTGGGGTCGGCGGCCTGCAGGCGGCTGGGCGGGAGGCAGTAGCCGCGCCAGGCATACATACGGCGGACCAGGCTGCTGCAGGCGTGAAGCTGGGTGTAGGTGACGGCAGGTGCGATGAGCAGCTCCGGTACGGTGACCGGAACTGCGATGTCGGAAGAGGGGTCTGTTTCGTCTGCCAGGAGCCGGGTGCCCAACATGCGGGGAAGCAGGGTATGGAAGGATAATGCATCGTGCATATCGGTCATTCTATGGGGCGCCTATAAAGTAATCAACCGGCGACTGCGCTGAGTGGCAGGACCGGTTCGTCGCGCTGCTGGCGTTGGGAGGGTTTTTCGGAGGAGAGTGCGTTGATGTCGCCGCACAGTTCGCCGCCTTCATCAATGACCAGCTTGCCGTAGCGAATCTTGCCGCTGACCTTGCCGGTAGCGTGGATAATCAGTTGCGAACGCGCCGTCAGTTCGCCTTCGAAGCTGCCGTGAATCTCGGCTACGTCGATGCTGACCTTGCCGGAGAAGGCGCCCTTGTCTGCGATGCGGATGACCCGGCTGTCCATGGTGGCTTCGACGCGGCCTTCAACGACCAGCGTATCGCAGTCGAGTATTTCGGCGCCCTTGAGCTTGACCTCGGGGCCGACGATCAGGCGGGCGGCTGCCGGCATTTCGGCTTCACCGGCAGTCGTTTTTCCGTCCACGGAGGCGGCGGGAGCCTCGGTAACAACCTTGGGCTCGGGCACGGCACCGGCGAGACCGTTGCCCGATCCAAGAACGCTACGGACGTCCTTGCGGGTGATGCTGTCGTTGCGGGTGGTGATGGTCGGTTTGCTGAACATGGAAACTCCCGTGATGAGGTTTTTGACAAAAAATCGTCCCGACTCCCATTGCGATATCCGTGCCATGTCAACAAATTTCAAATAAAACAGTTAATTAACTTATTTAATTAAACTCGATTCAAGAAAAAAACGGTATGGATGTCGGCAAATAGCGACAGTTTTTTTTGGCCTTTACCGGAAAGTCGTCTAGGCTTGAAAAATGTCTTGTCGTTAAAATGCGACATGGTTGTATTTGTTTGATTCGTATAAGAAATTTTTCTGCGTTTCAAGGCTTTGTCCAAGTTGGACAAGCGCTGTCGGCCGCTAAACTGGGTGGGAGTTTTCAAATCAACACACAAATGAATCGCATTTCCTTCCGCCAGGGCATGTTGCTCGGCTTCACGCTGATCGTCCTGCTGCTGGGCGGGGTGGCGATACAAAGCTGGCTGGTTGTCGAAAGACTGGTCGACCAGAGCCGGCGCAGCAGCGATCAGGCCATACAGCTCACTGCGGCCATTCAGGAATTGGGCGAACGGACGGTCGATATCGAACGGAGCGCCCGCCAGTATCTTGTTCTCGACAATCCGGTATTTCGCCAGCGTTTCGACGAGTATCTGGCGCAGTCGCTGACGCTGGTCGATCGGCTCGACGGCATGGCTGCCGAACCCCTGCCGCCCTTGCTCGGCGGTTGGCGCATGGTGGCCGAGGCGCTGCGCAGCGGGCTGGAGCAGAGCATTCCGCAGGGCGAGATCATTCCTCTGCTGTCGCGCATGGCCGAACTGAACGGGTTGCTCAAGCAGGCCGGGCAGCGCTGGGTCGAGGAGCAGAACCGCAGGACGCTGGATGAACTGGATGCGGCACGTCTCAAGCTGGGGGGGCGTATCGGGCTGGCGCTGCTCGGAGCGCTGTTGGTCGCGCTGGCCATGGGCTGGTGGCTGGTACGCCCGGTACGCCATCTTGAACAGGCCATCGTGCGCCTCGGTGCCAGCCGGTTCGATGCGCCGATCACTGTCGGCGGTCCGGACGATTTGCGCCAGCTCGGCAAGCGCCTCGATTGGTTGCGCCAGCGTCTTGCCGAGCTGGAGGCCGATCGCGAGCGTGCCTTGCGCCACGTCTCGCATGAACTCAAGACCCCGCTCACTGCATTGAAGGAGGGCGTTTCGCTGTTGCGTGAGGAAGTGCCCGGGCCGCTCGATGAAGCGCAGCGCGAAGTGGTCGATATCCTTCAGCATAATGTGCGAGGCCTGCAGGAGCAGATCGAAAGCCTGCTCACCCTGAATGCCGCAGCTTTCGAGGCGCGCCGTCTGCAGTTGGCGTCGGTCAAGCCCAGGAAGCTGCTGGCCGGTGTCGTTCAGCGTCGGGAGCTGCACAGCCAGGCGCGCCAGTTGAAAGTCGTGGTGGAGGCGCCCGACCAGGCGGTGACGCTGGATGCCGAGAAGATGGCAGTCGTTCTCGACAACCTGCTGTCAAATGCCATCGACTTTAGCCCCGATAATGGCGAAATACGCCTCGTGGTCACTCGCGCCGACGGCCTGTGCCGCTTCGAGTGCATCGATCAGGGGCCGGGGGTTGCGGAAGAGGATCGCCAGCGAATCTTCGATCCGTTTGTTCAGGGTCAGCGCGTTGCTCCGGCGCCGCGTCAGGGTAGCGGGGTGGGCCTGTCCATCGTGCGCGAACTGGTGCGTGCCATGGGGGGCAGGGTATATCTGGTGCCGCAGGAAAGCGGTGCCCATTTTTGTGTGGAAATTCCCGATGAGCAGTAAAACCGAATTGATGCGTCGCGGGCTGTGTGGCCTGTCGATGGCTGTTCTGCTGGCAGGCTGCACAGCCTTGCCGAGCAATGCCAAGAAGACGGCCCGTGCCGACGAACCAACCCTGGAAGCGGCCCTCGGCTATTACCAGGGCCTTGCCAGAATGACGCCGGCCGAACTGGGGCGTGAGCGCTCCATCCTCGTCGCCGTACCGCAAACGCCTTATACCCAGGTCCGCATGGCCATGCTGCTCGGCCATCCCCGTGTGCAGCAGGATCTCAACAGAGGGCTGGCGTTGCTCGACAGCGTACTCAAATCCAGTGATCCGGCGGCAACCCCTTTCCAGCCGCTGGCCCGGCAGGTGGCGGACAATTATCTTGAACGCCTGAAACTCGAAAATCAGCTCGACAGGCAGGGGCAGCAATTGAAGGACAGCCAGCGCAAGGCCGGTGAGTTGCAGGACAAGCTCGACAGCCTGGCCGACATCGAGCGTACCCTGACGCCTCGGCAGCGTGCCGGCAAGCCGGAAGGGAGCAAGCGATGAGACAGGTGTTGCGCGGCGAGGGAGCACATGTGCTGGTTGTCGACGATGACGAGGATATTCTCCGTTTGCTCACCATGCGCCTGAAGGCCCGTGGTTTCCGGGTGACAGCGGTTGGCTCGGCCGAACAGGCGTTGGCGCGGGTGGCTGTCGATTCACCGCGCGTCGTGGTCAGCGATATCCGCCTGCCGGGGCAGGATGGCTTGGCACTATTCGAGGAAATCCGCCGCACGCGGCCGACCTTGCCGGTCATCCTGCTTACCGCGCACGGCAATATTCCGGATGCGGTCGATGCGACCTCGCGCGGTGTTTTTGGCTATCTGACCAAACCCTTCGACAGCCAGATACTGCTCGAAAAGATCGACCGTGCCCTGCAGCTCTCCGAGCCGACACAGCCCGTCGGCGAGGCGGCGATGGCGGCCGGCGAGGGGGGCGATGCGTGGATGGAGGGCGTCATATTCCGCAGCAGCCGAATGGCCGCCCTGATGGCCGATGCGCGCATGGTCGCCACTTCGGATGCCAGCGTGCTGATCCGCGGCGAGAGCGGTTCCGGCAAGGAGGTTCTGGCACGCGCCATCCACCGGGCCAGCCCGCGCGCCAAGGGACCGTTTGTCGCTATCAACTGTGGCGCCATTCCGGAACAGTTGCTGGAGTCCGAACTCTTCGGCCATACCAAGGGCGCCTTCACCGGTGCCGCCACCAGCCGCGTCGGCCTGTTCCAGACCGCCAACGGCGGCACGCTCTTTCTCGACGAAATCGGCGACATGCCGCTCGCCCTGCAGGTCAAGCTGCTGCGCGTGCTGCAGGAGCGTGTCGTACGTCCGGTCGGTACGACCAAGGCCGAGCCGGTCGATGTCCGCCTGCTCTCGGCAACCCATCGCGACCTCGATAGCGCCATGGCGCAGGGCTTGTTTCGCGAGGACCTCTATTACCGTCTCGATGTCGTGTCGTTGACCCTGCCCCGGCTGGAGGAGCGGCGTGAGGATATTCCGCTGCTGGCGGCCCATTTTGCCGGCCTGCTCGCCGTCAAGTACGGCAAGCCGATCAACGGTTTCGCGCCGGATGCCCTGGAGGCGCTGGCCACCGCTTCGTGGCCCGGCAATGTCCGGCAACTGTTCAACGTCGTCGAACAAAGCTGCGCGCTGACGTCGACGCCGCTGATCCCCGCCGCGCTGGTCCAGCGCGCGCTGCGTGTGCCGGCCATGGATGCATTGACCTACGCCGACGCCAAGCAGCGTTTCGAGCGCAACTATCTTGTCCAGCTGCTCAAGCTGACCGATGGCAATGTCGCCGATGCAGCCCGTATTGCCGAGCGCAACCGGACCGAGTTCTACCGTTTGTTGCAAAAGCACGACCTGACTCCAGCCATGTTCCGTAGCGAAGGCGACTCCCAAGCCGAGCGCTGATTTCGCCGCTGCACCCTTGTCGAGAAAAAACGCCGTGCGGCGATATGTCGCCGGCGCACGACGCCAGGTTCGCCTTGTTGCCGTCGAAGATTGGCTTGTCTATTGAATTTATTGGGTAATTTTATTCTGGCACGAAGATCGCGATAGGGCTGGGCACTCACTACAAAAAGGGAATCAACATGCTCAAATCCAACATCTATGTCGTCGCGCTGGTTGCCGCAGCGACTTTCGCCGGGCTCGGCCTGTCATCCGCCGCAACCGATGATCCGCAAGTACTTGCCGCGATGGTGGCCAATAACGAAGCGCAGGACGCAGCGCTGGGCGAGCGGGTCGAAACCCTGTTGCGTACCGACATCGGCCTTGCCGGTTCGAAAATACGCGTCTTCTCCAATGCGGCTGTGATCACCGTGGCCGGCACGGTTCCCGATGAACACGCCTTGCGCCGGGCGCTCGATCTGGCCAGCGGGGTGCGGGGCGTGCGCGAAGTACGCAACGCGATGGAGGTCGACGTCCCAAAGTGAAGAAAGAGGGTGGAGCGGGATGGCTGGCCGCGTTGTTCAGGCAGTTTCCAACGTTATTAGCAGCGCGCCCTCATCGACCGTATCGCCCTCTGTAACATGAATCGCCACGACACGACCGGCATAGGGGGTGGGGATGTCCAGTGCCACCTTGCCGGTCTCTAGCGTCAGGATGTTGTCGTCGCGCCGCACTTCTTCGTTCACGGCAACCAGCAATTCCAGAATGAACACACTGCCGCTGGCGCATGAACCGCAACTTGACCAGCATTCGGGGTACTTCGGCATTCGGACTGAAATGGCGGACATCGGCTTTTTTCCGGAAAACCCTTGCATTCTACGCTTGGCCACGTATAATGCGCCGCTCTGTCAGCGCGCCCGTAGCTCAGTTGGATAGAGTATCTGGCTACGAACCAGAGGGTCGGGCGTTCGAATCGCTCCGGGCGCGCCAAACCAAGATGAAATAAGCCACTTCGATTGAAGTGGCTTTTTCATTTGTTCGGCTGGATTGCTCGCGTTCGCGGTTATTCCGGCAATCCGGGCTTCCGGCAGTGCGAATCCTGAAATGGCCCCTTGACGATTTCCCAGCCATCGCCGGGAGAGGTCTGGGAACATATGTCGTAGTCGGCCGAGTTGCTATGCCACTTGTACCAAGGGGCGGGGCCGGCCCAGATGGCGAACGAACTGCATAGCGCAGCAAAAAGCACGGCGATCTTCATGGGCTCATCTCTGGTGGTCTATGCCTGTGCGGGAACTATAGCGTGCCAGATTGTTTTCTGGCTTGCGTGTTGCTCAGGTTTTGCCAAGCCAGGCGAGGCGATCGGTGTTTGTCGGCCGCCGGGCGAGAAAGAGCCTGCTGCTGAGGCTG
>CALJZP010000010.1 GCA_937983545.1 uncultured Azonexus sp.
CGAGGAAATCGGCTCCTATCTCGGCCTGAAACTGGAAACGGTTTCCCGTGCCTTCTCCAAATTCCAGGAAGAAGGCCACATCGCGGTCCAGCAGAAACACATCCGGATACTGAACGTCAGCGGCCTAAAGGCCTTGATGAATCACCAGCGCTGACCGGCGCCCCGGGTCACCAGACGCTCCAAGAGATCGCCGGCCTGCACCCGGGCCGGCGACCCGCTTCCCGGCTTGCGATAGGCCATGACGACATGTGACGGATGCGTCGCCGGCACGTAGATCGCGATGGACAGCGGGCAAAAGGCGATCTGGGCGGCATCTTCACGAACCATCTTATGCGCCAGCGCGGCACTGCAGAACTGGACCAGCTCGGCACGGCGGTATGGCCCTGCGTCGCGTTCCCGCGCCGGCTTGCCGGTACGTTCCAGCATCTCCCCGAAAGGAAGGACGGCACCGACCACCATGCCCTCCGCCTCGATCGCCTCGACCAGCGCGTCGTGCGCGGACTGAAAGTCGCTTCCACCGATCCCGGTCACGGCAATGCCTTCCGCCGCCCTCGCCGAGCCGGGAAACACCGCCAGCGCGACCGCGAACGCCACGAGAAAAAAGGGCACCCCAAGGGGTGCCCTGAACAGATGCGAGGAAAACATCTGACGCAAGAAGCTTGGACTTTCGGGAACGACAATCAGAAGAAGATCAGGCCACCGACCGAGAAGGTACGGTTCTTGTTGTCGAAGTTGGTGTCGAGAACGTTGGTGATGCGCTCGTCGTTGTATTCGCCCACCAGGGTGATGTACTTGTTGAGCGAGTGATAGACGCCAACGGTCACGGCGCGGTTCTTGATCTGGTTGTCCGGTGTGGCGCGCAGCACGCTGTTGATGGTGCGGCTGCTGGTCAGCGTGTAGCCGTCCTTGTCCTTGTTCTGGCCGTAGTTGATGCCGAACTTGGTATCGCCGAACTTGTAGGTACCCTGCAGGAAATAACCGCTCGAATCGGTCTTGTTGCCATTGCCGTCGCTGCCGCCGAAGAACTGGGCACCGACGGTGGACAAGCCGAGGCCGGTTCCCTTGAAGGCGTAGGCAACGGCTTCGAAATTGCCGATGCCTGCCTTGGCGCCGATTTCATAACCGGTGCCGGTAAACGACTTGGTGGTGCACGGATTCACCGAGCAGCTGGTCGATTGCGTCACCAGGCCGCCCCACACCTTGCCCGGCATGGCGCCCTTCCAGTCGTAGTCGATCTTGGCCTGGAAGCCTGGCGTCTTGGTTTCGTCGCCGGCGAACTTGCTCGGCTGGAAGATACCGGCCGACGCCTGCAGGCCGCCCATGTTCGGGGTCGAATAGGTGATCTGCGGCTGGAATCCGGTGTACATGTAGCCGTGGCCGATCATGCCGAAGGTGGTGTTGTACGGAATGCCGGCGTTGCTGGTACCACCGACGCCGAGCAGCGTCATGTCGGAGAGGATGATGTTCTGGCCGAACAGGCCGATGTCGCGGCCGAATTTCAGGGTACCCCAGCTGCTGTTGCCGAACTGGAAATAAACGTTGCGGGTGTCGATCTGGCTGTAGGGGTTGGTCGTACCGGCACCATCGGCGTTATTGCCGATCGGCAAGCCAACCGTTTGCGAGTTGTTGTTGATGCCCGGCGCGAAGCTGATGTGCGCCTTGATATCCTGGCCCTTGGCCTGGGTGGTGGCGACAAAGTTGATCCAGCCCGGCAGCAGGCCGTTGGTCAGTTCGCTATTGGTCGTCGTGGTCGATTGGCCGGTGATGCGGTCGGTGGTCTTGGCATCGCGAACGACATAAAAACCGTTGATGGTGCCGTTGATGTCGATGGTGACATCGTTCTGGGTGAAGCTGACGGCGTGGCTGCCGGTACTGGCGCAGGCCAGCAGTGCGAGAACCAAAGGACGAACGGACGGGATTTTCTTCATGAAAAGTCTCCAGATGTTTTCGTTGATGTGTGCCGCCCGAAGACGCGCTCCGGGCTGTTTCCCCCGCTGCCATCCGATCCGATGGCATGGAGCCCATCTGTTTGCGAAGCCTGTGCCAGGCATCGCGAAAATCACCGAAAAACACCCGAAACCCTCACCGGGCCTTGAACTTTCGCCGCAAATGACAATCGGCGGGAGGCGCGCGAACTGTTTCGCCGACGCTCATTTTCTGGACACCTGCTCCGCCGCTGACTCAAAACGGAACAACGAAAAAAGGCAAAAAAAAGCCCGGCACGCAGCCGGGCGAATCGGGAAAGGAAACAATCAGAATGCGTAACGGGCGCTCACGCCGGCCAGCCAGTTGCGACCCGGTGCCGACTCGTAGAAGCGGTTGTTGCTGTCGCCGACGATGACCGAACCGACGTACTGGCGGTCGAAAGCGTTGTCGAGGCGGACGAAGCTGCGCAGGCTCAGCGGACCGACCTGGCGGTCGATGCCGATGCGCAGGTTGGCGATGGCGTAGCCGGGTGCCGCCTGGCGCAGATTGCTGTCTTCGACGTACACCTTGTCGCGGACGATGCCTTCGATGGCAGCGTGGAAGCCGCTCGGCTTGTGCCGCCACACCAGTTCGCCGAACAGGTTGTGGGCGGCGATGCCGGGCAGCCGGCTGCCGGCCGAGACGATGCCAGTGGACGTCGAGAAGTTCTCGGCATAGTGGGCATCGAGGAAGGTGTAGGCCAGGCGGCTGCTCACCTGCTCGCCCCAACGGCTGTCGAGTGCCACCTCCAAGCCCTGCCGTTCCGTCTTGCCGGCGTTCTGGTAGGCCGTCCGGCCGCCGGTGCTGGACAGCACGACCAGTTCATCCTGCGTCTTGATATCGAACAGCGCCACGTCGAGGCGGCTGTTGGCACCGAGCATGGCCTTGGCGCCGACTTCGAGGTGCGTGCTGGTCGCCGGCTTGAGCGAGAAATTGAAGGAGCCGCCGCCACTGGAATAGAACATTTCGTTGAAGGTCGGCGCCTCGAAACCGCGCGCCGCGCTGGCGTAGACGTTGAGCGTATCGGTGACCCGATACATCGCCGCAACGGTCGGTGTCGTCTTGTCGTAGCTCACGCGACCGCCGTCGTCGCCATTGACGCCGCTGCGATAGCGGTCATCGACCCGGAAGGCGATGCGGCTGTGGCGCAGGCCGCCGCTGAACACCCAGCGTTCGCCCTGCCACTCGGCCTGGGCGTACTGATCGAAGGTCGCGACGCGATCTTCCTCGTTGCGGCGCAGGCGGCCGGTTACGCCGCAGATGTTGGCGATGCAGTTGGCGGGCGTTCCGCTGCCGACAAAATTCTCGTAACCCTGCCGGTCATCGGTCGCCTGCTCGTAGTCGAACCCGAGCGTTGTCGTCAGGCGGCCGCCGGCCAAGCCGAAACGCCCGGTCCACCGGCCGGACAAACCGGCGAACTGGCGGTCGAAATCGATCACCCCGCCGGACTGTCGGGCCGACGAGGTCTGGGTTCCCACCGGAATGGACTGGTACTGCGTCGTCGAACGCTGCCCGGCGTAAGTGGATAGCTGGACGCTGTGGTCGCCGAAGCGATGCTCGTAGGTCAGGCCGCCTTGCGTATGGTCGATGCTCTTGCGGGTATCGTAGGCCAGCGCCGGATAGTTGTTGCGCGCCGCGTCCCACGCCAGGCCACGTGGATTGGCCTTGAATTCCGACCACTGCAGGCCCTGCGGATCCTGGGCATCCTGCCTGAAGGTATTGACGATGAAGGTCAGCTTGCCGTCCTGGCTCGGCCGGTAGGTCAGTTTGACCAGAGTCTGGTCACGTTCGGCGGCGCTGCGGTCGCGATAGCCGTCGGTGGCGAAGCGCGACGCGTCGATCACGTAGCCAAGGCCGCCAACCTCGCCCTGGGCGCTCAGATTGGTCTTCCAGGTGCCATAGCTGCCCGCCGCGAAACTGCCCTCGACGCTCGGCGCTCCCTTGCCATCCGGCGTGAACATCTGGATCACGCCGCCGGCGTGGTTGCCGTAGATGGCCGACATCGGTCCGCGCATGACCTCGATGCGCTCGGCACGATCCAGGTTGAAGGTGGCAGCCTGCCCCTGGCCGTCCGGCATCGAGGCCGGGATGCCATCGGACACCAGGCGGATGCCGCGCACGCCGAACGCCGAGCGGGCGCCGAAACCGCGCGAGGAAATCTGCAGGTCCTGCGCATAGTTCTGGCGATTCTGGACGGTGATGCCGGGCACGGCAGCCAGCGCTTCCGAGACATTGACGCGAGCTTGGTCGGCGCCGATGCGCGCTGCATCGACCACATCGATGGCCGCCGGCAGATCGAAGCTGTTGTGCTCGACACGACTGCCGGTGACGACGACCGTGTCGAGGTTCACCACGGCATCGGCCATGGCCAGCCCGGGAAAGGTGGCGGCCAGCAGGGCGACCATTCGGCTGGGCCGGGCAATCCGTGCGGGAAGATGGGTATTCATGTTGTCTCCTGTATTTTTCCGGCAGGCGCGCGGCTGCCCCAGGAGCGATTGTTCCGGCTTCGCCCGTCATTCACCTCCAAACGATCGCCTGAGTTGCCTACAGAAAATCATGAGACGGCGGACAGGCGGTCGAAGCCGCTGCGCGTTTGCGCACGGCCGACCGGGGCATCGCAGCCCCTTTCAGGCCGGTACGCCGAGAATCACATGGCTGGCCTTGATCAGTGCGCTGGCCTCGACGCCTTCCTTGAGACCGAGTTCCATCACGGCCTCATGGGTCACTACCGCATAGACGGTACTTCCCCCCGGCAGCTCGATGCCGACCTCGGTGTTGACCGCGCCCTTCTGCACGCTGGCCACCTTGCCCGACAACTGGTTGCGGGCAGAAAACCGGATATTCCGCGGCCCGACCATGAGCATGACCCAGGGCGCCTTGACGTAGGCGACGGCTTCCTTGCCGACCGCCAGGCCCAGCGACCTGACGCTGCCTTCCGTGACAATCGCGACAATCCTGTCGCCGCCCGGCAAGCCGATCTCGACTTCGGCATTGACCGCGCCATGGGTCAAGGCCGTGACCCGGCCCTTGAATGCGTTGCGTGCGCTGACGTTCATGACCTTCCCTCCGGGTTCCCGAGTGTTCTGGAACAGCTATCGATATATACATGTATATATCAAATATTTCCAAACAACGAAAAGATTTCCGGACCATACAGCGCATTTTTCTATCAACCGGAAGAAAATCGCCGAGATGCGTTATATTGGTAAATATATATAAACAACCCTGACCATGGACCCCCTCCTGCATCGCCTGCGCGGCAAACTCGAAGTCGATTCCGAATTCGGCACCTTTCTCGGCGACACCCGGATTCGCCTGCTCGAAGCCATCGAACAGCACGGCTCCATCTCGCAAGCGGCGAAAGCCGTCCCGCTCTCCTACAAGGCGGCCTGGGATGCCGTCGATGCGATGAACAACCTGGCCGAACAGGCACTGGTGGTGCGCTCGACCGGCGGCCAGCGCGGCGGCGGTACCCGGCTCACCGATTACGGCCGCAAGGTGGTCGCCCTCTACCGGGCACTGGAGGCCGAATACCAGGCTGCCCTCGACCGCCTGACGGCCAGCATGAACGACGGCGAGGCCAGCGACTTCAAGCAATTCAGCCAGTTACTCAAGC
>CALJZP010000011.1 GCA_937983545.1 uncultured Azonexus sp.
ACGACGATGGCGAGCAGGGCGGCCCCGATCAGACCCAGGCCTGCCAGAATGAGGATCGGATAGGCGAACCAGCGTAGGACTTTGGGCAAGGCGCGGCTGAAGCAGTAAGGAAAGCGCGCAATTATATGCCTCCCTTGCCAAGGGCCGATTTTCCAGTGCATTCGCAGAGGCTACCGGTTACCGGACTAGTTGATTTTATTGTTTTATATCATGTAGTTGCGGATTTTCGACAAGCCGCTCGATGAGGTGTCGTGTCAGGGCGACATCCTGCGGAAAAAAAACTTTACACAAACCATAGTTGTTGCTAGGATTTAATGTAAATTATCTGTATTGCGCCTAACTAACGAGAATTCAAAAGGATTTTCCTTGCAGATAGATCTCTCGATATTCAACCCGAAAGCGCGGCCATTGTTTGGGCTCGACGTCAGCTCCTCGTCGGTGAAGATGGTCGAACTCTCGGAGGCGTCGAAGGGAAGCTACCGCATCGAGCGCTATGCGATCGAGACCCTGCCGCGCGATGCCGTGGTGGATGGCAACATCACCAATCTCGACACAGTGGCGGAGGCGGTCAGGCGGGCCTGGAAGCGCATGGGCACATCCACGAAGTATGTGGCCATGGCGCTGCCCGCTGCGGCGGTCATTACCAAGAAGATCATCGTGCAAGCCGGGCTGCGCGAGCGCGAGCTGGAAGTCCAGGTAGAGTCCGAGGCCAACCAGTACATTCCGTTCGCGCTGGACGAGGTGAACCTCGATTTTCAGGTGATCGGCCCGGCACCGAGCAGCCCGGAAGAAGTCGAGGTCCTCATCGCGGCTTCGCGCAAGGAAAAAGTCGAAGACCGGGTCGCGGTGGCGGAAGCGGCTGGATTGAAACCGCTGGTGATGGACGTCGAGTCCTATGCCGCGCAATCGGCATTCGAACTCGTCGAGCGCCAGTTCCCGGACGGCGGCAAGAACCAGACGATCGCGCTCGTGGACGTCGGCGCAAACGTCATGAACGTGACGATCTTCCGCAACGATCAGCCGGTCTATGTGCGCGAACAGGCATTCGGCGGCAGCCAGCTGACCCAGGACATCGTGCGGCAGTATGGCATGAGCCACGAGGAGGCAGAGACCGCGAAGCGGGCGGGCAACCTGCCCGAGAATTACGAAACCGATCTGCTGCGCCCCTTTTTGGACAATCTCGCGCTGGAGGTATCGCGGGCGCTGCAATTCTTTTTCACCTCCACCCAGTACAACCAGGTCGACCACATTGTCCTGGCGGGCGGCTGTGCCGTGATTCAGGGGGTGGATGAGACCGTTTCGGGCCGGACACAGATCGGCACGATCATCGCGAATCCGTTTGCCAACATGGCGCTGTCCCAGCGCATCCGCCCGAAGAACCTGGCGACCGATGCGCCATCGCTGATCGTGGCCTGCGGGCTTGCCTTGCGGAGGTTCGACCAGTGATCCGCATCAATCTGTTGCCGTACCGCGAGGAAAGACGCCAGGCCCTGCGCAAACAGTTTTTCGCGCTGACCGGCCTGGTGGCCGTGCTGGCGATCATGATCGTCATCATGGTGCATGGCGTGATTGCCGGCTACATCGCCCAGCAGGAGAGCAAGAACGAGTTCCTCAAGAAGGAAATCGCCGCGCTCGACAAGGAGATCGACGAGATCAAGCGCCTCAAGGAGCAGACGAATGTCTTGCTGTCGCGCAAGGGCGTCATCGAAAATCTGCAGGGGAGCCGGGCCGAAACGGTGTTGCTGTTCAATGAGCTGGCGAAGCAAGTGCCCGCCGGCATCTACCTGAAGTCGCTGAAGCAGTCGGGAAACAGGATCAACCTCGGCGGCATTGCCCAGTCGAATGCGCGCGTATCGGCCCTGATGCGGAATCTCGATGCCTCTCCCCTGCTCGAGCGCCCAGACCTCGTCGAAATCAAGGCAGTCACACAGGGCAATCGCCGCTATGCGGAATTCAGTCTGAATGTCGCGATCACCCGCGCCGCGCCGGCGACCGACAAGAAGCCGGCTTCCGCTGCGCAGCCGCCCAAGCAGGACAAGAAAGCATGAAGAAGCCCAACATGCCGAAGATGCCGGCGGTGCCGAAGATCGATTTCAAGGCGCTGGCGGAAGATTTCAAGTCGCTCGACCCCAAGGACATCGGCACTTGGCCGCTGCTGCCGCGGCTGACCGTGCTGCTGGGGGTGTTCGTCGGCCTGCTGGTCGGCGGCTGGTGGTTCGACTGGAAGGGGGAACTCGAGGATCTCGAGAGCAAACGGCAGCAGGAAGCCAAGCTCAAGGACGAGTATCTCGACAAGAAGCGGCAGGCGGTCAATCTGGACGAACACCGCAAGCAGCTGGCGGAAATCGACAAGACGTTCGGCACCCTGCTCAAGCAGCTGCCGAACAAGGCGGAAATGGAAGCCCTGTTGATCGACATCAACCAGGCCGGTCTCGGCCGCGGCTTGCAGTTCGAGCTTTTCAAGCCAGGACGGGAGACGATCCGGGATTTCTATGCGGAACTGCCGATCACGCTGAAGATTACCGGCGGCTACCACGATCTGGGGGCATTCGCCGCCGACGTGGCGAAGCTGCCGCGCATCGTTTCCCTGACCAACATTGCCGTCGCGCCCGACAAGGGCGGGGTGCTCAAGATGGACGCCACGGCAATGACCTACCGCTATCTGGACGAAGAAGAACTGGCGGCACAACGCAGGGCCAAGTCGGCCCAGGCGAAAGGAGCGAAGAAATGAGGCGCGCCGCCATCGTTCTGGCTTGCCTCGGCCTGGTCGCCTGCGCCGGCGAAGAGCACCAGGATCTGCGGCAATGGATGAAGGAGTCGACCAAGGATTTCAAGGGCAGGATCCCCCCCCTGCCGGAAATCAAGAGCTTTCCCACCGTCGCCTACGAGGCAGGCGAATTGCTGGACCCCTACAATGCCGCCAAAATCGAACCGGAGCGCAAGGCGGGCGGAGGCGGCCTCAAGCCCGACCTCGAGCGGCGCAAGGAGCCGCTCGAAGCCTATCCGCTCGAATCGCTCAGGATGGTGGGGACGCTGGTCAAGGGGAAAATGGTGCATGCCCTGGTCCAGGCCGACAAAACCCTGCATCAGGTCAAGATCGGCAACTACATGGGGCAGAACTTCGGGGTCATCACCGAAATCAGCGAAACCGAAATCAAACTGAAGGAAGTCGTTCCCGACTCGCTGGGTGATTACATAGAGCGCACGAGCACTTTGCAATTGCAGGAAAAGGAGCAGCCGGAGGGCAGGAAATGAATACAGTGAATACCATCATCAGACGATCGTTTCTCCTGCTGTGCATGCTGCTGATCCAGTCAGCCTGGGCACAGAACGCCATCGAGGCCTTGGGCGTGAGCCAGCAGGCCGGCGACATTGTTCTGAAGCTGACCACCAGCCAACCCCTGACTGCTGTTCCGGCCAGTTTCAGTGTCGCCAATCCACCCCGGATCGCCTTCGACTTCCCCGGCGTGAAGAATGCCCTGGGGCGGAATGTGCAGACCATCAACGAAGGCGATCTGCGCAGCGTGAACCTGGTCGAGGTCGGCGACCGGACCAGGGTCGTCCTCAACCTGAAGCAGATGCACAAGGCCGAGTCACGCCTGGAGGGCAAGGACCTGATCATCACCCTGAGCGGAGTGGCTGCGGATGCGGGCGCCAAGGCGGCCGTGTCTGCCACCGAGCACTTCGCCGAGGCCAGGCCGACCGCCGACAAGGGCAGCATCCGTGACATCAATTTCCGCCGCGGCGCCAACGGCGAAGGCCGCATCCTGGTCGATCTTTCCGACAGCAACGTCGGCATCGACATCCGGCAGCAAGGATCCACCCTGGTGGTCGAGTTTCTGAAAGTATCCCTGCCCGACAACCTGCGGCGCCGCCTGGACTCGGCTGCGCTCTCAGCT
>CALJZP010000012.1 GCA_937983545.1 uncultured Azonexus sp.
GAGGAACTGTTCTCTGCCGCCCGCGCCGAGTTCAAGCATCTCGAACATTTCTACTTCCACAACTGCGTCTATGAAGGGGTGTGGAAGGACAACCGCCGCCGGCATGGCGAAAAGCTGTCGACCTGGGACGTCATCCACACCTACGGCCCGGACTACAAGCTCATCTTCGTCGGCGATGCCAGCATGAGCCCCTACGAGGTCGGTCGCCCCGGCGGCAGCGTCGAGCATTGGAACGAGGAAGCGGGTGCCGTCTGGCTGCAACGGATGGTCGATACCTGGTCGCATGCCGCCTGGCTCAACCCACTCCCCGAAGCGCACTGGAATTACACGGCGTCGATCGGCATGATCCGCGAGGTGATCGGGGCCGACCGGATGTTCCCGCTGACGCTGGGCGGCCTTGAACGCGCGATGCGCCATCTCTCGAAATAAATCGTTCGGCCAGAAAACGCGCTCAAGCGTGAATTAATCGATTTCCGCTGCCACAGGTCGCGACCAGAATAGGTGCCATCGGGTCCTTAGTCGACGACCAGCATCTAGGAAACCATTGTGGCCACCCTGAATACCCTCCGCACCGGAAGCCTGATCGATGCCGCATTCCTGACGCCGCCGGGTTCACGCCCGGCTGCCCGGTTTGCCGCCCATCAGGAAAAAGCCATGGCCGATCGCCTGCGGCAACTGAACAGTGCCTTGGGCGAGCCCTCCAGCGAACCGGTCATCGCGCTTGCCACCAAAGCACCTTACGTCGCAGCCCCCGAGGTTCGTCCGACGAAAAGCGGTTCGATATCCTGGCAGATGATTCTGGCCTGCCTTGTCTCGGCGGCGTTGGGCGCCGGAGCCAGCTGGCTGACGATGTCCCCTGGCGAAACGCCATCCACCGAGCCTCAGGCAGCGGTGGTTGCGCCGGTTCCGGCCAGCGTGATCGCGGAATCGGCGCCTCCGGTCGCTGCCGCGAGCAAGGATGCGGCAGCAACAGCCGTTGCCGCAGTTCCGGCCGAGATCGAGATTGGCGCCATGCTTGAATCCTGGCGCCAGGCATGGCGCAATCGCGACGTTGCCACCTACCTCGACGCCTACGCCGCAGCGTTCAAGCCGGCCGACGGCAGCAGCCGGGAGGCCTGGGTCAACACCCGGACCAGGAAGCTCGCCGGTGCCGCCGCCATCACGCTCGATCTGCGCAACGTCGCCATCGAGCCGATGGAACAAGGCCAGTATCAGGTCAGCTTCCTGCAGGATTACGCGTCGGGCAGCTATCGCGAAACCGCTCGCGGCAAGATTCTCACCGTCGTCCGCGAAGACGGTCACTGGAAAATCGCCCGCGAACAACAGTTGCCGTAAGCCAAAACAAGCGGAAGCAGTCCGATAGACCGGGGCCTGCTCCGGCTCGTCAATCATTCCCTGGCCTGCGCTCCCCGACAGGCTCTGGCAACCGCCCCTGAATCGGCGCGGGCCACACCTCTGCCTCCCGTTCGATCTGGCGTCGGGAACCGGCTCCGGAACTATTCCCCCTGGCCAGTGACCAACCCACCATGTTCTGATGCCAGGTCGGCCTGAAGCACCAGCCGACCGATCCGTGCCGGACAGGCGGTAAACGCACACCGAACAACACCCGATGATTGTTCCGGAGGAGCCATGGAAAAACCCGAATCGCCCGTCCCAGCAGTGCAGTTCGACACCGCAACGCCGCAGCCGGGGCGACGCCGTTTTATCCACAAGAGTAGTCTGCTGGCCCTCTCCGCGGCACTGGGAGCGCAGATTCCGTTTGGCCGCTTTCTTCCGGATGGCTTGATACCCGTCGCACTCGCCGCCAGCGATGCCCCTGTACCAGAGTCGTTGGCGGCATTCGGCAAACGCCCGGATCTCGTCATTCTCGGCGACCGCCCCTTTGTCGCCGAAACGCCAGCCCACCTTCTTGACGACGACGTCACGCCGATCGACAAGATGTTCCTGCGCAATAACGGACTGACACCGGCCCCGACGCCGGACCCGGACGCCTGGGTGCTGCGTATCGATGGCGAGGCGGTCAAGGCGCCGCGGGAATACACGCTCAAGGAATTGAAAACGCGCTTCACCCCGGTCACGCTGCAAATCGGCATCGAATGCGGCGGCAATGGCCGAGCCGGGTTCCACCCTCCGGCCAAAGGCAACCAGTGGACCTACGGCGGTGTCGGCTTCCCCGAATGGACGGGCATCCGCCTCGCCGATGTGCTGCGCGAAGTCGGTGTTACCGATCAGGCAATCTACATCGGCTACGAAGGTGGCGACCGCCACCTTTCCGGAGACGGGGCGCGTCCCGTGATTTCCCGGGGTTGCCCGATTGCCAAGGCCATGGAAAAAGAAACCCTGCTCGCCTGGGCAATGAACGGCCAGCCGCTGCCGCAGGCGCACGGTTTCCCGCTGCGCCTGATCGCCGGCGGCGTCCCCGGCTCGGTCAATGGCAAGTGGTTGAACCGCATCGCGGTCCGCAACAAGGTGCACGACGGAACCAAGATGGGGGGCTACGACTACCGCATTGCCTGCACCCCCATTGCCCCCGGGGAGGTTTCGGACAATTACTGCATCCTCGAAGCCATGCCGGTCAAATCGCTGATCACCTTTCCCCAGTCGGGTAGCCAACATGCATTCGGCAAGGAGGTCGAGATTCGCGGACAGGCCTGGACGGCAGAACGGAGCATCCGCAGCGTCGAGGTTTCGTACGATTTCGGCCAAACGTGGAAAACCGCCCGGCTCGACAAGCCGCGCAACCGGTATGCGCCGACCCGCTTCCACATTGCACTGGCGTTGCCTCAGAAAGGGTATTACGAGATATGGGCGCGGGCGACCGACAGCAGCGGCCTGACCCAGCCCATCGTCGCACCGGGCTGGAATACCGGCGGTTACGGCAACAACCAGATTCACCGGATCGCCATCCGCACTGTTTGAGGAAGACGCCATGGCTATCCGCCCCCTCATCCTCGCTGCTGCGCTCTGCGCCAGCGGCCCGCTGGCCGCCCAGGAAAAAAACCAAGAGAAAATCGCCATCGACCCGGAAAGCGGGCTGGCCATCGCCCCCGGCTTTCCCATCGTCAAGGCCTACTGCACCGCCTGCCATTCCGCCAAACTGGTTTCCCAGGCCGGCAAAACACGCGCCGGCTGGATCGAATCGATCCGCTGGATGCAACGGACACAGGGATTGTTCGATCTCGGTGAAGCCGAAGGAGAGATACTCGATTATCTGGCCGGGCAGTACGGCATCAAGAAGCAAGCCGGCGGCATGCTGCATTTGCCGCCGTTGGCCAGCCAACTGATGCCACCCCTGCCGCCGCCCAGGCCGGACAAAGGGCCCTGATCGGGGCGGTCGGGTCGGGGACCATCCACGGAGATACGAAAACGGCTGCAGCCAGCGAACAGAAGTGGAAAGCCGGCCGATAAGCCGGGTTCTGTTCCCCCCTTGCGGGGTTCGGCAATCATTCCTCTAGGCCTGCCGTCACCGACAGGCTCAAGCAACCTACCCGGAAGCAGCGCGGGCCACGCCTCAGCTTCCCTATTTGGTCTTGCTCCGGATGGGGTTTGCCGTGCCGTCCGCCGTTACCGTGGACGCGGTGAGCTCTTACCTCGCCGTTTCACCCTTACCTGTGCGTCTTGCGACGCCATCGGCGGTCTGTTCTCTGTTGCACTTTCCGTTGCCTTGGGTCTTGCGACTTATAGCACCCAGCCGTTAGCTGGCATCCTGCCCAATGGAGCCCGGACTTTCCTCCCGATACCGAAGTATCCAGCGATTGCCTGGCCGACTTTCCGGGGTCGATTATACGCGCTTGCCCCGGTCCTCTGCCCGACAACAACCATCGTCGCCCGCTTCGTGAAGCATTTAACAGCGGTTTGTGGCGGGCAGCGATACGCTTGAGGCGTACCCGGTAACAAAAGCCAGCATCGACCAGAGCTTGAGCGCCGGGCTATCGTTTGCAGGAACCGGAACCATGTATAGCGCACTTCGACGAGCCGTCGAAAAAGGAAATCTGAAAGCAGCCATGATCGCCCTCGATCACGGCGCCGACATCGAGGAAGCCGACATTCACGGCGACCCCGGATTGCCGTTGCGCGTTGCCTGTTTCAAGGGGCACATCGACCTCGTCCGCGAACTCATCCGGCGGGGCGCCGACATCCATGCCCCGAACGCCCAGGGCAGGGATGGCCCGATCCGCATGGCGCTACGCGGCGAACACCGTGCCATCGTCGATCTGCTGCTGGCCCATGGCGCCGAGATGCCCGATGTGCAGCCCCAACCCAAAGCCATCTCCAGCGAACGCCGCAAACGGCGGGATCGGCGCATGCGCAACTCAGGCCCCCCCAAGGGCTTGAGCGAGCGCCGCCTTTACCAGGAACGCCGCGTCACCAGCGTGACCGAGGTGGAACTGTCGGAAAAGCAGTGGGAAACCTACTTTTCCGCATCGCTGCCCAGCCTTCCCTTCCCGACCCTCCACGACCCGGCGGATCTCGCCTCCCGCGTCTTCGAGCGCGCCCGGGATTAGGGCGTATTCGCGCCGACCGGCAAGGCGCTCCGGTCGATGACCTTGCGCAATACGAAGCTGGTATGTACGCCGGTCACACCGGTAATCCGGGTCAGCTTGTTGAGCAACAGATCCTGGTAGGCATCCATGTCGCGCACCACGACCTTGAGCTGGTAATCCGACTGTTGACCGGTGATCAACAGGCATTCCAGGACCTCCGGAATATCGGCGACGCTGGCCTCCAGGTTGGCAAAGCGCTCGGGGGTGTGCTGGTCCATCGAAATGCCGATCAGGGCCGTCAGCGTCAGGCCGAGCCGCTTGGCGTCGAGGTGCGCCCGGTAACCCGCTATCAGCCCCGATTCTTCCAGCGTGCGCACACGGCGCAGACAAGGCGAAGGCGACAGGCCGATGCGGTCAGCCAGGTCCTGATTGCTGATGCGCCCATCGTGCTGCAGGATGCTCAGGATTTGCCGGTCGTAGCGATCGAGTTCCATGGAATGGCTCGCAAGAATGGAGGCGGCAATCTTGCTGCCTGAGCGCCATTTAAGCAAGCGTCGGCCAAGCAGTAATCAACCAGCGCAATTTTCGGTCGCACAGGCTGACAAAAGAAAAATCATTATCCTGCGGCGCCCCCTCCATCCGCTTAGCGCCCTGTCCGCTTCCAAAGCCTTGAGCGATGCCGGCAGGCCCCCAATTTGGGACGAATACCCCTCGTCACAAGCATATCCATCCAATCATCGCCGATCAAAAACAATTTTATTCTTTAAAATAAAATAAATTGGCAATAAAACATTAATAACACGACATGCATTGCGATAAAACGCAAGCACATGCCGGGCGTTGTTCCGTAAGATGCAGTCCATCGAAGCCTCTTTCAGGAACAGCGCCATGAAGCAGAACCCCAGCACCAAATACACCGCCTTCCCGCCGGTCCGGATCAGCGACCGCCAGTGGCCGAGCCGCATCATCGACAAGGCGCCGATCTGGATGAGTACCGACCTTCGCGACGGCAACCAGGCCCTCTTCGAGCCGATGAACGCCGACAAGAAGATGCGCATGTTCAAGATGCTCTGCGACATCGGCTTCAAGGAAATCGAGGTCGCCTTCCCGTCGGCCTCGGAAACGGAATTCGGTTTCGTGCGCGGCCTCATCGAGGGCGGCCACATTCCGGACGACGTGACCATCGAAGTGCTCACCCAGGCGCGTGAGCATCTCATCCGCCGCACCTTCGAATCGCTCAAGGGCGCGAAGAAGGCCATTGTCCACGTCTATAACGCCACCTGCAAAACCTTCCGCGACAACGTTTTCGGTATGAGCAAGGCCGAGGTCGTCGCCATGGCTACCGACGCCGTGCGCCTCATTCGTACGCTTGCCGACGAAATGCCGGAAACCGAGATCACCCTCGAATACAGCCCGGAACTCTTCACGGCCACCGAGCTCGATTTCGCCAAGGAAGTCTGTGACGCGGTCACTGAAGTCTGGGGCGCCACGCCGCAGCGCAAGGTCATCCTCAACCTCCCGACCACGGTCGAGATCGCCACGCCCAACATCTACGCCGACCAGATCGAGTGGATGCACCGCAACCTCGCCCGCCGCGACAGCGTGATCATCAGCCTCCACCCGCACAACGACCGCGGCACCGCCGTCGCCGCCGCCGAACTCGGCCTCATGGCCGGCGCCGACCGCGTCGAGGGCTGCCTCTTCGGCAACGGCGAGCGTACCGGCAACGTCGACCTCGTCACCCTCGCCCTCAACATGTACACGCAAGGCGTCCATCCAGGCCTCGATTTCTCGGACATCAACGCCGTTGCGCGCACCTTCGAACACTGTAGCCAGCTCCCGATCCATCCGCGCCACCCATACGTCGGGGATCTCGTTTTCACGGCCTTCTCCGGCTCCCACCAGGATGCCATCAAGAAGGGGTTCTCTGCTCAAAAGGCGGACGAGCAATGGGCAGTGCCTTACCTCCCGATCGACCCGGCCGACGTCGGCCGCAGCTACGACTCGGTCATCCGGGTGAACAGCCAGTCCGGCAAGGGCGGCATCGCCTACCTGATGGAAACCGAGTACGGCGTGATCATGCCGCGCCGCCTCCAGGTCGAGTTCTCCGGCGTCGTCCAGCGCCATACCGACCAGCACGGCGGGGAAGTGAGCGCCGACGACATCTGGAATATCTTCAGCCAGACCTACCTCGATGCGCAGAACGTCGTCCGTTATCGCGAGCATCACCTTTACGAGCATGGCAGCGCGCAAGGCATCCGTCTCTCGGTCGACATCGACGGCACGCCGCACATCCTCACCGGCGAAGGGAACGGCCCGATCAACGCCGCGATGCATGCCCTCGAAAGCGCCGGCATCAAGGTGCAGGTACGCAACTACGAGGAACGTTCGATGGTACCGATGGGCGAGGACGGCAATGCCCGCGCCTGCGCCTTCGTCGAGATGGCCGCAACCGGCAAGGGAGAGACCTTCGGCGTCGGCATCGACAGCAACATCGTCACCGCCTCGATCAAGGCCATCGTCAGCGGCATCAACCGCCTCGATGTCGTCGGCGGCATCCAGCAGGCAGCCTGACCGAGAGGGCCGGGGAAGACAAGCTATTCCCCGGCCCTGCGGCGAACACCCGCCGAATCAACGAACCTGGAAAAAATCTCCGCAATGCTTGCGACCGTGCTCGTTATAGACGATAACGACCAGCGGCCCCACGCACAGCAGGGGCAAGGCCCACGGCAAGGGCAAGCCCAGGGCGACGGCAGCCACGACCAACGCGAAACAGGCCAGACATAGGAACGCAATGCCCGTCTGCCTCTCTCGGGCGCGCGTCACCCAGCCCCATTGCAGCCATACCGCCAGCACGTAGATGGCCAGCGGCACCGCCAGAAACAAAATGGCCTCCAGCGAGGTCGTCCCTCCCTCCTCAACACCGCCATGAGCGGATACCTTGAGCATGTCCGCGACAACCTCCAGCCCCGAGCCAAGCGCCGCAATCGAAACAAAAACAAAAAAATGGCCATACCCCCAACCCCAGGCACGTTCACGGTGATGGTGCAGCGCCTCGGCCGAAGGCAATAGGAAATAGATCCACCACAAGGCCAGCACCAAGCCGAGGCCACCGATACCGACTGCGGCCAACCCCCACGACCAGCCCTCGCTCTGCAGTACGCTGGCGATACTGTTGCCGGTTCCCAGAACGCACTCGCCCAGTACGATGATGGTCATCAAACCGTAGCGCTCGGCAATATGGTGAGCGTGCCATGGCGTCGCACCAACCCGTTCGGCCCATGCCGGAACCGCCAACTCCAGAACAACCCCCAGAAGCGCCGTCGGCCACATCCAGTCGGCAGGGAAGGACAATCGGGCAACCCAGAAAACCTGCACGGCAGCAACGCCGAGAGCATAGCGATAGCAGGTTGAACGGCGCTCGGGGTCGCCGCGGCCGGCGCGCACCCATTGCACGACCAGCGCCACGCGCATCAGGGCATAGCCGAACACCATTGCCGCCCACTGCCCCTCGAATGCACCGCCGATACCCGTCGCCAGAACGAGAACGCCAAGCATCTGCAGCATGGTGAGCAACCGGAATGCCGTATCGTCGTTGTCGTACGCCGAGGCGAACCATGAATAATTCATCCATGCCCACCAGATGGAGAAAAAGACCAGCCCGAACACAGGCAAGGCCTGCGCAAGATGGTGTTCTGCCAAACCGTGATGCAACTGGGCGGAAGCCAGCGCAACGGCGACCACGAAAGTCAGATCGAATAGCAGTTCCAGAGGCGTGGATACACGATGCTCTTCGTGGATGTCGCGACCACGGGGTTTACGAATGTGCTGTTCGACAGATTGATTCATGACGACATACCGACAAAAAACGATCTGCCAAGCTTATCACCGCATCAACACCGGCGGCCCGAACGGAATTGCCAGGTGTCATCGTAAAAGGCGGGACACTCGCTGTCCGGGGTCAAGCCCGGAATACCCAGCAAGGGCACCGGCTGCAGATCCTTCGCCCTCGACCAGCGGGCCATGCGGATATCGGCGGCCAGCCGCCCGTCCACCTCGCCCCTCAAGCGTTCGGTGTCCATCGCCAGCCATTCGTCGTCCGCCTCGTACAGAACGGCCTTGGCGGTCAGGCCACGAAAAGGGGAAAGCAGCGCCTCGTAAGTGGCGTGCCCGAAAACCACCCATCGCATATCGCGCCGCACGGCGGCGCGACGCTCGACGAACAGCTCTTGCCAGCGGAACCGGCGGAGCAGGTCGAGCAGTTCGGGGTTGGTCGACACAACGACCATGCCGCACTCGTCGAAATGGGTCAGCGCATCGCGTACTTTTCCCCGCTGCTCGCCGGCAGCCTGCATGGCGCCTACATGGGCAGCGCTGATGGCGTTCTTGGTGCGTGGAAAGCTCAACCAGACCAGCGCATTGAAGAAATCGTGCCAGTTGTCGGGTCGCGTCTCGACTTCGCCGGACTCATGGATGCGGCACTCGTAGATCCGGCCATCATCCTGCGGCGGCACGAAGCGAATGCGCCGCCCGTTGTCGGCATGCACCGGATAGCGCTCGGCAAGCGCCTGCAAAGCCCCGTAATCCGGCCGCTCCGGCAATTGCCCCAGCCAGCTCCGCAAGGGGTCGAACAGGAAACAATCGAAGAGCGAGCGTGCGCTCACTCTTCGGTTGCGGACTTATCCGCCTCGTCAGCCTTGACGAAGACAAGCACGCCTTTCTTGACGCGGAAGGTGCCCATCAGGGTGCCCAACCCCTCCGGCGGCTCGCTGTCCATCTTGGCGAAGCTCTCGCAAGTCTGCGTTTCGGTCGCGAACATCTTCTTGCCGACCTTGACGACGAAGGCGCCGGAAGGCACCTGATAGACCTCGACCTTGGTCTTTTCCGTACCCACGCCCAGGCTGTGCCGACGCATGCAGGCCGGCATCCGGGAAACGACCAGATAGAGATTGATCTTGCCGTCCCAGAAATACGGCTGTTCGCGGATCAGCGACAGCCCATGCTCGCGGGTACCGTCGATTTCATACGTCGCGCCGTCATTCACGCAGGCTGACAACAGCGGCAGGGCGAGCAGCGGCAGGAGAAGGGTGCGCAGACGCATGATGGGTTTCCTCAGAGCATTTTCCAGGAGAGTGTTTCGCCGGCCCGCAGCGGCACGATGCTGTCGGTGGCGAGATACGGATATTCGGCCGGCACAGTCCACTCTTGCTTGGCCAGCGTAATCCGGTCGCCGTTGCGCGGCAGGCCGTACCAGTCCGGACCGTGGAGGCTGGCAAAACCTTCCAGTTTGTCGAGCGCACCGGCCTGCTCGAAGGCTTCGGCGTACAGCTCGATGGCGGCATAGGCGGTGTAGCAGCCGGCGCAACCGCAGGCGGCCTCCTTGGCTCCCTTGGCATGTGGTGCCGAGTCGGTGCCGAGGAAAAATTTCGGGTTGCCGGAAATCGCCGCGGCGACCAGCGCCTCGCGGTGCGTTTCGCGCTTCAGCACCGGCAGGCAATACCAGTGCGGGCGCACGCCGCCCTGGAAGATGGCATTGCGGTTGTACAGCAGGTGGTGGGCGGTGATCGTCGCGCCGACGTTGGCCGGCGTAGACGCCACGAATTCTGCGGCGTCCTTGGTCGTGATGTGTTCCATGACCACGCGCAGCTTCGGGAAGCGCTGCGTCAGCGGCAGCAACACGGTATCGATGAAGACCTTCTCGCGGTCGAACAGATCGACCTTCTGATCAGTCACCTCGCCATGCACCAGCAGCGGCAGGCCGACACGCTCCATTTCGGCCAGCGTGTCGTAGGCCTTGGCGATATCGGTCAAGCCAGCGTCGGAATTGGTCGTCGCCCCGGCCGGATAGAGCTTCACCGCCTTGACGAAGCCGGACGCGGCGGCCTTGGCCACTTCACTGGCCGGCGTGTTGTCAGTGAGATACAGCGTCATCAACGGCTCGAAAGCCATGCCGGCCGGCAGCGCAGCGAGGATGCGCTGGCGATAGGCAGCCGCCTGCTCGACGGTGGTGACCGGCGGCTTCAGGTTGGGCATGACGATGGCGCGACCGAACTGGCGGGCGGTGTGCGGCAGGACGGCGGCAAGCGCTTCGCCATCGCGCAGGTGGAGATGCCAGTCGTCGGGGCGGGTGATGGTGAGTTGCATATGTGTTTGGATTTCCGGAAACATTCTTCCGCGATTTTAGCAGCCCGCCGCCCGGCACAACGAAGAGATGCCCCTCAATGGAAGGCAAGCCAGGCAGCAATCGGCAGGCCGAGGTTGGCGAACAGCAGCAGTCCGTACCAGCGCCAGCCGGCCCGCAGGCTTTGCAAGACGGCGGCCGCCGTCACCGTCGACAGCAACAGGAATACAGCCGCCATGAACAAGGCCTGCCCGCCATCGATCGGCATGGGATGCAAGGAACGCTTGTCGACCGACAGCGTCAGGCTCCCATCGACAATGATCCACCAACCGGCGAGTGCCCACAGAACGGCCAGCGCCAACAAGGCCCAACGCCCCGCCCGTGAACGGATGACGACCGGGGTCAGCCTGATGCGCACGAGTTATTCCTTCAGGGCCAGCGCCCGCTCGTAGAGGGCGTTCTTCGCCGCGCCGGTAATCGCCGCCGCCAGCTTCGCCGCCTGCTTGGTGGGCAGGCCGTCGGCGAGCAGCAGCTTCAGTACGCGCTCGCCTTCGCCATCGTCGCCGCCTTCCGGCGCCCCGGACAGCATCAGCACGAATTCGCCGCGCTGGCGATTCGGGTCTTCCTTCAGCCAGTCGAGTGCTTCGCCCAGTGGCAGGGAATGCACCGTCTCGAACAGCTTGGTCAGTTCGCGGGCGATGACCAGGGTGCGCTCGCCGAACACCGTCGCCATGTCGGCCACCGTTTCCAGCACGCGGTGCGGCGCTTCGTAGAAAACCAGGGCGCACGGCGTGTCGCGCAACGCCTCCAGTGCCTGCCGGCGCTGGCCGCCCTTGGAGGGCAGGAAGCCATAGAACAGGAAATGCTCGTCGAGCAGACCGGAAGCCGACAGCGCCGTGGTCGCAGCGCACGGGCCGGGCAGCGGTACAACCTTGCAGCCGGCGGCCCGCACGGCGGCGACGATGCGTGCCCCCGGATCGGAAATACCCGGCGTCCCCGCATCGGAAATGAGCGCCACCGATTCGCCGGCCCGCAGGCGGTCGACGATGCGTGCCGCCGCTTCGTGTTCGTTGTGCTGATGGGCCGGCAGGGTGCGCGCCTGGGCTCCGAGCTGCTTGAGCAGCGGACCGCTGTGCCGGGTGTCCTCGGCGGCCACCCAGGGCACGGTGCGCAGGATTTCCTCGGCGCGCCGGGTGAGGTCGGCAAGGTTCCCGAGCGGGGTCGGGACAACATACAATGCAGCGGATTCTTCCGTCATATTCTCGGACATGCAGACAAAAGCCGACGATACCACCACCGCCCGCGGCCGCGAAGCCGAGGCGCGCGCGGCGCACCATCTGGAACGCCATGGCCTGCATGTCGTCGCGCGCAATTTCCGCGTACGCGGTGGCGAGATCGACCTGATCTGCCGCGACGGCAGGCAGCTGGTCTTCGTCGAGGTGCGCCAGCGCAGCCGCAGCGACTACGGCGGTGCCGGCGCCAGCATCACGACGACAAAGCAGCGTCGTATCGTTCTCGCCGCACAACACTATCTCGCCGGCAAACCCGAGTGCGACTGCCGTTTCGATTGCGTGCTGATCGACGGCGAGCGGCTGGAATGGCTCAAAGATGCGTTTTCTGCTGACGCTTAGCCTGCTTGCCTGGCTGGGCTGCGCGCAGGCGGAAGGCGTACGCGCCCTGATCCAGAGTTCGCCGCTGGCCGGCAGCCAGTATTACGCCTTGAGCGGCGTGTGGCAGGACATCCGGGCGGGAGATGCGCTGACGCTGGTGCGCGAGCCGGAGAATCGCCATGATCGCAACGCCATCCGCGTCGAATGGCGCGGGCAGAAACTGGGCTACGTGCCGCGCGCCCAAAACCGTTTGATCGCCGCAGCCATGGACGCCGGCGACCGATTGACCGCCCGCGTGTCGTCGGTAAGCGACAACAAAAATCCCTGGCTACGCGTGGCCTTCGAGGTCTACGTCGAGCTGTGAGGTAGAATGGCCTGATCTATGGACACAAAAGCCCGAACGTTATGGATTTGATTGCCCGCGTTGCCAAGAACTTCGAAGACAGCGCCCACACCAAGCTCAACGCCGTCGAATTGATGGCTGCTCCGATCGCCGCCGCCATCGAAACGATGACCAACAGCCTGATCAACGGCGGCAAGATTCTCGCCTGCGGCAACGGCGGCTCGGCCGGCGACGCGCAGCACTTCGCCGCCGAACTGATCGGCCGCTTCGAGGCCGAGCGCCAGGAACTGGCGGCCATCGCGCTGACCACCGACAGCTCGATCCTGACCGCCATCGCCAACGACTATTCGTTCAACCAGATTTTCTCGAAGCAGGTGCGCGGCCTCGGCCATGCCGGTGACGTGCTGCTCGCCATCTCGACCTCCGGCAACTCCGGCAACGTGATCGAAGCCATCAAGGCCGCCCACGAGGCGGATATGCGCGTCATCGCGCTGACCGGCAAGGGCGGCGGCCAGATCGGCGAGATGCTGCTCGACGACGACATCCACCTCTGCGTGCCGGCCGACCGCACGGCACGTATCCAGGAAACCCACCTGCTGATCATCCACTGCCTGTGCGATGGCATCGATGCACTACTTCTGGGAGTCGAATGATGCAAAAAGCCAAACTGAGCCTTGCCGCGCTGACCCTGATCGTCACCCTGCCCGCCCTGCAGGGTTGCGTGGAAGCCGCCCTGCTGAGCACCGCCGCGGCAGCCAGCGTCATGTCGGCACACGACCGTCGCTCGACCGGTACGCAGACCGACGACGAAACGATGGAATGGAAGGCCAACAACCACGTTCCGGCCCAGTACGCCAAGCAGGCGCACGCCAACTTCACTGCCTTCAATCGTCGCATCCTGATCACCGGCGAAGTCCCGAACGAGGAAGCGAAGTCGATGATCGAGAGTGAAGTGCGCAAGATCGAAGGCGTCAAGGATGTCTTCAACGAACTGGGTATCGGCCCGGCCACGCCGCTGACCAGCCGCAGCAACGACAGCTTCATCACCTCCAAGGTCAAGGCCCGCCTGGTCGACACCAACCAGCTGTCGGCCAACCACATCAAGGTGCTGACCGAACGCGGCATCGTCTATCTGATGGGCATCGTCAACGAACGCGAAGCCAAGGTCGCCGTCGCCGTCGCTCGTACGACCGCCGGCGTGGCCAAGGTGGTCAATGTTCTGGAAGTGGTCGGCGAGGATGAAACCCGCCGCCTCGACAATCAGGTGCTGGGTGCCCGCAACCCGCCGCCGCCGAGCGCGCCGGTCGAAAACCGCTGATTGGCGGCTGTTCAGCCAACCCCGCAAACGAACAGGGCGTCCCGGATAACCGGGGCGCCCTGTTCGTTTGCGGGGTGCTGCCTGCCGATCCTTCCCGGCACCTTGTCAGCAGCCAGTCTTAGCCGCGATAACGCACGATCAGGTCGCGGCGGTTGTGGGCGCCGGTCTTGATGAAAATCTGTTCGATGTGGCTGCGCACCGTCCAGAATGAAATGCCCATCTCGCGTGCGATTTCCTTGTCGGTCTTGGCAGCCAGAATCTTTTTGGCGATCTCGCGTTCCCGCTGCGACAGCAGGGACATGAAATCCTGTCCTTCGGCCATCGGCGATACCGGCTCGGCGTGGGATAAGGCATGAGTGCGTAGAAGCTTGGTCAGACGCCAGATGAACTCTTCGGGGGAAAAGGGCTTGTTGATGAAATCGTCCGCACCGCTTTTCAAAGCCAGAAGCCGCCGAGGGAGATCATCGTAGCCCGACATGACGAGGATAGGCTGCCGGCCGTCCAGATGGTGCTCGCGAACGTCCCGCACCATGCTGATGCCGCTCTGAATGCCCTCCAGAACGACATCGACGATGAGCACCTGGTATTTTCCCCGGCGGTAGCGGGCCAAACCGGCCTTGACGCTGGTGCACACGTCGACCTCGAGCCCGAGCGCACGACACAAATGCACCACGTAGCTGGCATGCGATTCCGAATCTTCAAGCAAAAGGACCCGGCCACTGAAATGGGCCTGTTCGCGGTCCGCCACATAAGCGGCGATAAAATCGCCCAACGCCCCCGGGTCCCGCCGCAGAAAGACCTCCGTTGCCCCGGCACGCATCGCCACGTTGGCCAGCGCACGGTCTTCGTTTCCCGTCACAAAAGCGACAGGCAGCATGGCCGTCTCGATCGACAGGCGAACCGCCTCGATCAGCTGGAGACTGTCGCCATCGGCCAGTTCATTGGCCACGATCATCAAGGCATAGTCATCGTCCAGCATACGCAGAGCCTCGGCCTCCCCGGAGCAGGAAACACAACCAAGCCCGTGTTGCGCGGCCAACTGCTGAACAATCGCCAGTTGGGTTGGTGAGGGCTCTACACACAGCAATTTTTGCATCTGAGACGGCATAAACACCATGTCCGGTTGTTTGTGTTGATTTTATCAATTTATTTAATCGATCCTACCCCTAACTTTAGGGATAGATCGCGGTCTGCCAATCATTAACATCTGACTCAAGATCTCGCCCCTGCCCCGAATGAACACCCGAATGAAACACGTCCTTTCATCGCTCCAAAGAGCCCGTCTGAATCTGGATAGTTCTGCATCCAGACCGGACGTGCACGTGGTCGTTCATGATCTGATGCATGACTTGATCGAAGCCATGGGGCTAACGCAAAGCTGGGAAACGGTGCCCCAGTCTACCGACGAGACCTGGGAGCGGGACTGGTTGTACGACCTGATCGAGGGAGTGACCGACACCTGCTTCAAACTAACCGAATCCTCTCCCGACGAAGTGACCATGGCCTTGCGCACACGCCTTGATCGCGCCATTGAAGGGGAAGGTCGGCGCCCCCAACCCCCGATGAACGCCTGAGCGGGATTACGCGCCACCACGCCACCGAGCACTGGCTTCAAGTCAGATTCCCTGGCAGAGCCCTTACCTGAGAAAGCCGTCACGCCACTTCAGCGGCATTTTGTCGTCGAGCAGCGTGACGCAGCGCCAGCCCCCCCGTATCGCATCGCAATTGATCCGGCATGAGCGGAAGGTACGCTCATGCACCGGCGGAGCCCAGGCCGCCAATAGTCGATGACGCCTCATAACGGCTTTGTATCGCTTTGTTTCCCCCTCGCGCAAGACTCAACCTTTGGTTCGGCATGACGTTAATAGAGGTGTGACGAGCTGGTTTTTCGGAGCAGTCAACACAGAGGAGCGGCATCATGACCTACTGCAGCCAACTGGATATCGAATCGCTTGCGGCAACTGCCAGCCGGGCGGCCGCCTACATCGACGACTGCGACAACGGAGCCCGCGAGGTCCGCCTCGACCCCAACTATTACCAGGCATGCAGCAATGTGCTGATACAGATTTTCAAGGTCTGCAATGCCCAACACGACTTTCCCATGCTGCTCGAACATTCTGCGGTGGCACGCGAAGTCGACCAAGCACTGCACATCGAACAGCAGATCAGCAGCAACCGCGCCGCTCATTGTCCCGAGCTCGAGGCCATCCTGCGACGCCATGGGCGCTGAATCGGACACCGCCTTTCGGGCCCTCCCCGCAACCGGATGAGCGGCCGCATTCGCTTTTCATGCAGCCGCCCCCAACAGGCACTAAAATGGCAACATTGCCAATGACTGACACGCCATGTCCTACGCCCAACCCGGTTTCGAAACCAAAATCTGTCCCCCGGAACAACTCGCCGCGCGCGCGGCCCAACTCACCCGTCCGCTGGTGTTTACCAACGGCTGCTTCGATATCCTGCATCGCGGCCACGTCACCTATCTGGCCCAGGCTGCGGCCCTCGGCACCACCATGGTCGTCGCGCTGAACACCGATGCCTCGGTGAAACGGCTGGGCAAGGGCGATGACCGTCCGGTCAATGCCCTGGAAGACAGGCTCGCCGTCATGGCTTCGCTCGGCTGCGTCTCGCTGGTCACCTGGTTCGACGAAGACACGCCGCTCCAACGCATCCTCGAATGCCGGCCGGAAATTCTGGTCAAGGGCGGCGACTGGCCGGTCGACAAGATTGTCGGCTGTCAGGAGGTTCGCGGCTGGGGTGGCAGCGTTCATTCGATCCCCTTCATCCACCAGAAATCGACAACAGCCTTGCTGGAAAAAATCCGGCGACTCTGAAACCAGACTCTGAAACCCAAAACCATGCCGATGTCCCCCAGGGAAACCGAGAGCCTGAGCGAGCGGGAGCAGCAAACCCGCCTGCGGGCTGCGGCTTTTTTCGTCATCGGCTTGCCCATCATCGGCTACGGAGTCGGTACCGGCATTGCCGAGTACAGCCCGGCGCTCATGATACTGGGCACCTTGAGCGCGCTGGCCGTGACCATCGGCGCCTTCCTGCTCTGGCAGAAGCGTGGGGGTTATAAGGCCATCCGCCCGGGCATCGTCGGCCATACCGCCCTGACGCTCTATCTGGTGACCTTTTCAGGCACCGAGCATGCTCGCAGCCTGTGGTTTCTGACCGTACCGCTCACCTCGATCATGCTGCTGCCGCCGCGCGAAGGCACTGCCTGGTCGGTCGGCGCGATTGCCATTGCCTGCGGCCTGATGTTTCAGGCGGGCAGCCTGGAGGGCGCCCAAGCCTACTCGTCGGTCTTTATCATCCGCTACACCATCCTGGCCTTGATGACCACCGGCGTACTGTGCTGGTCGGAGGTTCTGCTCGAACGCTACCAGATTCAGTTGCAGAACCAGAACAATGCGCTCAAGGCCGAACGCGACCACCTTGAAAAAGAGATTGTCCAGCGTGCGGCGCTGGAGGAAGAGTTACGCTACCTGGCCACTACCGATTCGCTGACCGGACTGCTCAACCGTCGTGCCTTCATGGCCGCGCTGGCCGGCGAACTGACCCGCAGCCATCGCCTGAACAGTCCGCTGACCGTGCTCATGATCGACATCGACCACTTCAAGCAGATCAACGACAGCCTGGGACACCCGGCGGGCGATGCGGTACTCGTCCATCTATCGCACCTGCTGCAAGAGCAGTTGCGCAGCATCGACAAACTGGGGCGCATCGGCGGCGAAGAATTTGCCATCATGCTGGTCGACACACCGGCCGATGCGGCCGAAATCGTGGTCGGACGGCTGCTCGAGGCCATCCGCAGCCGACCGGCCGAACATCCGGAAAACCATCGGCCGATCGCCTTCACGGCCAGCATCGGCTGTACGCAGCGCCACCAGGACGACGACGAACTGACCTCCTTGAGCCGTGCCGACCGCGCGCTCTATGCAGCCAAGCAGGACGGCCGCAACCGCAGCCACTGGATCTGAGCGCCTGCCACGACAGGCGCCCGGCTATTACAGGACGACCTGCGTCCCGAGTTCGACGACCCGGTTGCTCGGAATATTGAAGAAGGCCGTCGCCGAGCCGCCATTGCGGAACATCGCAACGAACAGTTTTTCGCGCCAGAAGGCCATTTCCGAACCGAGGCGGGGAATCAGCGTCTCGCGTCCGATGAAGTAGGACGTTTCCAGCGAGCTGAACTCCAGCCCCGAATCGGCGCACATGCCCATGGCCAACGGGATGTCCGGCTCGTCCTTGAAGCCGTACTGGACGATGACGCTCCAGAAGTTCTCCTTGAGCTGGTGCACCTCGACCCGGTCGATGTCCGGCACATAGGGCACGTCGAAGAACTGCACCGACACCAGCACGACCCGTTCATGCAGAACCTTGTTGTGCATCAGGTTATGCAGCAGGGCGTGCGGCACGCCTTTCGGATCGGCGTTGAGGAATACCGAGGTCCCGGCCACCCGCGTCGGCATCGACGAAGCCAGCGATTCGATGAACATCGACAATTCCAGGCGCTCGCCCTTCAGTCGGTCAGCGAGCAACTGGCGGCCGCGCTTCCAGGTCGTCATCAGGATGAAGACCCCCATCCCGGCAACCAGCGGGAACCAGCCGCCATCGGGAATCTTCAGGATATTGGCCGTCAGGAAGACCAGTTCGACGGCAAGGAAGCAGGCAAACAGCAGCCCGGCCCTGATCCATCCCCATCCCCATACCTTGGCGGCAACGACAGTGGCCAGGATGGAGGTGATGACCATGTCGCCAGTCACCGCAATACCGTAGGCGGCAGCGAGGTTGTTCGACGACTTGAAACCGAGGACGAGGATCATCACGGCGATCATCAGGCCCCAGTTGACGGCCGGCAGGTAGATCTGCCCCTGCTCCTTCTCGTTGGTATGCTGCACTTCCATGCGTGGCACGAATCCGAGCTGCATGGCTTGGCGGGTCACCGAGAAGGCGCCGGAAATCACCGCCTGCGAGGCAATCACCGTAGCCAGGGTGGCCAGGCCGATCAAGGGGTAAAGCGACCACTCCGGCGCCGAGCGGAAGAAGGAATTGTCGGCTACCGCCGGGTCGGCCAGAATGGCCGCGCCCTGACCGAAGTAGTTGAGCACCAGCGCCGGCAGCACGAAGGCGAACCAGGCCCGCGAAATCGGCTTGCGGCCGAAGTGCCCCATGTCGGCGTACAAGGCCTCGGCCCCGGTCACCGCCAGCACGACGTTACCCATGGCAACCAGCGACATGGCCTTGTTGGCGAGCAAGAACTCGTAACCGTGGAGCGGATTCAGCGCCGCCAGGATTTCCGGGTGGCCGATGATATTGTTGATGCCGAGCAGGGCCAGCACCGAGAACCAGATCAGCATGACCGGCCCGAAGAAGGCGCCGACCACGGCGGTACCGCTTTTCTGGACGAAGAACAGCCCGAACAGCACGACGATGGTGATCGGAATAATGAAGGGATGCAGCGCCGGGGCACCGACCTCCAGCCCTTCGACAGCCGACAGCACCGAAATGGCCGGTGTCACCATCCCGTCGCCGTAGAACATCGCCGCGCCGAGCACACCGACGATCATGATCCACTTGGCGTGGTGCGGCTTGTCCTGAACGGTATGCAGCGCCAGCGCGATCAGCGCCATGATGCCGCCCTCGCCCCGGTTGTCGGCGCGCATGATGAAAGTCACATACTTGACCGAAACAACGATGATCAAGGCCCAGAAGAACAAGGACAGGCTGCCGTAGATATTGGCTTCGTTGACCGGAATCGGGTGATTGCCGGCAAAGACTTCCTTGACCGCGTAGAGCGGGCTGGTCCCGATGTCGCCATAGACGACGCCCAAGGCAGCCAAGGCCAGTGCGGCAAAGCGCTTGCCGGAAATATCATCGGCCGCGGGTTGGTTATTCATGGAATGCTGCTTCCTGACTATCTGGCGGCCTTCTGTCCGGGCCGCTCAAGCTACGGTTGATCCGGCAGAAGCACACCCCATGCGGGCGACACTCCCACCGGCCTGGCTCAGCCGCCCAGCGCTGCCTTCAGCGACTGGACTTCCTCTTCTGACTCTTCGACGATCTCGGCCAGCGTTTCGGCATCGAACAAGGTGTCGAGCACCGAGGTGTCGACCTCGCCGTCAAGCTCCGGGTCGCGCCAGCACGAGGTGCGGTTGGCAATCTTGTTGGCGACATAAAGCACGTCCGACAGATTGCCGATCGACTCGATCTCGCGATCGGTCTCGTGGTCGCGCACCGCCTCCAGCACCGGTTCCGGCGAGCCCAGGGCCGACAACAGGGCATGACCGATATTGTCGTGCCAGCCGACGAGCAGCGCGTGCAACTCGGCACGGTCGTTCACCAGTTCGGGGAAATTGGCCGCGCGGGACATCAGGTAGAAAACGCCGAGGTCATGCACCAGCCCGGTGAACATCGCTTCGTCGCCATTGATCTTCGCCAGCTTGCGGGCCAGGACGCGGCACAGCGCCGCGACATGCGAGGTGTGCTCCCACAGACGCTGGGAAATCCCTTCGAACGGCTGCATCTGCTTCGACTTCAGCAACTGCTCCATGGCCACGGCGAAGGACACCGTACGCACCGCTTCCATGCCGACGCGAACGATGGCGCTTTTGACGTCGGCGATCTCGCGACCGCTCGGGTTCAATGCCACCGAGTTCGCCATGCGGATGATCTTGGCGCTCATCAGCGGCTCGGCGCCGACCAGCTTCGCCAATTGCTCGATGCTCAGGTTGGGATCCTTGAGCGCGCTACGCACCTGGAAGGTGATGTCGAGAAAGGTCGGGAAGGTAATCTCGGAACCCGACAGGTCGCGGGCGATATCTTCGAGAACCTTGAAGGTGACGGCGTTGGTCATGCGTGTACCTTTGGACGGTTGTTCGGACAAGGCCGGAAACGCTATCGTCCCGGCCTGTCGGCGGGCTTAGAACGGTTGTGCGGAACAAGAACCGTAAACAACCGCCACAACCCTAGTATTCACAGTGGTTTTCATCCGACACAGCCTTTTCGATGTAAATTATATGTAGTCAATTGCCAAGTTCTTTACATTTTACCCGGTCAAAGCAGTCACGCGCGAAGCGCGTCAGCTAAATTCCCACCATGAAGCTGAGCTACTGCTGAGTGTACTTGCGAAACACCTGCCAACCAAGCTTCTGGGTGAAGCATATTGCTTTACGGTTGAACGCTTGTCTCTGCTCTACTGGCCACCTATCTTTTTTTTTGCCAGCGACTTAGTCTGGTCACGCTCTACAGCAGGCAACGGCTGGCATAGAAATCCCATATCTAACCCCCTCGTGCTTGCGTTATAAGCCCAGGTCACGAACTGCTCCAACAATCGCTCGTTCTCAAATTTCAATCGGGCATTTTCGGCCTCTAGCCTTTTATAGCGCTCTATGAGCGCTTGGGCGTCCGCCTCGTTGAGTCGGGTTCGGGACCGCTCTTTGGTGCGAGGCACACCGCCCAGCCGCTCCTTGGCCAGTTGAAAGGCCAACTTAACCCTCTGATGCTGACTCAAAGCCTGCCGTGTGTACTGGACGCGCATTCGAGATTCAATTCCCTCGATAAGCAAGTCCCAAGTCAGCTTACCATCCCATCCATCGAGGATACCGACAATAGCTTCAATGTCGGCGTCGCACAGGTTCTTAGCGCGCTGTTTTGGTTGTCTAGTCATTTACTACATCTCCATCCCAGCCAATAAATGGCGCATTGCCTCCATTGAAGCGTCAGACGGGACAGATTTATCCCCCTTTCTCTCCAAGGCGGCAGCTCTATTTTCCGCGGCCTGCTCAATCCGCGACACCACGGGCAGATTAGACAATTGGATCACGGCACCATCTGGCACCTGCGGGTCATCTAGGATTGCGCATAGCTGGGTCAGTCGCATTACTGTTAGCTGGTGATGCTCCACCCAACGACTCGCGCCAACAGTACCTTCACCGAAAGCCTGCCGGACTGCCTCGAGACTTTCCCTTGCACTCTCGAGTTCAGCACGAAGCCTAGCAGTTCGAACTTCGTCGCCTTTAATACACACCTGTTCATTGCAGTTGATGCAATCCGCGTGTAACTGGCAAGGAGCCATCGTGTAATCTCGGATACAGACGCCGAACTCTGTAGCATGAGCTGTTGGCACTTTCAGGCGTGCAAATTCGTCACGGCTGATAATGACTTGTTTGGGAAGTTCAGCCAATGGGCCATACATCTGGCGATCATCGCCCAAGGCATTACGAACCTTCAACACCAACTCATCTGCTGAAACATGGTCATACGCTGTGTTTTGTCGAATATCGTTACGGCCAGACCACTTAGCTATATCAAGCTGACTCATACCACCGGCCTGGGCCAATGTATTCAAGTAATGGCGAAATTGATGTGACGTAACTCTAATTGGACTGCCATCAGGCTCAGCAAATCCATAAATATCGAATATCGAGCGCCCTCCGCTACCGCCGCCCCCTAAATTAGCGTTAACCACATCTGTTGAAATAGCCTCAATCGCGCAATTAAAAACTGACTTACGGCGATTTAATTGATTTCGACACACCAAAAACAATGCCTCACTGTAACGAATCCCGGCATCTTGATTCAACAAAGGAAAACTAGCCGGGAGCATGGATATAATAACTTTTTCAACGTCATTAAATTCCACATACCGCCTCCCTCCAACAGACTTCAATTGCAAATCATGCATTTTGCACCAAGAGCCTGCCGCATCATATTTCATCCCATCAGCCAACATTATCGCCAGCTCAGACATCCCAATGAGCTTCTTTGAGCGCAAATATTCGCATTCAGGTTTTAGATATAGCTTGCCGGGGTTGTTTTCATACCAGACCGCCACCTCTCTTGCCGCACTTGTATAGCCCTTTATTCTACGAACAGCCTCCTCCACAACAGAAACCATTGATGGAATAATCCATTTCACCATTGGCTCTGCACCCTTTGCGGGCCACCAGCGCAGCCCATAAACCTGATTACCTTTACTATCCGTTGTTCGCACCTCACAGTTCACCGGCAACAACAAAACTTCATTTATGCGGTCTGGGGCAGATAGTAGGATCGCGGATATAGCAACGGTTATCTCATCCCTATCACCTTTAGCCAGGTGAAATAGTTTTGGCAAGGCGTCTAAGGCAGCTTGAGAAGGCAATTTATCTGCACGACGCTCATCAAATTCCTTTCCAACTCTCGTCCCGGCTTTTGGCCTTGGTATCGGATTTCGCCACTGCAATGGAACCAGAACCAACCTGTTGTTATCCAAAAAATCAGCGACCATTTCTAGCTGCTGCCCAACTCGATAAGCAGCCTCAGAACTGAATGCAGCGACAATTATTTGTGCAGCCCTATTCAGTGCAGCCACGTCGACACATGTAGGCGTTGGTTTAGAAATGCGTTCGCATATCGCCGCCTCCAATGCCCTAAGTGCAGCCACGCGTCCAGCCAAAGCTTTCGTTGGCCGCATTGCTTGCATATACCGAACATATGATTGCGCGAACTTTAGAAAAGGCTCCCGCATTGGCACAAGGCTTCCACTCACAAGACTCTGCTGAGTTGAGAATGTCACCCTTGCCTTCTTTTTACCACGCCCCTTAATTGAAACGCCTTGTGAAACGTCCCAAACCCAATCATCAAACGCTAAGCCATCCCCAAACGTTTTTAACTCGGAGCGGCAAAACTCGACAAGGTCATCCAGATTTTTATTCGCATCTATTTCAGATTTCGGCCTAAATAAAACAAGCTCAGACATTAGGCACCTCTGCTTCTTTATTAATTAGAGAGCATTGCCGAATGACTTCCGCCACAGCGAGGATTGTTCTGTCGTTGACAGACGCAATTCGCATGTCTGTAGTTTTAATCTTGCGCTCTCGCTCTGCTAACAAAAAACTTAGTACAGCTTCATGTGGACCATCCGACCAGGCTTGGAAGCTCACACAGGTATAACAAGCAATTGGGGCAGAAAACCCACAGAATCCATGCTTGCCGCAGTTTCCCATCGGCTGACAGTTTTTTTCGATGCGAGGGTCAAAAATCCGGCTTGACGGGTCGTCGCCACGTTTCGCATCTGTCTTATCGCTTACGACAACCCCAGCAAACGCTTGAGCGATCGGAGCCAACACCATTGCCAGTGCTTTATCAATCCGCTCAACAATTTCGGGCGTCGATTGGACGTACACACCTACGTTCTGGGTATCTGAATGGTCCAATAATTCAGCAATAATTAACTCACCGTGCCCCTCTTGGGCTGCTCGGGTACCAATAGTTCTGCGAAAGCGTGTCGGTGTGACGTGAATAAAATCACCGGTGCGCTCTGAGAATACCTCTAGCCCTTTCAGAATTCTAGTAAGTTGGTTAGATAGCGAATTAGATGTCCTGTGATATTCCATTCCTATCGGTTGATTTCCATTGGCTGCCATAGGAAATAATGGTGCTAGGGTTGGGTCATCTATCAACCCTTTAAAAGAAGCTTCCACCCTCTGCGCATAGTCGTAGAGTAGCCTTCCTATCTGCGGAGTTATTAGGCGCTCCTTAAACCCTTGCCTCGGGGCCTCACGTTGTTTACCGCGAGGCACCCGTAAAATGTAAACATGTGAGCCATCTTTGATGGTCGGCACTAGGACATCACAAACCTTTAATAAAGCATACTGACCTGGCCGCTGCCCAAGCAGCATGAACAGCCATGCCAAAAGATATTCGTCCTCAGCTATCGTTCTCGCTGAATAAGCGTCATTCAAGGCACTCTGTAGAGCTTCTAGTTCGATATTTGTGAATGGCCCATCGAATGGATCTTGGGTCAAAACAGCCGCACCCTTCCTGTTGCCTTTAAGCCTCAGCTCTTTCAAAACCTTTATAGCATCAGCAGCCACTCCGTTATAGCCAAGTGCATCCCATTTTTTCAAAAAGCCAGCCAAGGAACCTAGGTACCATTTTTTACTCTCGGGTTGAGCTGACTGGTAATTAAGAATATCTGCGCCGGTCAGCTGAAAAATGTTCTCCCGACCGCTCTCAGCAAGATGGCGCAAGAGATGCTCTGCGCGGTTAAACATATTTTCAAAGTGCTTAATTGATTTATTCTCCGCGTACCAAAGCAGAACCTTCTTAAAATCAATTAAAAAGCTGGGAGCCACAAGACAGGTTACTCGCGCAAAATTAACACTTACGGCCAGATGCCCCTCTCTAATACTCCATCGCTCTTGATTGGGGTCAAAAATTGCTCCACCGCGAGTACGAGTAATCGGCAACTGTGCACTTGTAATTATAGGCAGCATGCTCATTAGATATCGTTATCCCCAACCATGTCCGACTGCATAAGCAAGGAGACTTGATTTGCTTTCTTCCGAACATGCCGTCTCGTATATTTGATTGCTGTACCAGAAGTTTCAGACCACCCCATAAGAAACGAGCGCATCTTCTGCTCGTCGGCCTCAGGCGTCTTAATCTTGTCCATTACCACGGAGAAATTGTCATTCCAGGTATGCCTTAACACGTGAGGAGACAGATCGTCAGGAAACTCAGGCACGCGCGAACGAAGGAATGCAAAGCATTTATTCAAGGCGCTTAGAGACATCGGTGCTCCTGTCTTCTCCGCCACGAAAAGATATTCATGCTTTTTAGCACCAGCCCATTGGCGCCGAGCTGTAACTACGTATTCGTAGGTAAGACGACACAAATCAGCGGGAATAGGCAAGACCCTATCTCTAGTCTTAACCACAGGCTGTTCACGGCGAGGGTCTTCTGGAGCATCAGCACGACGAACGACAGTGACACTCTCCTTCAGGAAGTCAATGTCGGACACCTTCACATTCAACAGCTCACCTCGTCGTAATCCGAACGAGTAAAGCCATCGGAATATCAGTTCATTCCGGCATTTGGAGAATTCTCCGGGCCAAGGATTTTCAGGAGAATTCTTGGCAGTTACCTGCAATAAGCGGGCTGCCATTTCCGGGGCGAGTCCCATGCGGGCGTCAAGCATATTTCGACTGCCACTCTCAGGGGCTCTTTCCTTTAACGCCTCAATGACGAGCTGCCTCGTTGCCTCAAATGCAAGGAAAGCGGGACTAACTGCTGGAAGTTTTAGCAACTG
>CALJZP010000013.1 GCA_937983545.1 uncultured Azonexus sp.
CGCAGCAGCCGGGGTCCAGTAGCCATCGCGCCAGCACAGACCGAAGCCGCTCTTGGCGACGACGTCACGCTGGTCGATCAGGTAAACGCGCTCTTGCGCAACAGCGGAGAAACCGATACCGGCCAGCAGGGCCAGAACCAGGGACTTCTTGGCGATGTTTTTGATCATTGTTTTCCCTCGTTGAAGAAAATTTCAAAAATTCTTAACCCGCACGACAACCAAGTCACGGCTGTTGGCGGAATTCCAAAGTATTCTGCCATAGCGCCAATGCAGACTCCAAGTCATTTTGCTTGGGTTTCCGTAAAGTTTTGTTGTCTACGCAACACTTTCCGGCCACCCATACGTGCGTAACGTGCTCGCGGCCGGCGACATTGATTACATGGGATACCGGGTCGAAGCAGGGGCGGGTTTCTGCGGATCCGAGATCGATGGCGCAAAGATCGGCCTGCTTTCCCGCTGTGATTGATCCGATCTTGTCGGCCATGCCGAGCGCCTGGGCGGCGCCGAGCGTCGCCATGTGCAGGATTTCTCTTGCCGGGAGGGTTTTGGCGTCGCCGCTGGCGCCTTTTGCGAGCAGGGAGGCGAGGCGCATTTCCCCGAGCATGTCGAGGCGGTTGTTGCTGGCGGCGCCGTCGGTACCGAGGCCGACATTGATGCCCATTTGTCGCATTTTTGCCACGGGGGCGAATCCGCTGGCCAGTTTCAGGTTGGAGGTGGGGCAGTGGGCGATGTTGCTGCTGGTCGTGGCCAGTAGTTCAAGGTCATTGTTGTTCAGGTGTACGGCGTGTACGCCGATCAGGCCCGGGCCTAACAGGCCGAGTTTGTGCAGGCGCTGTAGCGGTCGCATGCCATGCTGACGTAGGCTGTCGTCGATTTCCTGCGCTGTCTCGTGAACGTGGCAGTGGATCGGCAGATTGAGTTGTTCGGAGAGCGTCAGGATGCGTTCGAAACTGGCGTCGGACACTGTATACGGGGCGTGCGGTGCCAGGCAGAAATTGATCAGGGGCTCGCTCAGCCACTTCTGGCGAATAGCCAGCCCCTTGCTGATGTAGTCGGTGGCGTCGCTGGCATAAGGCGTGGGGAATTCTAATGTTGTGATGCCCAGGGTTGCGCGCATGCCGATTTCTGTGGCGGCGCTGGCGGCAGCATCCGGATAGAAATACATGTCGTTGAAGCAGGTGATGCCGCCTTTGAGCATTTCGGCGCAGGCCAGGCGGGTTCCGTCGTAGACGAACTGCGGGGAGAGGTGGGCGCCTTCGGTCGGCCAGATGTGTTTCTGCAGCCACTCCATCAGCGGCAGGTCGTCGGCGATGCCTCGCATCAGGGTCATCGCGGCATGGGTGTGCAGATTGATCAGGCCGGGGATCAGGATGTGGTCGTCAAGCTTGGTGTGCGATAGCGGTGCGTAGCGGATACGGGCTTCGCGGGTCGGCAAAACGGCAAGAATCTTGTCTTGGTGGACTGCGACGGCATGGTTGCTCAGGATGCTGTCCGAATCGACGGTGGCGATCCAGCGGGGCTCGATCAGCAGATCGATCTTTTCGGGTGTTGTTGTCATGAAAAACGGCGTCTGTGCAGTGATGGGGGCGTGTTAAAATAGCAAATTACGCTCGATTCAACCAACAAAGTGCCGCTCAGGCGGCGCGGATGTGAGACATGGACCAATTCGCCAAAGAAACATTGCCGATCAGCCTCGAAGACGAGATGCGGCGTTCCTATCTCGATTACGCGATGAGCGTGATCGTCGGCCGGGCGCTGCCGGACGCGCGCGACGGCCTGAAGCCGGTGCATCGCCGCGTGCTGTACGCCATGCACGAGACGAACAACGTGTGGAACCGTCCTTTCGTCAAATGCGCCCGCGTCGTCGGCGAGGTCATGGGTAAGTACCACCCGCACGGCGATTCGGCTATTTACGATACGCTGGTCCGTATGGCGCAGGATTTTTCGCTGCGCTACACACTGGTCGATGGTCAAGGCAACTTCGGTTCCATCGACGGCGACAACGCGGCGGCCATGCGTTACACGGAGTGCCGCCTGGAGCGCATTTCGTCCGACCTGACCGCCGATATCGACAAGGAAACGGTCGACTTCGAGCCGAACTACGACGGCAAGGAACTGGAGCCGTCAGTCTTGCCGACGCGCATTCCGAACCTGCTGATCAACGGCTCGGCCGGCATTGCGGTCGGTATGGCGACCAACGTTCCGCCGCACAACCTGCGCGAAGTGGTGCGTGGCTGCCTCGCCTTGCTGGAAAACCCGGCGATTTCCATCGACGACCTGATCGAGTTGATTCCGGCGCCGGACTTCCCGACGGCCGGGCTGATCTACGGCGTGATGGGTGTCCGCGAAGGCTACAAGACCGGTCGCGGCCGTGTCGTGATGCGTGCCCGGACGCACTTCGAGGACATCGGCAGGGGCGACCGCCAGGCGCTGATCGTCGACGAGATTCCCTATCAGGTTAACAAGAAGTCGCTGATCGAGAAGATCGCCGAGCTGGTCAACGAGAAGAAGATCGAAGGCATCTCCGACATCCGCGACGAGTCCGACAAGTCGGGCATGCGCATCGTCATCGAACTGAAGCGCGGCGAGGTCGGCGAGGTCATTCTCAATAACCTGTACAAGCAGACCCAGTTGCAGGACACCTTCGGCATGAACATGGTGGCGCTGGTCGACGGCCAGCCGCGCCTGCTGAACCTGAAACAGGCGCTGGAGTGCTTCCTGTCGCACCGCCGCGAGGTGGTGACGCGGCGCACGGTGTTCGAACTGCGCAAGGCGCGCGAACGCGGCCACATCCTCGAAGGCTTGGCTGTCGCGCTGTCCAACGTCGATGAAATCATCGCCCTGATCAAGGCGGCGCCGACGCCGCCGGATGCCAAGCGCAGCCTGATGGCACGCGACTGGCGCAGCCCGGTGGTGGAGGAAATGCTGCTGCGCGCGTCGTCCGACGCCTCGCGTCCGGAAGGGCTGCTGCCGGAATTCGGGTTGTCGGCCCAGGGTTATCGTTTGTCCGACGCCCAGGCGCAGGCGATCCTGGAGCTGCGTTTGCAGCGTCTGACCGGTCTGGAGCAGGACAAGATCGTCGGCGAGTACAAGGAAATCATGGACAAGATCGTCGACCTGCTCGACATTCTGGCCAAGCCCGAGCGTATCACGGCGATCATCGTCACCGAGCTCAATGAAATCAATGAACAGTACGGCGACGAGCGCAAGTCCGAGATCGTCCTGCATACGCAGGAACTCGGTATCGAGGATCTGATCACGCCGCAGGACATGGTGGTGACCCTGTCGCATGGCGGTTACGTCAAGGCCCAGCCGCTGGCCGACTACCGTGCCCAGAAGCGCGGCGGGCGCGGCAAGCAGGCGGCGGCGATCAAGGACGAGGATTTCGTCGATCACCTGTTCGTCGCCAATACGCACGATTACATCCTGTGCTTCTCCAATCGCGGCCGCTGCTATTGGCTGAAGGTTTACGAAGCGCCGCAGGGCAGCCGCAACAGCCGTGGCAAGCCGATCGTCAATCTCTTCCCGCTGGAAGAGGGCGAGCGTATCAACGCCGTGCTGCCGGTCAAGGAATTCGTCGACGACAAGTTCATCTTCATGGCCACCCGCGACGGTACGGTCAAGAAGACGCCGCTGTCCGATTTCTCGAACCCGCGCAAGGCCGGCATCATTGCGGTCGACCTGCTGGATGACGACTACCTGATCGGCGTCGAGCTAACCACCGGCCAGAGCGACATCGTGCTCGTTTCCGACGCCGGCAAGGCGGTCTGGTTCGACGAAGAGGACGTCCGCCCGATGGGCCGCGGCGCCCGCGGCGTGCGCGGCATGAAGCTGCAGCCGGGGCAGACGGTCATTTCCCTGCTGGTGGCCGAGAGCGATCAGCAGACCGTGCTGGTCGCTACCGAGAACGGCTTCGGCAAGCGTACCGTGCTGGCCGACTTCCGCCATTCCGGTCGCGGTACGCAGGGTGTCAAGGCGATTGCCGACTCCGAGCGCAACGGCATAGTCATCGGCGCCAAGCTGGTCGACGATAGCGACGAGGTGATGCTGATCACCACCGGTGGCGTGCTGATCCGTACCCGTGTCTCGGAAATCCGCGGCATGGGCCGGGCGACACAGGGCGTGACCTTGATTTCGCTGGACGAAGGCGAGAAACTGGCCGGACTGGAAAAGGTTGCGGAATCGGTGGTCGAGGCGGAAGCCGAGACAGAAGCGGACGGCGCTGTTGCCGCCACGGAGGCCGTCGATGCGGATGCGGCACCGGGTCAGCAGCCTGCCGACAACAACGAAGGTGGAGAGGCCTGATGAGCCGTATCTGGAATTTCAGTGCCGGCCCGGCTGCACTTCCTGAAGAAGTCCTCCGGCAGGCGCAGGAAGAATTGCTTGACTGGCGTGGAGCCGGTTGCAGCGTGATGGAGATGAGCCATCGCGGCAAGGAATTCATGTCCATCCTCGCGCAGGCCGAGGCCGATCTGCGCGAGCTGATGGGGATTCCGGAGCAGTACAAGGTGCTCTTCCTGCAGGGCGGTGCGACGCAACAGTTTGCGCAGATTCCGATGAATCTGCTGGCCGGCCGTTCGGCCGACTACATCGTGACGGGTTCGTGGTCGAAGAAGGCATTCAAGGAAGCGCAACGTATCGGCAACGTCCGCTGCGCGGCGACGACCGAAGCGAGCAATTTCACCCGCCTGCCGTTCGCCAACGAAATCCAGCTCGATCCATTTGCCGCCTATCTGCACGTCTGCACCAACGAGACGATCCATGGCGTTGAAATACCGGCACAGCGCATTGCCGATACGGGCGTGCCGCTGGTGGCCGACATGTCGTCGCATATCCTGTCGCGACCGGTCAATGTCGAGAAATTCGGCCTGATCTATGCCGGCGCGCAGAAGAACATTGGTCCTTCCGGCCTGACGCTGGTCATCGTGCATCGCGACCTGCTCGGCATGGCGCCGCTGACCATCCCGACCGTGATGGATTACGCCGTGATGGCCGAGAATGGCTCGATGCTCAATACGCCGCCGACCTACGCCATCTACATCGCCGGTCTGGTTTTCCAGTGGCTGAAGCGGCAAGGCGGGCTTGAGGGAATGGCGGCGGTCAACGACGAGAAAGCGCGCATCCTGTATGAGTGCATCGACCAGTCCGGCGGTTTCTACACCAATCCGGTCGATCCGGATTGCCGCTCGGCAATGAACGTTCCGTTCGTGCTGGCCAACGCCGAACTCGATGCCGCCTTCCTGGCCGAGTCCAAGGCGGCCGGACTGGTTTCGCTAAAGGGCCACAAGTCGGTGGGCGGCATGCGCGCCTCGATCTACAATGCCGTCCCGCTGGCCGGGGTGCAGGCGCTGGTCGAGTTCATGAACGATTTTGCCAAACGCAACGGGTAAGCGCATGAGCGATCAACCCCAGAACGATCTCCAGAAGGCGCTCGCCGGCGTGCGTGCCGATATCGACCGTATCGACGGCGAGTTGCTCAAGCTGCTGAACGATCGGGCACGCTGCGCCCAGAAGGTGGGCGAGATCAAGGCTGAATTCGGCGAGGCCGGCTTCATCTATCGTCCCGAGCGCGAGGCCCAAGTATTGCGTCGCCTGCAGGATACGAATGCCGGGCCGCTGCTCAACGAGAACATCACCTTCTTCTTTCGCGAGGTCATGTCGGCTTGTCTGTCGCTCGAACAGCCGCTCGGCATCGCTTTCCTGGGGCCGCTCGGCACCTTCTCCGAATCAGCAGCCACCAAGCACTTCGGCCATGCCGGCCGTTTGCTGCCGCAAAGCTCGATCGACGATGTTTTCCGTGAGGTTGAGTCCGGGCATGCCCACTATGCCGTCGTGCCGGTCGAAAACTCGACCGAGGGCGCGGTTGGGCGGACGATGGATCTGTTGCTGCAGTCTTCGCTGAAGATTTGTGGCGAGGTGGTGCTGCGCATCCACCAGAACCTCCTGACCCGCGAAACCGATTTGAACCGGATCACCAAGGTCTATTCACATGCCCAGTCGCTGGCCCAGTGCCACGAGTGGCTGAACCGCATGCTGCCCCATGCGCAGCGCATTTCCGTGGGCAGCAATGCCCAGGCGGCCCAGAAGGCTGCCGAGGAATCCGGTGTCGCGGCTATCGCCGGCGAGGCGGCCGCGGAGCGTTACGACTTGCCCAAGCTGGTCGAGAACATCGAGGACGAGCCGAACAACACGACGCGCTTCCTGGTGCTCGGCAAGCACGATGCCGGCCCCTCCGGGCGCGACAAGACGTCGCTGATCATGTCGGCGCCGAACCGGACCGGCGCACTGCATGAATTGCTGCTGCCGCTGTCGTCGGCTGGCGTGTCGATGTGTCGCTTGGAGTCGCGTCCGGCGCGTAATGCCCTGTGGGAATATGTTTTCTACGTCGATATCGAAGGGCATCGCAATGACCCGGCGGTCAGTGCCGCATTGGAGAAACTGGCCGGGTCTGCGGCCTATCTGAAAACACTCGGGTCCTACCCGGTTGCCGTCTATTGAGGATCGCGTCATGAGCCTTGCCGAGCAAGCCCTGTCCTACGTCCGTGCCATCTCGCCCTACCAGCCGGGTAAGCCGATCACCGAACTCGCCCGCGAGATGGGGATTCCGGTCGACAGCATCGTCAAGCTGGCTTCCAACGAAAATCCGCTCGGCATGAGTCCGAAGGCACGCGAGGCGGTTGAAAAGGCGATCAGCGGTGTCGAGCGCTACCCGGATCAGTTCGACCTGATTGCCAAGGTGGCCGGGCGTGCCGGCGTTGCCCAGAGCCAGGTGGTTCTCGGTAACGGTTCGAACGACGTGCTCGATCTGATTGCGCGCGTCTTCCTCGCGCCGGGCCGTTCGGCGGTTTTCGCGCAACATGCCTTCGCCGTGTATCCGCTGGCAACGCTGTCTACCGGCGCTGAACTCATCGCCACGCCAGCGAAGAACTACGGCCATGATCTCGCCGCCATGCGCGCGGCCATACGGCCGGATACGCGTATCGTGTGGATTGCCAACCCGAACAACCCGACCGGCAATTTCCTGCCGTACGCCGACGTGCGCGCCTTCCTGGAGAGCGTGCCGAAGGAGGTCATCGTCGTACTTGACGAGGCCTACAACGAATACATTCCGCCTGCCGAGCGAGTCGATACGGCCGGCTGGTTGAAGGAGTTCCCGAATCTGGTTATCTGCCGTACCTTCTCGAAGATCTACGGCCTGGCCGGCCTGCGTGTCGGTTATGCGCTGGCTTCGCTGGAGGTGGCTGACCTGATGAACCGGGTTCGCCAGCCGTTCAACGTCAACAACCTGGCGCTGGCCGGGGCGCTGGCTGCCCTGGACGACCACGAGTTCCTCAACGCCAGCTACGAGTTGAATCGAAACGGCATGGCCCAGATCGTCGCCGCGCTGGAGCGCTTGAAGCTCGAATACATTCCGTCTTACGGCAATTTCGTGACTTTCCGCGCCGGCGACGGTGCGGCAGTCAACCAGAAGCTGCTAAAGCAAGGTGTCATCGTTCGGCCGATTGGCGGTTACGGCCTGCCGGAGTGGCTGCGCGTGACGATTGGCACCGAGCGAGAGAACGCGCGCTTCATCGAGGCCCTGGAAAAGGCGCTGTAAATGGAAGCCGGTTTGCCCGAGTTCGGCAAGGTCGTCATCTTCGGGACGGGCCTGATCGGCGGCTCATTCGCGCTCGGCCTCAAGGAGGCGGGGGCAGTCGAGGAGGTGGTCGGTTTCGGGCGAACGCCGGCTACCTTGCGCAAGGCGCAGGAACTGGGTGTCATCGATCGGGCCGGGATCAATCCGGCGCATGAAATCGGCGATGCCGACATCGTCCTCGTGGCGACGCCGGTTGCCCAGATGCCGGAAATCTTCGAGCGTATCGCACCGTATCTCGGTCCGAACACCATCGTGACCGACGGCGGTTCGACCAAGGGCGACGTCGTTGCTGCGGCGCGTGCGGCGTTCAAGGGGCATATCGGCAAGTTCGTGCCGGCCCACCCCATCGCTGGCGCCGAGAACAGCGGCCCGGCGGCTGCGCGCTGGGATTTGTATCAGGGCAAGAAAGTCGTCGTGACTTCCTTGCCGGAGAACAACGACGAGCGTCTTGATCGCGTCAAACGCGCCTGGGCGCTGTGCGGTG
>CALJZP010000014.1 GCA_937983545.1 uncultured Azonexus sp.
CCCGGCAACTGCTCGATGAGCTATTGACGGGCGAGGTGGCGGAATTCGAGATCGATTGACACCTTCGCCGGGGCCATTCCGCCCCGCTTCACCCCAGGGCCGGCGCCTTCCCCGGAGCGCCGCCCGCCTTTGCCTCAGGAGAAAAGCATGCATGCACCCACTGCCTTCGTATCGACACCTTCCGACCTTCCGTTCTCCGCCTGTCGAGGAGTCCCGCATGGACCACGAAAGCGCCCACGAAGTCATCGCCTGCCTGGGCGATGAGCGCAAGATTTTTCATTACTACCGCGACCGCTACAGTCTCGGCCTGCTGCGCCACTTGGCCGGCCGACAAGACAACGGGGAGCTGCTGCTCGCCCGCTTGCGGCAATCCCCTTACGCCGGCCTGCTACAAAAACCCCGCCTGCGCCGGATGCTCGCCTCCCTCGGCCGGCAGGCCCTGAGCGAGGCTTTCATTGCCGGCCACGATCACGACCCGCAGCAGGAAGCCTTCGTGCTCGGCATCGACCAATGGGGCGGCGGCAGCTATCGCGCCCGCCGCCGCCAGCAGACCTCGCGTCCCGGTTGCAACCTGGTCTTGCAACTCAACCTGAGCCGTCGCCACGACGCCAACTATGCCCGCCTGGGCTGTGCGCCGGGGCTATTCAACTACCGGGGGCATCCGGTCTCCGGCAAGCGCAATACGCTGGCCTGGGCGCGCATCGATCTCGATTGGGCGAGCAATACCGCCCTGATCGAGGAAATCCAGTCCGACTGGATACGCGACGTTGCCTGGCTGGCCGAGCGCTTGCAGAACAAAGTGCGGCGAGGGGAGTGGCTCGATTCCCCCGCCAAGCTCTACCGCCTCGATTGCTCCATCCGGACAGCGCTCGACTATTGCCGCCAGACCCTCGCCACCTACCGGCCGATCTGGGACGAAGCCATGCTTTGGGCTGCCATCGGCTTCATCCGCGACGAACTGGGGCTGGCGCATATCTACTACCACAGCGAGCAAAGCGGCCGCCTGCTCAAGCGCATCGCCGGCAGTTCGCCGCCGCGCGCCCTCTACAGTGACCTGCCGCGCCGATTCTGCTTCACGGCAACCCGGGCGCTTCCGGAATTCCTGCTGCGCGAACCGCAAGTGAGCAAGGCATTGAAACACCAACCCGACCTGAGCTTGTTCCGGTTGGCCATGGAATCCCCGCTGGGCTGATCGTTTGGCCTCATGGCAACCGGCGAAGCCCGCGTTTAATCTGCCTTGCCATTCCGGCGATGACTTGCCGCGATGGTGGCGACGCCGGTGGGCCGTAAATGATCAGATCCAGTCCCTGCGCCGCGCGACGCGCCTCGGGATCGTCCAGGATTTCGGCCAGCGCTCCCAGCGAGCCCGGCGGCGCGCAGGTTCTCGATGCCGCTTAGCAGCCGATATCCTCGTTCCACAGCGCCGGCCGGCTGGCGATGAAGTCGCGCATCAGGGCGATGCATTCCTCGTTCTGCAGGACATCGACGCGCACGCCGCGGCTGCGCAGCAGTTCTTCTTCGCCCATGAAGGTCCGGTTTTCGCCGACGACGATCCGGGGAATGCCGTAGAGCAGGATGGCACCGCTGCACATGGCGCAAGGGGAGAGGGTGGTGTACAGCACGCAGTCGCGGTAGACGCTGGCCGGCTGGCGGCCGGCCTGCTCCAGGGCATCCATTTCGCCATGCAGGATGGCGCTGCCTTGCTGCACGCGCCGGTTGTGGCCGCGGCTGATGATGCGGCCCCGGTGCACGATGACGGAGCCGATGGGGATGCCGCCTTCGGCCAGGCCCTGGCGGGCTTCGGCGATGGCGGCCTGCATGAATTCGTCCATGATTGCCTCGCGGTGGTCGGTAGCCCGTCAGGCGCGGGGCAGCCGCAAATGGGCCAGGCCGCCGCCTTCCGGGTGATTCTCGAACGATGCCTCGCCGCCGTGCAGGCGGGCCACTTCGCGCACCAGCGCCAGGCCGAGGCCGGTGCTCTTGCGGCCGGTAGCGGGGCGGGGCAGGGAATAGAAGCGGTCGAACAATTGCGGCAGGGCGTAGTCGGGGGCGCCCTGGCCGTGGTCGCGGATGGCGAACACGATGTCTTCGCCGTCGTCGGTAGCGAATAGCTCGATCTGCCCGCCTTCCGGCGAAAACTCGATGGCATTGTCGAGCAGGTTGAGCACGGCTTGTTGCAGCAATAGAGCATCGCCTTGCAGCTGGATTCCGTCGCCGACCTGCAGGCGGCAGGCGATGTGGCGATCTTCCAGGGCCTGCCGGCGAAGGTCGAGGCAGGTTTGCAGCAATTCGCTCGCAGTCAGACGGCGGAGGCCTTCCGGCGATTGCAACTGTTCGACGCGGGCGAGCAGCAGCATGCGGTCGATGATGGCCTGCAGGCGCCGCGACTGCTCGGTGATGCTCTCGGCGAAACGCCGGCGGTCCGCTGCCGGCGGCTCGCCTTCGAGGATCTCGGCGGCGCCGATGACGGCGGTGAGCGGGCTTTTCATCTCGTGCGCCAGGTTTTGCACGTAGCGCTCGACGTACTGCTTGCCTTCGAGTTTTTCGCGCATGGCGGCGAGCGCCTCGGCCAGTTCGGACAGCTGGCGGCCGCCGCCGGTCGGCGGCTCGCTCTTGCGGCCTTCGCTGACGTCGCGGGCATAGGCGCGCAGGCGATGGATTGACCAGCTTAGCCAGGCAGTGAAGAAGAGGCCGATGGTGGCGCTGGCAACGAGGAGCAGCAAGCCGGACTCCTTGACCCGGCGGGCCGCGCGCTCTGCATAGGGGGCTACCGAGGCCATCGGCTTGGCCAGCGACAGGACGCCGATCAGTTCGCCTTGCCAAAAGATGGGAGCGGCAACGTGCATGACCGCCGAGGTCGGATCGTAGGGATCTTCGCGGGTCTGCCGGGCGCCGTATTCGCCGCGCAGCACGCGGGCGATGTCGCGCCATTGCGAAAAGTCCTCGCCGATGGCCGCCTGCTTCGAGTCATAGACCACGGTGCCGCCGGCATCGGTGACGACGATGCGGAAATCGATGCTTTCCTTGTGCACGCCTGAAATGTCGGCTTGCGGACTGCGCCGGATGGCGGCGCGTACCGCATCGGCGAAGGCTCCCCGGTTGATCTGGTCGGCGGAGAGTTCTAGTGCGGCCATTTCGGCCAGCACGTGGGCAGTGTCGACCAGCGTCTCCTCGGTAGCCTGGCGAATGCCGGGTTCGGTCTCGCGGTTGACGGTGTTGAGGACGAACCACGCCGCCAGGCCGACGATCAGGAAATAACCGAAGAAGAGGCGGATGGAGATGTTCATGGAAGTATCAGGCGTCGACCGTGATCGTGGCGCCGACGCTGATCTCGCCGCTGTCGATGACCGTCGCACGCAGGCCGCCGCGGCCGACCCAGCGTTTGACCACGGCTGCCGCCGACAGCGTGTCGTCGGCCAGGGCACGACCCAGGTCGCCACAAGGTTCGCAGGTTTCGATACCGTGCAGTGTCGCGCTGCCGATGGTGAATGTCTTGCCGACCAGCTCGTTGAGCCGAACGCCCCGGGTGACCAGGTTGCGGCGCGTGATCGCCGGGTCGTCCGGCCGCCCGGTTTCGGCGCAGAAACACGCGATTTCCTCGGCTTCGACCAGCGTCAGGTTCTGGCCGGCCCAGTCATTGCGGCCGAAATGACGGTCGCCGACGATGCCGGCACCGCGTTCGACCCGGATGCTTTCGCATGCCTGTTGCGCGCCGCCGGGTTCGCGGCTGATGAAAATTCGTTCGACGATCATGGCGAATCCTTTGCGGGTGCGGCGTTCAGTCCGCTGTCAGGCTGTAGCCGAGGCCACGATGGGTGAGGATGATCTCTTCGTCGCGCACGGCGCGCAGTTTGCCACGCAGGGTCTTGATGTGCGTATCGACGGTGCGTTCCAGGCTTTCCCCGCCGTCTTGCCAGACGCTTTCCATGATCTGCTGGCGGCTCAGGATGCGCCCCGGGCGCTCGAGCAGCAGCGCCAGCAGCAGGTATTCGTAGCGGGTGAGATTGAGGCAGGCGCCGTGGAAGGCGATGCGCATGCCGTCCCGGTCAATGACGAAGCGGGCGCTGCCTTGTGCTGTCGTTGCCGCCCGCAGCCGTGGTTCCGGATGCAGGCGCCGCAGGATGGCGCGAATCCGCGAGGCCACTTCGCGCGGGCTGAAAGGCTTGGGCACGTAATCGTCGCCGCCCAGTTCAAGGCCGACGATGCGATCCACCTCGTCGGAGCGCGCGGTCAGGAACAGCACGGGAATGTCGGAAGTCCTGCGCAGCGCCCGGCAGACATCGAAACCGGTCATGTCCGGCAGACCGACGTCGAGGACCACGAAGTCGATGCCGCCGGCCGCCAGGCGGGTCAGCGCCGCGCTGCCCAGCGTGCAGCTATCGACTGCGAACCCGTCGGCCCGCAGCGTATAGGCCAGCGTGTCGGAAATGGCCGGCTCGTCGTCGACAATCAGGATGTTCATGGTGCGATGATAATCCATCGGCAGCGGCCGCAACCCGCCGCCAGGGCGAGCGGTTAGGGGCGGCCGCCGGTTTCGGGTAAAATTGTCTTTTTATTCAAGCGGCACCCGCCGCGCCTGGCCCGGAACGACCATGACCCAGAATACCTCCCTCTCCTACCGTGATGCCGGCGTCGATATCGATGCCGGCGATGCCCTCGTCGACCGCATCAAGCCGCTGGCCAGGAAGACCCTGCGCGACGGCGTGCTGGGCGGTATCGGCGGCTTCGGCGCGCTGTTCGAAGTGCCCAAGCGCTACAAGGAGCCGGTGCTGGTTTCCGGTACCGACGGTGTCGGCACCAAGCTCAAGCTGGCCTTCGAACTGAACCGCCACGACACGGTCGGCCAGGATCTGGTCGCCATGAGCGTCAACGACATTCTGGTGCTCGGCGCCGAGTCGCTGTTCTTCCTCGATTACTTCGCCTGCGGCAAGCTGGATGTGGACACCGCAGCTGCCGTGGTCGGCGGCATCGCCAAGGGCTGCGAACTGGCCGGCTGCGCGCTGATCGGCGGCGAAACCGCTGAAATGCCGGGCATGTACCCGGCCGGCGAATACGACCTGGCCGGCTTCGCCGTCGGCGTCGTCGAAAAGTCGAAGGCCATCGACGGCAAGAGCATCCAGCCGGGCGACGTCGTCCTCGGCCTGGCCTCTTCCGGCGCTCACTCCAACGGCTACTCGCTGGTGCGCAAGATCATCGAGCGTTCCAACCCGGACATGAATGCCCCGTTCGACGGCGACCGTTCGCTGGCCGACGTGGTCATGGCGCCGACCCGCATCTACGTCAAGCAGGTGCTGGCGACCATGGAAAAAGTCGCCATCAAGGGCATGGCCCACATTACCGGCGGCGGCCTGCTCGAAAACGTCCCGCGCGTCCTGCCGGAAAACACCGTTGCCGAAATCCAGAAGGCCGCCTGGCCGCGTCCGAAACTGTTCGACTGGATGCAGAAGGAAGGCAACGTGGACGAGAAGGAAATGCACCGCACCTTCAACTGCGGCATCGGTTTGGTCATCGTCGTCGCTGCCGCCGATGCGGATGCCGCCATGGCCGAGCTGAAGGCGCAGGGCGAAGCGGTGTACAACATCGGCGTCATTCGGGCCCGCCAGGGTGACGAAGCGCAGACCGTGGTGGTCTGATATCACGCGGTGGGCCGCGGCAATCGCCTGCGGCCTGCTGTTGTGCCAAGCCCCGTCGACCGTCTGGGCGGCGGGCAAGAAGCAATCGGCCAAGCCGGCAGCAGCCCGGCAGGCCAAGAAGGCAGTACGCAAGCCGGCTGCCTTGCCGGCCGGCGATTTCGGGCCGGCCGACATTATCGACGACGACGGCCAGGGCCTGCGCGGCCAGGCCAGTTTCTACGGCAAGGCCTTTCAGGGGCGCAAGACCTCGACGGGCGAGCGCTTCGACCGCCGCGAATTCACCGCTGCCAGCAATCGTTTTCCCCTCGGCTCACGGGTTGCCGTGCGTCGGATCGACAACGACCGTTGCGCCATCGTCAAGATCAATGACCGCATGCACGCCCGCCACCGCAAGCGGGTGATCGACGTGTCGCATGGCGTAGCGGAATATCTGGGGATGCTGCGCGCCGGTGTCGTTTTCGTGCGGGTCGCGCCGGTCAGAGGCGATGGCTTGTTGGCGGAAGATGCCTGTCGCTCGGCTTTCGAGTCCGATATCCCCTGTGCCGGCTGTGGCGAAACGGCGCCGCGCCTGCCGGGGTTTCTGCAATTCCCTTCCGATTGATTGCCTGAGCAGCACTTTCGAATTGCATATTTCAATTGTGCAAATGCGCCATAATGATCTCCGATTGTGAGGAGGGCGAGATGGATACCGATTTGCGCGTATTTGTCGTCGACGACGACCCTTTGATGCTGGATGTGCTGAGTTCTGCGCTGGCGGGCGTTTGTCTGGTGCGAACCTTTACGTCGGCGGCGAGCTGCCTCGATGCGCTGTCGGCGTCTCGTCCGGATATCTTCCTGCTCGACGTGACGATGCCGGTGATGGACGGTTTCGCCCTGTGTCGCCGCCTGAAGGACGACTGGGATACGCAGGATATCCCGGTCGTTTTCGTTTCCGCCAGCGATACCTTGGAAACGCGTCTGCTCTGTTACGAGGCGGGCGGCGAGGATTTCATCCAGAAGCCCTTCGAGTCGGCCGAGTTGTTGAGCAAGCTTCACGTCGCAGGCCGGATTCTTGCCGAGAAAAAGGCGCTGCGCGAGCAGGCGGGGTATGCCCAGCGGACGGCGATGACGGCCATGGTCAGCATGGGCGAACTGGGCGTCGTGCTGCAGTTCCTGAGCAAGTCGTTCACCTGCGATTCTCTGGAGGAACTGGCGCACGCCTTGCTTGAGGCGATGCGCCAGTACGACCTGCAATCGGCACTCCAGATGCGCATGGGCGACGAGGTGCTGACGCTCAGCGCCAACGGGCGCAACCTGCCGCTGGAGGTCTCCGTGCTCAACCATATCCGGGACAGCGGGCGGGTTTTCCAGTTCAAATCGCGCTGTGTATTCAACTACGGCGGCGTGACCGTGCTGGTTAACAACATGCCGATGGATGATCCGGACCGCTGCGGCCGTATCCGGGATAACGGGGCGTTACTGGCGGAAGGGGCCGATGCCCGGTTGAAAGCTATCGAGACCGAGGCGCTTGCCAGCCAGCGGCGGGCCGGCATCGAGGATGCGCTGCCGAGGCTGTACGGGACGCTGGACGGCGTGCAGAACAATTACCGGCGCAATTGTTTTGAACTGACGCAGGTGATGATCGAATTTCAGGAGGCGCTGACCAAGGCGTTCATTCACCTTGGCCTGTTCGAGCGCCAGGAGGAAATGATCAGCGCCATGGCCAACGAGTTCATGCTGCGTGTCGTCGGAACGCAGGACGCCTCGCTGGAAATCGTCGGTCAACTCGAAGCCTTGGCCGACGACCTGAAGGCCCTGCTCAGGAACTGAGGAAGGCGTCGGTGCGTGCGGCGATCCGCTCGGGCATCGCCGGATCGAGGCAGTCAAAGTGTTCCGCCTCGAAGGAGTTGGTCAGCCAGGTGATCTGCCGCTTGGCGAGCTGCCGGGTGGCAAAGATGCCACGGTCGCGCATTTCACCCGCGGGCATCAGGCCATCCTGGGCTTCCCAGACCTGGCGATAGCCGACGCAGCGCATCGAAGGCAGTCCGAGATCGAGCGTGTATTTTTCGCGTAGCCGGCGAACCTCTTCATCCAGTCCGGCGCGCAGCATGTCGTCGAAGCGCTGCGCGATGCGCTCGTGCAGCACGGCACGGTCGGAGGGTAGCAGGCCGATGGACAGAAATTCGTAGGGCGGCTTCTGGCTTTCGCTTTCGGCCAGCAGGTCCGACATCTTGCGGCCGCTCAGGGTGCAGATTTCCAGCGCGCGCTGCAGGCGCTGGCTGTCGGTCGGGTGCAGGCGGGCCGCCGTTTCCGGGTCGATGGCGGCCAGCCTGGCATGCATCGCCGGCCAGCCGTGGATCGCTGCTTCGGCATCGATGGCGGCACGCAGCGCGGCGTCGGCCTGCGGCAATTCGGCCAGTCCGAGCAGCAATGCCCGGAAGTAGAGCATGGTGCCGCCGACCAGCAGTGGAACCTTGCCGGCTGCAGTGGCTTCGGCCATCGCGGCGAGCGCGTCGTGGCGAAAACGGGCGGCCGAATAACGCTCCTCCGGTGTGATCAGGTCGATCAGGCGATGGGGGTAGCGGACCAGCGTCGCGCGGTCCGGCTTGGCCGTACCGACATCCATGTCGATGAAGACCTGCGCCGAGTCGACACTGATCAATTCGACCGGAAAGCGGTCGGCCAGCGCCATCGAGACGGCGGTCTTGCCCGAGGCGGTCGGGCCCATGATCAGGATGGCGGGAGGATGGCGGCGGGCATTCATGGCGGCGAATGCTACCACGATGGGGCGAGTGGGCACTTGCCCCTCGGCCGTCGTGCACTGCGCGTCGTTCTCTCTGAGGCTCCGTATCTCGGCGAGTACCCGATCAGACGCGATAGGCCGCCACAATGCCCTGCATCTGCTGCGCCAGCATGGCCAGCTGCTGGGCATTATCCGAGGTTTCCCCCGCGGCAGCGCTGTTTTGTTCGGTCATCTGGGCGATCCGCTCGACTTGCTGGGCAATGGCGGTGCTGGCGGTGCTCTGTTCGCGCATGGATTCTGTGATATCGCCGACCATCTCAAGGGTCTGCTGCGAACCGTCGCCAATCTTTTGCATGGCGCTACTGGCCAGAAAGGCTTGTTCGACCCCCTCCTTCACCGTACTGGCCACACTCTGGATGCTGCTGACCGCAGCCAATGCTCCACTTTGCATATTCTGGATGGTACCGGTGATTTCCTGCGTCGATTTTCCTGTGCGCTCGGCCAGTTTGCGTACTTCGTCAGCCACTACGGCAAAGCCGCGCCCCTGTTCGCCGGCGCGAGCGGCCTCGATGGCGGCATTGAGGGCGAGCAGATTGGTCTGGTCGGCAATTTCCTTGATGACCGAAACGACACTGCTGATTTTTTCGCTGTGCTGTTCAAGACTCTCGATCTGGCTGGAGGCATCGCCGACCGTGTTGGCGATGCTGTTGATCACGTTCACCGTTTCGCCAATGACGCCTTCGCCCTCATTGGCAAGGCGACCGGCTTCCGACGACAGGTGGCGGGTTTCGTCCGCACGGTCCGCTACATGGCTGACGCTGACCGTCAGTTCCTCGATTGCGGCGGCCATGGCAGCCGCAGATTCGCTCTGCTGCCCGGAGGCAATCGACATTTCTTGGGCGGCATTGGAGACGCGGCTGGCTGCCTCGTGAACCCCACCGGCATGGCTGGACAGTTGTTGAAAATTGGTTTGGAGTCCGTTTAGCAACTCATTGAAGGCACGCCCCGCCTGGGCTACTTCGTCCGTGCCGGAGGCGTCCAGACGCAAGGTGAAATCGAGTTCCTTTTGTACCCTGCCGAACAATCCAACCATGGAGTCGAGGGATTGCTTGATTTGGCGCAGGATCAGGAAGCCGATGACCCCGAGTATAAAAGCGCTGCCCAGAATCAAGGTGATCACGACGTTGCGCGATGATTGGTAGGTGGCCGCCGTTTCCTTGGCATGCTGGCTGGCCAGTTCTTCGTTGTAGGCGGAGTGTTCGGTCAATGCCTTGGCCAGGCCATCAATGGATGGGCGCATTTCGCCGAGCAGCCGGTTTGCCTCGTCGCGCTGACCTTCGCGGGACGCTCCCAGCACTTTGCGGGCGCCGGCTTCAAACTGCTCCGCCATTTTCAGGTCAGTCTCGTATAAGGCCTTGTCTTTCGGGTCGATGAGCAGCTTCCCGTAGGCATTCAACTCCTGGTGCATCTGTTCTATACGCCCATTGAAGTGCTTTTCGAAAGCGTCCTTCTTGGTGGGGTCGTTTTCGAGGAGATGCGACATCAGGGGCGGGCGGGCGCGAAGAAAGGCGATCTGTGCCCGGTCCAGCGTCTGAATGCTCGGCAGCAGGTTTTCCTCGGTTTCCTTTACGCCTTCGTTGATCTTCGACAGCTGCCATACGGCAAAGCTGCCTTGAAGGATCAGCGCTGCCACACCGAGCAGCACAAGAATGGCAATTTTTCTGGCAATGGTCATGGTGTGCTCCCAAGTTGGCTATGCGCTTGTGGACAGCAGATTACGTGACGCGTTCTATTTTGCCAAAGATATTAATTGTGACAACTGTGAGGGGGCGGATTTTTTGTGTTGCAGGTAAAGGCTGGCGACATATCGCTACTTGCTGCTTATTGTCCGCGCAGGAAGAGCTTGTCGAGTTGGTCCAGCGTCAGCTCCGTCCAGGTGGGGCGGCCGTGGTTGCACTGGCCGGCTCGCTCGGTTTCCTCCATCTGGCGGAGCAGGGCGTTCATTTCCGGAATGGTGAGCTGACGGCGGGCGCGTACGGCGCCGTGGCAGGCCATGGTGGCGAGCAGTTCATTGCGGCGGGCGGTGGCCAGTTGCGTGATGCCGTGTTCGCGCAACTCGCCGATCAGCGAGCGGGCGAGGGCGGCCGGGTCTCCGGATTGCAGCAGGGCCGGTACGCTGCGCACGCCCAGCTGGTTGGGGCCGAGCGGGGCGATGTCGAAGCCGAGGTCGCGCAGGGCTTCGTTGTGCTCCTCGACGGCGGCGATGTCGAGCGGATCGGCCGAGAAAACGGCAGGGATCAGCAGGTTCTGGGTGGCGATCTGGCGGTTGTCGAAGGCCGTCTTCAGCTTTTCGTAGAGGATGCGCTCATGCGCGGCATGCATGTCGATCAGGATCAGCCCGCGGGCGTTCTGGGCCAGGACGTAGATGCCGTGCAGCTGGGCCAGGGCGTAGCCGAGCGGCGGCGCTTCCGGGGTGGCTGTGGCGGCCGGCGCGAACTGTGGCATGGCTTCCGGGCGCGGCGCCGGCGTCTGGGATACGCTCTGCGCGGCTCGGGCGAAAGCCAGGTAGGCTGCGGCAGCCGGTTCGGCAACACCGAGGCTGGCCTGGCGCGGTGCTTCGCTGTGCGCGGTGTAAGACGGAGACCATGCTTGCCTTGACCCCGGGCTGGTCGGTGCGGCCGCGACGGGAGCGCTGCCGTGAACGGAAGCTTGAGCCAGCGATGGCGCCGCCTCTGCCTGGACCGGCGCGGCCAGCGTGCGCTGGATGGCGTGGAAGACGAACTGATGCACGGCGCGCGAATCGCGGAAGCGGACCTCGGTCTTGGCCGGATGCACATTGACGTCGACCAGCGCCGGGTCGATGTTCAGGAAGAGGCAGACGGCCGGCTGGCGGCTGCCGTGGAGGACGTCGCGGTAGGCTTCGCGCAGGGCGTGGCCGATGATCTTGTCGCGCACGAAGCGGCCGTTGACGAAGACGTACTGGCCGTCCTTGGCATCGGTGGCGCGGGTCGGGTCAATGGCGAAGCCGGCCAGCGTCAGCGGGCCGGAAGCGGCTTCGATATGGCGGGCGGCACCGATGAATTCGTCGCCGAGGATGTCGGCGATGCGCCGACCGGGGTCGGCCGGGGCCAGTTGGAACAGGCTGCGGCCGTTGTGGGTCAGGCTGATCGCCACATCCGGCCGGGTCAGGGCCAGACGGCGCACGGCGTCGGCGCAATGGGCGAACTCGGTGCTTTCCGATTTCAGGAACTTGCGGCGGGCCGGGGTGTTGAAATACAGGTCGCGCATTTCGACCACGGTGCCCGCCATCAGGGCGGCCGGTTCAGGTTCGGCCGCCGGTTCGCCACGCAGTTTCCAGGCATGGCTGGCGCCGCGCTCCCGGCTGGTCAGGCTGAGGCGGGCAACCGAGGCGACCGAGGCCAGGGCCTCGCCGCGAAAGCCGAGGGTGCCGACCCGTTCGAGGTCGTCGAGACTGGTGATCTTGGAGGTCGCGTGGCGGGTCAGGGCCAGCGCCAGTTGCTCCTTGGCAATGCCGCAGCCATCGTCGGTAATGCGGATCAGCTTGACGCCGCCTTCCTCGAGATGCACCTGGATGGCCTTGCTGCCTGCATCGAGGCTGTTTTCGAGGAGTTCCTTGAGGACGGAGGCGGGTCTTTCGACCACTTCGCCAGCGGCAATCTGGCTGATCAGGAGGTCGGGGAGGCGGGCGATGACGGGCATTGGTGCATTATCCCAGAATCCCCGGTTCGACGGAGATGCGCCGCGGGGGATTTGGCCGTATGATCCAGTCCATCGGTCAATTGGAACGGCGCATGCAGGCCTGTTCAAGGGAGGCAACGGTGGCGATTAAGCAATGGGTTGGTCTTTTTTCTCTCCTGGCTTGTCTGACTGGCGGTTTGCGGGCAGATCCCGGTGTGAGCGACGGCGAAATTCTGATCGGCCAGTCGGCAGCGTTTTCGGGGCCCGCCGAGCAGTTGGGCAAGCAGATGGCCGCGGGGGCCAAGGTCTACTTCGATCACGTCAATCAAAACGGTGGCATTCACGGACGGAAAATCCGCCTGCTGTCGCTTGACGACGGCTACGAGCCTGACCGGGCCAAGGCCAATACCCTGAAGTTGATCAATGAGGAGAAGGTCTTCGCGCTGTTCGGGTATGTGGGTACGCCAACCTCGTTGGCAGCCTTGCCTGTTTTCACCGAGGAAAAGGTTCCGTTCTTTGGCGCGTTCACCGGGGCACAGGCACTTCGCGAGCCGTTCAACCGTTACATCTTCAATGTGCGTGCCGGCTATAACGAGGAAACCGAAGAGATCGTCAATCAGTTGCTGACCCTCTCGCTGAAGCGTATTGCCGTGTTCTACCAGAACGACGCTTATGGCCAGGCGGGCTTGAAAGGGGTGACGGAAGCGCTGGCGCGGCGCAAATTGGCACCCGTGGTCACGGGAACGGTCGAGCGAAATTCGACCGACGTGGCTGCTGCCGTGAAAGCGATCGGCCCGGCAAAAGCCGATGCCGTGATCATGGTCAGTGCCTACAAGAGCGTCAGTGCTTTCGTCAAAGCCATGAAGCGGGAGGGATTCAATACCCAGTTTCACAACGTTTCCTTCGTCGGCAGCATGGCATTGGCCAAGGAACTCGGTCCCGACGGCAGCGGCGTGGCGGTCGCCCAGGTGATGCCGTTTCCGTGGCGAGGAACGCTCAAGATCGTTCGCGACTACCAGGAAATGATGAAGAAGGCCGGGAAGGACAACATCGATTTCGTCTCGCTGGAGGGGTATATCGCAGCCCAGGTACTGGTTGAGGGGCTGCGCCGTGCCGGCAAGGACCTGACGCGGGACAAGCTGATCGGCGGCCTTGAAAGCATGAGCAAAACGGATGTGGGCGGTTTTGCGATCAATTTCTCGAAAACCAGCCACAATGCGTCGTCGTTCGTCGATTTGACGATCATCGGCAAGAACGGGAAGTTCTTTCGCTGAACTTGCCCAGGTGTGAGGTGGCGACGGGTCGATGAAGTCGCCTTCGGGTAAAATCGCGGGACTTTTTACCCGGAGCAGATGCATGGAATTTTTCGCGCAGTTCATCGACATCGTCCTGCATCTCGACAAGCATCTGGCGGTGTTGGTCCAGCAGTACGGACTGTGGATCTACGGCATCCTGTTCTTCATAGTTTTTGCCGAAACCGGCTTTGTCGTAACGCCCTTCCTGCCCGGCGACTCGCTGCTCTTCGTGGCCGGCGCACTGGCCGCCCTGGGTGAAGGCGGGATGGACGTGTTCACCCTGATGGCGGTGCTCATCGTCGCGGCCGTGCTCGGCAATACGCTCAATTACCAGATCGGCCGCTTTCTCGGGCCCAAGGTCTTCCATTGGGAGAATTCCCGCTTTTTCAACCGCGACGCGCTGGTCAAGACGCACGCGTTTTATGAGAAACACGGCGGCAAGACGCTGGTCATTTCACGCTTCCTGCCGCTGTTCCGGACCTTTGCGCCTTTTGTCGCCGGCATCGGCGCCATGAGCTACGCCCGCTTCACCCTGTTCAACCTGATCGGTGCGCTGGGTTGGGTGGTATCGCTATGCCTGGCCGGCTACTGGCTGGGCAACATGCCTTGGGTCAAGGCCAACCTGTCCTGGATCATCATCGGCATCATCATTTCGTCGCTGATTCCGATCGGCTGGGGTTATCTGAAGAGCAAGGAGGCCTGATGCGCGGCCTGGCCGTCCTGCTTGCCCTGGTGCTGGCGGCAGCTTGCTCGACCCGCTTGGGCAAGGACGGTCGTACGGATACCACGGTCGACGTCAAATACCTGGCCAAGACCGAGGTCGATCGCATTGCCGACACCAATCGCGCGGAGGTTGTCGACGGCCTGCTGCTGATTGCCGACAAGCTCTACAAGCGGAATCCGAAGGAGTGGCGGAAGGCCGGTCTGCCCAGCCGCGAGGCGGCGCTGGATCGCCTGCGCCATCGCCATACCCAGCGTTGGCCGGAATTGAACGGTTTGCGCGAAGGCCAGGCGGCTGCACTGGCCTTCACCGAAGCCTACTCGGGCGACCGGGTCGCTGCCCTGCTGCTCGGGCTGTTGACCATGGTCGATGCTGCCTACGAACACAAAGAGGAGTTCTACATCCTCGACAGCCTCAACGAAATGAAGCTCTACAATTCGGCGCGCAACATGGATGTCGCCGTCTGGAAGCTCGGCCACGATCGCAATGCCGCGGGCGAGTTGTTCCTGTTGTCCAACGAGCTCGATCCGGTCAACCGCAACCTCTCCTTTGAGCGTGAATTCGGCCGTGTCATGGGCCTGCTCGATTTCATGGCCAAGATCGTCGCCGACCGTAACGGCCGTGGCTTTTCCCGGCTGACCCAGACCGCGGTCAGCACCATTTTTCTCCCGGTGAGTTTTTTGAAATGAAGAAGATCGTCATCCTGATTTCCGGTCGCGGCAGCAACATGGAGGCCTTGATTGCCGCCCGCGATGCCGGCAATCTGCCCGTCGACATCGCTGCCGTCATCAGCAACCGGCCCGATGCCAAGGGGCTGGAAACGGCGTCCAAGGCCGGTATCGCCACCCATTACATCGACCACAAGGCTTTTGCCGGCCGCGAAGCCTTTGACGCCGCCCTGGCCGAGTGCATCGACGGCTTCGTGCCGGATCTGGTCGTGCTCGCCGGCTTCATGCGTATCCTCAGCGAAGGTTTCGTGCGCCATTACGAGGGCAGGCTGATGAACATCCACCCCTCCCTTCTGCCTTCCTTCCCCGGTCTGCACACGCACCAGCGGGCGCTGGAAGAGGGGGTGCGCATCCACGGCTGCACCGTGCATTTCGTGACCCCGACGCTGGATCACGGGCCGGTCATCATCCAGGCCGCCATTCCGGTGCTCGACGGCGACGATGAAGATGCCCTGTCCGCCCGTGTCCTGCGCCAGGAGCACCTGATCTATCCGCAGGCCGTGCGCTGGTTTGCCGAGGGCAGGCTGACCCTGGAGGGCGCTCGGGTTCGGCTGTCGGCCGAACTGGATGGCAGGGCAGCCCTCATTTCCCCTCTACTGCGCTGACCGCTCATGCCCATCGCCATCGTCCTGGCGCTGGCGGCTTCGCTGGGTATCCATGTCGCCGCCCTGTTCGGGCCGGATATCGAGTTATTTGGCGGTGCAACGGACGACCCCGTGGTGTTGCACGCTGAATTGCAGGCACCTCCTGCTTCGCCGCCGCCCGAGAAGAAGGCGACGGTGAAGCCCAAGGCCAAGACTAAAGCCAAACCCAACCCCAGCCCGCTTCCGCTGACGGCGGGCAAGCCGGCTCAGGATGCGCCGGTCGTGCAACACACCGATCCGGCGCCGCCTCCGGTAATCGACGAGGCGGCGAAGACAGAACCCGTGGCATTGCCGGAGCCGGCCAAGCCGATGTTGCCGGCCAGCGGGGTCATTCGCTTTTCCATCCTGATGGGCAGTCAGGGCTTCACGATCGGTCGTGCCGAGCATCGCTGGGAGTTCACCGAGGACGGCCATTACCATCTTTACGGGATGACCGAAACCAGCGGCTTGGTGGCCTTGTTCAAAACGCTTCGTTTCGAGAACGAAAGCCACGGGAGGCTGGTCGCCGGCGGCCTGCAGCCCGAGCGCTACCTGACGCGGAAAAACGGCAAGGATGCCAACGAGAACGCCGATTTTGACTGGCCTGCCGCGCAGGTTCAGCTGTCCCGCGATGGCCAGGTCCGGCAGGTTGCGCCGGGTACGCAGGATATCCTTTCCCTGAACTATCACCTCGCCTATGTGCCTCGGCCGGAGTACGGTGCCTCCGTCGGCGTGGTTACTGGCAAGAAATATGAACGCTATGCCCTCGATTCTCTGGGCGAGGAGGAAATCGATACGCCGGCCGGCCGCTTTCGCACCCTGCACCTGCGCGCCATGACCGACAGCGTCACCGAAATCTGGCTGGCACTCGATCATTATCGTTTGCCGGTTAAAATACGTTTTACCGACAAGAAAGGCGACGTTTTCGAGCAGATCGCCACCGAATTAGGAACACCATGAAAGCCCGCTTCACCCCAGCCCTATTTGCCCACGCCGAAGCCGTTCTCGGCCAGTTGCTGCGCTTCGATCACCCGGCCGATGCCGTCGTATCGCGCTATTTCCGGGAACATCGTCAACTCGGCCATGCTGATCGGGCCTTCGTGGCAGAAACCGTTTTTGCCGTGCTGCGCCGCGGGCGGAGCATCGAGGCGCGCTGTGCCGGGCAACTCTCCGACCGCCGTCGCCTGCTGGCCACGCTGGCATTGGTGCGTGGCTGGAGCCAGCGCGAGCTGGCGCCGGTGCTCAAGGCCAGCGAGGAGGCGTGGCTGGCCGCTGCCAAGGCCATGCCGGAAGCCGACCTGCCGCCCGCCGTGCGTTGCGACCTGCCGGACTGGCTGTACCAGCGCCTGGAACAGCAATTTGGTGCCGATGAAACGCTGGCGCTGGCGCACGCCATCAACCAGTCGGCACCGCTCGACCTGCGTGTCAATACGTTGAAGGTCGACCGCGAAACCGTGCTCGCCAAGCTCGCCGCCGACGGTATCGCAGCCCAGCCCGGTGCCTTGTCGCCGCTCGCCGTACGTCTGCGCGACAAGCCGGCGCTGGCCAAGCATCCGTTGTTCCTCGAGGGTGCTTTCGAGGTGCAGGACGAGGGCAGCCAGTTGCTCGGTTTTCTGCTCGACCCGAAGCGCGGCGAGATGGTCGTCGATTTCTGCGCCGGTGCCGGTGGCAAGACGCTGTTGCTCGGCGCCCTGATGCGCAATACCGGAAGGCTCTACGCCTTCGACGTCTCCGACAAGCGCCTGGCCAATCTCAAGCCGCGCCTGGCGCGTTCCGGCCTGTCCAACGTGCATCCCGGTCGCATCGAGCACGAGCGCGACCAGAAGATCAAGCGCCTGGCCGGCAAGGCCGACCGCGTGCTGGTCGATGCGCCTTGTTCGGGGCTCGGCACCCTGCGCCGTAATCCGGATCTGAAGTGGCGGCAGAGCGAGACCTCGGTGGCCGAACTGACCGCCAAGCAGGCGTCGATTCTCGATGCGGCGGCGACCTTGGTCCGCCCAGGCGGCCGACTGGTCTATGCCACCTGCAGCCTGTTGACGGCCGAGAACGATGCCGTCGTCGCAGCCTTTCTCGAAAAACACCCCGATTTCTCCTTGTTGCCGGCTGCCGGCCTGCTCGGCAAGCAGGGTATCGCCTGGGAGAGCGAGGTGTTGCGCCTGTTGCCGCACCGGCACAATACCGACGGCTTCTTTGCAGCCGCCATGGAGCGCAAGGCATGAGCGAGAAGAACCAGGCGCTGCGGCTGATCAACGATCTGCTTGCCGATGTGCGGGACCCGAGTTTCATCTGGCAGGTGGTTACCCTGGTGGTCTGTATCGGCTCTGCATGGCTGGTGGCCCACTGGTGGCGGAGCCGCCATACGGAGGGTGAGGGGCGCCTGAGCGATGTGGGCGCGCGCCTGGTCTTTCCCTTGACCGGCATGCTGTTGACCGGGATTGCGCTGGGTACGCTCGGTTCCTTCATGCATCTCAACCTGCTCAAGCTGGCGATGCCGTTGTTCGGTTCGATGGCGTTGGTGCGCGGTGTCGTCTTCGTCCTGCGCCAGGCTTTTCCGCGCGCCACCTGGCTTACGGCCTGGGAACGCATCATCGCCGCCACCGTGTGGGGTTGGCTGGCGCTCTACATCACCGATCTGGCGCCCTACGTCATCGACGCGATGGAGAGCGTCCAGTTTAATATCGGCAAGCAGAAAATCGACCTGTGGACGGTCCTGCGCGGCATCGCCACCATTTTCCTGACGGTTGTCTTCGCGCTCTGGGTCGCCGGCCTGATCGAGGCGAAGCTGATGCGCATCCAGTCGCTGGATGTGAATTTGCGCATTGTCGGCGTACGCGTTGCGAAGGCCGTATTGACGGTGGTGGCCATTCTGACCAGCCTGGCGCTGGTCGGCATCGATATGACCGCCCTGTCCGTGTTCACCGGGGCGCTCGGCGTCGGTCTCGGCTTCGGTCTGCAGAAAATCGCCAGCAACTACGTTTCCGGCTTCATCATCCTGCTTGATCGCTCCATCCGTATCGGCAACATCGTCCAGGTCGGCAGCGACAGTGGCGAGGTGACGCAGATCACCACGCGCTATACGGTGCTCAAGCATCCCGGCGGTACCGAATTCATCGTTCCGAACGAAACCTTGATCGGGTCGATCGTCCAGAACCAGACGTATTCCAATACCCGTATCCGTCTGGCGACCAGCGTGGGCGTGGCCTACGACAGCGACCTCGACCTGGCGTCCCGTTTGATGGTCGATGCCGCCGCCGCTCATCCCAGGGCACTGAGCGACCCTCCGCCCAAGGTTTTCCTGACCCAGTTCGCCGACAGCGCAATCAATCTTGAGGTCGGGTTCTGGATCAACGATCCGGAAGAGGGCAGGGGCAACATCGTGTCCGACGTGAATTTCGCCATCTGGCGGGCTTTCAAGGAAAACGGCATCGGCATTCCCTTCCCGCAGCGCGAAGTGCGTATTATCAACGCTGCATAGTAGGGTTTACCTAGTCTTTCCCCTAGGTCGCCGGGTGTATGTTTTTGTTAAAATCGCGTCCGGTCTCAGGGTTTTGAATCAATAATTAGACAGAACGACCCTGCGAAATTTTGGAGTGCGTCGCAGACCACCCGTCGAATGGATGCCGTGAATACAACGACTCGTTTTCCCTTTCATCGTTCCGCATGCCTGTCCGCCTTGCTCGGGGCCTTGGCCTCGTTTCCGGTGATCGCGGAGGACGACGTCTTCTTTTCCAGCCTTCCCGTTGTCGCATCGGTCAGCCGTCTGCCGCAGCAGCTTTCCGAAACCCCGGCTTCGGTTACGGTCATCGATCAGGAAATGATCCGCGCTTCCGGTATGCGCACAGTGGAGGATTTGCTGCGTTTGGTGCCGGGCTTTCAGGTTACCTCGCACAATCAGGATCCAGCCATCGTGGCCTATCATGGGATGGGCTACGGTCTGTCCAGCGAGGAGTACGGGCCGCGCGTGCAGGTGCTGGTCGACGGGCGTTCACAGTATTCCCCCCTCTTCAAGTCGGGGGTTAACTGGAACCTGTTGCCGGTCGCTCTCGAGAACATCGAGCGCATCGAGGTCATTCGCGGTTCGAACACCGTTTCATATGGATCCAACGCCTTCATGGGCGTGGTTAACATCATTACCATGGATCCGGCATTGACCAAGGGCTGGATGGTGTCCGCCAACCATGGCAACAACGGCATCCGCGACGAAATCTTGCGCTGGGGTGGCAGCGTCGGCGAGGCGAACCTTCGCTTCACGGCGCGGTCCTTTCAGGATGATGGCTTCCAGTATGGCTTCTACAGCGGCAGATGGACCTATTCGCCAGATAGTCGCCAGTCCCAGCTCTTTGACCTGCGGGCCGACATCCCGCTCAGTGACCGGGATGAATTGCAACTGACGGGCACTTTTGCCCGCGACATGTCCCAGTTTGGGCGCCCCGCCAATGCCAACGATCCGGTTCGCAACATGGAGCAATCGTCGGCGGCTTTCGGCATTCAGTGGCGCCGCATCGTGTCGGCGACTGAAGAGATCAAGCTGCGGTACGGTTATCGCGATGACAGGGCGCAGTCACCGTATCGTACCCGGGTTAACTTCACGACCAATCTGGCCGTGCCTTCCTCGGTGACATTCTTTCCGATTATCGACCCTGGCGGGCGTTCGCAGCAGCACGAGCTCGAGTTCGACCACTTGCTGTCGCCGCGCAAGAACTTGCGCATGATGTGGGGCGCAGGTCTGAAATCCACTGAAGTTCAGTCTTACGAGCAATTCAGTTCTGATGCGTGGAAAAGCAGGTTCGCCTATCGGGTTTTCGGGAATCTGGAATATCGCGCCGCCGATCCCTTGATTTTCAACGTCGGGGCGAGTTACGAGCATGATAATATTACCGGGGCGATGTTCGACCCGCGCATGAGCGTCAGCGTCCATGTCTTGCCCGGGCATACCTTGCGTCTGGTTGCTTCGCGTGCCCATCGGAATCCCAGCCTGTATGAGACCTCCGGACATTCGGAGAGGCGTGACGTCGGCGGAACCGGCCTGGCCGACGTTCTTTTTCATGCGCAAGGCGTGAAGCCTGAGCAGATCGATACGCTGGAGCTGGGCTACCTGGCCGAACTGAAGGAATATCGGGCAATGGCCGATGTCCGGATGTTCAGCGAGCGGATTCCCAACTACATCCAGATTCTGCCCCTCGCGCTGCCCGCCAGTAGCCCGGATGACAGGGAGATACAGTCGTTGAGGATGAATGCCGTTAACTATGCGGTTTATCCGAACGGTCGGGCCGATAGCGCGGTCAATCTGGCCAATGTTCGAATCCAGGGCTACGAGTATCAGTTGAACTGGCGTCCTTTCGAGGCGACGCGGCTGATGTATGGCAATGCGCTGATCTCCATTTCGGCGGATTACACGGACATCTCCCGGGTTGCAGACGACTTCAACAACGGCCCGAAGATCATCAATCAAACGCGTGATTCGGCACCTACGCATTCCCAGACGGCGATGTTGGTTCAGCAGCTGCCTTACGCCGTGACTGCGTCGATTATGTATTTCCGTGCATCTCCGATGCGTTGGCGCAGAAATGACAGTGCGCCGATCGAAGCCAGCGAACGGATTGACTGGCGCCTGGCCAAGGCGTTCCGTCTTGGTTCGATGGGTGGCGAGATCGCCTATGTCTCGCAGATGGTCAACGAGCAGCAGCAGGGGCGAACGATCAATCGTCTGGCTGACCGTGTGCATTGGCTGTCGCTGCGCCTCGAATTCTGATGGCGATTGCCCGCCGGCAACCAAAAAAAGACCCCGCCACGAAGGCGGGGTAACAGGGAGGTCTCGAATCGGGGGGAGATTCGAGAGGAGGGTAAGCTTCAGCCCCATTAGCGCTTGCTGCGGTGTTTCAACAGGAGACGGGCTATGGCGATGATGCCGCCGGCTGCAATGGCTGCGATGGCTGCCTTCAGGGGTTCCGCCTGGCCTTCGGCAAGCCAGTCGTAACCGGCGATGCCAACGAAGACGCCGAGCGACTCGCTGATCGGCAGGTGATCCGCAAAGGCCATTAACGGTCCTTTTTGAGCGGAATCGTGGCTAGTGCGGGTTGGGCCGGAACCAGAGCGAACAGATACTGGCGGGTTGCTTCGATAAACTGTTTGATATTCATGCTGATCATTTCCTCGTCATCCTCTTGGCGGGTTTCGTTGTCTGGCATGCATCGCATTCTAGAGGGACGCAAGTGCGCCGTCTGTTGCATCAGCGTTGCATGGCGGTAACGGGTTTTGATCTTGTGTGACGTTTTGTAACAACCTGGAGAGGCACTATTGGTGGGCTTTCCAGCTGAGCGTGAAGCGTGCGCCGCCCAGCGGCGAGGCATCGGCGGTTGCGTTTCCGCCGTGCAATTCGAGTACCCGGCGGGCAATCGCCAGGCCAAGGCCGTAGCCACCCGTCGAGCGGTCGCGCGAACGATCAAGTCGAGTAAAAGCCGAGAAGATGTGTTCGCGCTCTTCGGGAGGGATGCCGATCCCGTCGTCGTCGACGTTGATGCGTATTTCGTTGCCAGCCAGTTCGGCGTTGACTGAAATGCGGCTGCTGGCGTATTTGAAGGCATTGCGCAGGAGATTGCGCAGGGCATAGGGCATCGCTTTGCGATCAAGGTCGACGTGCAGGTCGCCAGGTAGTCCGGCGGTATCCACGACAACCTCAAGCTGACGGCCGAGCAGCCGGACGGAATCGACTTCGTCCGCCAGCCACTCGGCGAAATTGACGCTGGCGAAATGGGGTTCCGGTGTCTCGCGTTCGAAGCGGGCATAGGTCAGGCTGGTGTCGATCAGCTGGTCGAGTTCGTCGAGATCGGCCTCCATCATGGCCCAGAGGCGTTCCCGTTCTTCCTTTTCTTCGGTCTCGGCCAGCATTTCCAGCGCAAAACGCATGCGGGCGATGGGGGTGCGCAGTTCATGCGAGATGCCGCAGGATAGCTCCCGATGGGTGGCCAGCAATTGGCGGATGCGGTCGGCCATGCTGTTCATCGTGTCGGAGAGCGGTGCGAACAGTTGTGTCTTGGCGGTCGGCGAGCGGGCGTCGAAATGGCCGTCACCTAGATCGCGAGCCGTCTGGCGCAGTGTTTCGAGGTCGCGCCAGACGGGGCGAATCCAGAACCACAGGGCGATTGCGAAAATGACGCCGATCAGGCTCCAGGTCAGGAGGCGGAGGCGGAGTTCCAGTGGCAGGCGATCGGCCAGTTCAGGATTCCGGCCGGAGGCCAGCGGCCCAACCACGAGGACGAGGCTGGATGTCCCCAGGCGGTGATACATGATGTCGCCGTCGTGATCGATGGCGATGTCGCCGGCGTCCAGCTTGCTGACCTGAAATGGCGTCAGGGTGCGGTCGAGCGAGATGCGCTCGACAATGCCCAGGTTGTAGGAGAATTTTTCGTCGAGTTCGCCTACTTTCTTTTGCCATTCACGGCGGGGGTGCCGGAATAGTTCGTCCTCGATCAGGGTGATTGTGCCGCGCATGAAACGGCGGGCGTAATCGTCGGTAATGCCGCGCTGGGCGGTCGAGATGACAAAGTCGGCGGTGAAGGCGATGGCCACGAACGAGCCCATGGCCAGCAGATAGAAATTGAAGAACAGCCGCGACAGGCTGTAGCGGCTGCCTCGCCAGCGCGGCAGTGAAACGCGGAACAGCGAACGGGCGAGCCCCTGATTATGATCCTTGGCCGCCTTGCTTTCGGCTGGCGAATCAGTTCCAGTCATGTTTGCTGAACAGGTAGCCTTTGCCGCGTACGGTCTTGATGCGGGTCGGATTTTCCGGGTCGTCGTTCAGCTTCTTGCGCAATCGCGAGATGCGGGCATCGATGGAGCGATCCAGGCCGTCGAAACCGATGCCGCGCAATTCCTGTAGCAGATCGTCGCGGGACAGGACGTTGCCGGCATGTGTGGCGAGCAGCCACAACAGGTCAAATTCGGCGGTGGTCAGGTCGATGCCCTCGCCGGCCAGCGTGGCGGTACGCGTTGCCTGGCTGATCCGGAACTGGCCGAAGGTCATCTTGTCGGCTTCGCCGGCCGGTGTGTCGCCGGGCGACGGAAGGCGGCGAAGCAGGGCCTTGATGCGGGCAAGCAGGACGCGGGGTTGAACCGGCTTGGCAATGTAATCGTCGGCCCCCATCTCAAGGCCGAGAATCTGGTCGAAGTCTTCGTCGCGGGCGGTGAGCATCAGGATCACGCCGCGGTACTGGGAGCGCACAGCGCGACAGACTTCGAAGCCGTCCTTGCCCGGGAGCATGACGTCGAGAATGACCAGGTCGGGCTGCTCCGCCAGGATGCGTGTCTCGGCGACATCGCCGCGCGGCTCGATGGCGACTTGCAGGTCGTTTTTGGTGAGGTATTCGGCGGTCAGTTCGGCCAGCCGTTCGTCGTCTTCGACAAGAAGTATGCGTGTGTTCATCCGGCAATCTTAACGGTCGGCCGGGTCCGGGTCCAGTCTGCCCTGGCGATGTCCGTATGATCGAAGGGAGGTCCATACGCCTTGAGCTGGCTTAGAATGTCCGTTGGTTACTCTTGGGAAGCTTGTGAATGATTTGGTCAAAAGTGCCCGTCAGGGCTTGGTTTGCGACATTGGGGATCGGTTGTCTTGGGCTGGTCGCCATCGGGATGGAATTGCAGAATCTGTTGCGTCTGGCGCCGTGTCCTCTCTGTATCTTTCAGCGCCTGCTCTATATCGTCATTGGCATCGTCGGTTTGCTGGGATGGGTCATGCCATCGGGACGTCTGCTCTGGTCGGCGCTGACGGTCGGGCTGGCCGGACTCGGTTTGGGCGTCGCCGCGTATCAGACCTGGATGCAGGCTTACCCGCATCTGGCGCCGGAGTGCAGTTTCACCGATCCGAATGCCATCGAGAGTCTGGTCGACTGGCTGGGCATGCAGATGCCCTCCCTGTTCCTGGCGACCGGCTTTTGTACCAGTCGGGACTGGGAATTCCTGGGAATGTCGATGGCCAACTGGTCGGCTATCGTCTTTGCCGGTATTGTCGGTTACGCCGTTCTGCTCTTCCGGAGCAAGTTCCGGAACTGAAAAAACAAAACCCGCCGAAAGGCGGGTTTGTCGAATGCCGGAGTTGGCTGAATTACTTCAGCTTCACTTCCTTGTAAGCGACGTGCTTACGGGCCTTCGGATCGTACTTCATGAACTCCAGCTTTTCAGGCGTCGTACGCTTGTTCTTGGAGGTGGTATAGAAGTGTCCGGTACCAGCTGTAGATTCCAGCTTGATCTTTTCGCGACCGCCTTTAGCCATTTTTCGTATCCTTCCTTAATCAGACTTCGCCGCGGGCACGCAGATCGGCCAGAACGACTTCGATGCCCTTCTTGTCGATGATGCGCAGGCCGGCGTTGGAAACGCGCAGGCGCACGAAGCGGTTTTCAGTTTCGACCCAGAAACGACGATACTGCAGGTTCGGCAGGAAGCGGCGCTTCGTTTTGTTGTTGGCGTGGGAAACGTTGTTCCCAACCATCGGGGCTTTACCCGTTACTTGGCAGACTCGCGCCATGATGGTGCTCCAGAATTCGCTAGAAGAAAGCCCGTGAGTATAACCAAAAGTCCTGAATGGGATCAAGGGGTTTCTGCATTTTCATATCAGGCCGCGCTCGGCGAACGAAAGCGGCGGGGTCGTACCGGCGACGATGAAATGATCGAGGACTTTGACGTCGACCATGGCCAGCGCTTCCTTCAACGAGCGGGTGAGCATCTCGTCGGCTCTGGAGGGTTCGGCGACACCGGAGGGGTGATTATGCGCCAGAATGACCGCGGCTGCATTATGGGAGAGCGCAGACTTGACCACTTCCCGCGGGTAGACGGAAGTCTGGGTCAGCGATCCGGTGAATAATTCCTCGGCTTTCAGCAGGCGATTCTGGGCGTCGAGCCACAGCGCCATGAAAATTTCCTGTGGCCGGTGGGCGAGCTTCAGGCGCAGCCAGTCGCGGACCTTTCCGGGAGAGGTGAAGTTGTCCCGACTACCCATCTCCTGTGTCAGTGCACGGCGGGCCAGTTCGAAGCTGGCTTTCAGTTGGGCTGCCTTGGCCATACCGATGCCGGAGACGCTGGCCAGTTCACCTAGCGAAGCTTCGACCAGAATGCCGAGCTGGCCGTCGAAGCGATTCAGCAGATCGCGGGCCAGATCGACCGCACTTTTGCCACGCACGCCGACGCGTAAGTAAATAGCCAGCAATTCCGCATCGGAGAGTGCCGCCGGACCGTGGGCAAGCAGCCGTTCGCGCGGACGTTCGCCTTCCGGCCAGTCGGTGATCGCCATTTTCTTTCCAAGAGTAGAATGTGCGGAGTCCAATTCTAACGGTAAGACAATGGAATTAAATGGTAAGCGCATCGTCCTTGGCGTAACGGGTGGTATCGCCGCCTACAAGGCAGCCGAGTTGGTCCGCCTGCTGGGCAAGCAAGGGGCCGAGGTCCAGGTGGCGATGACCGAAGGGGCGACCCATTTCGTGACGGCGACCACTTTTCAGGCGTTGTCCGGAAAACCGGTTTATCTCGATCAATGGGATGCGCGCATGCCGAATGCCATGGCGCATATCGACCTGTCGCGCGCCGC
>CALJZP010000015.1 GCA_937983545.1 uncultured Azonexus sp.
GACCTGTGCCTGGATGTCGGCCTCGGAGAAATGGATTTCCTTTTCCAGCAGCCCGGCACTCCAGACGGAGCTCGCCGCCAGCAGCGCGGTCACGAACAGGGTGAAGCGGAGTTTCATGCCTTCAACGTCGGGGGGAGGAGATGCCGATCAGTCTACCTCAGGGAGCAGGGCGAGTGCCTTTTCGAATTCGAAGTTGCCGATCAGTTGCCCCAGCTTGTTTGCCGTTGCCTGCCCCAGGATATTCCGGAGGGTGGCGTGATGTTCGCCGAAGTAACGCTGGACGGTCATCTCGCCCGTCGATAGCTGTAAGCGAAGCTTCTCGATGACTTGGTCATTGTTGGCTTCCGCAGCCCTGTCGTCGGTATCGGCTTCATTGTGCTCGGCATGAAGGAGTGAATCGAGCTGGCCGGTCAATGCCTCTTGCGATGATTGCAGATAAGGCAGTAACTGGCGCGCAAGCAGCGGCGCATCCGGTTTTTGCAATTTGAGCGGGAGCTCGATGGCGGCGGCAATCTTGTTGACCTGCATGGCACCGATATTGGCCGATGCGCCTTTCAGGGCATGGGCGATATTGCGCGCATCTTCCTGATTGCCCTTGTCCAGCGCTTCGGCTATCCGATGAGCGTCACTGGCATGCGTGGTGATGTACAAATCGAGCAGGCGCCTGTAAAGCGACAGTTTTCCGGATACGACGTGAAGGCCGGCCGGGACATCCAGCTCATCGATTCGATACAGTCGCCTGAGAAAATGCTCTTCGTCGGGCTGGGCAGCAGCTGGCTGCTCCTCGGGGTGACTCTTTGCTGGCATCGGGGAGCGAATCCAGTGGCAAAGCGTCGCGTAGAGCTTTGCGGGATCGATCGGCTTGGCGATATGGTCGTTCATGCCGGCGCCGAGGCAGGCGTCGCGATCTTCGTTGAAGGCGTTGGCCGTCATGGCCAGTATGGGGGTTGCTGTCCGGTCCGGCAGCAGGCGGATGGCATGCGTTGCTTCAATGCCGTCCATGGTCGGCATCTGGATGTCCATCAGGATCAGGTCGTAATCGTGGGCGGTGGCCAGTTTGATGGCCTGGCAGCCATTTTCGGCGATGTCGACCTGAATCCCGACATCCTCGAGTAGTTCCCGTGCGACCTCCTGATTGATCGGATTGTCTTCGGCAAGGAGGATACGCCGCCCGCGAAGGGCGTTTACCGTCTGCGTCTCGTCCTGCAGTTCGGGCCCGGATTTGGATGAATGCTCGCCGAGTAGCGCTTCGATCAGTGCAGCTTCGAGTTCGGACGGCGTCACCGGTTTGTTGATCTGGTAAACGATCCCTGCCTCGCGCAGGCGGTCCATCGGCCATTCGCGGCCATAAGCCGTGACCAGCACGATACGCGGCGGCGGCTGTGTCATTGCACGAATGCGGCGGCTGGTTTCTATGCCGTCCATGCCCGGCATGGCCCAGTCGGTCAGAACCAGGTTGAAATGGCGTCCCTCTGCCTGGGCGGCCTGCACGCATTGCAATCCGGCTTCGCCCGAACTGGCCGTGGTGACGCGGGCGTCGTAGGCAGTCAGCATGTGGCTGATGGCTTCCAGGGCATTGGGATCATCGTCGATGATCAGGATGTCGATTGTTTCCGGCATGGTATTTCGCCGTGGCTGCTCGTCATGTTTGCATGCGACCTGCAGCGGCAATTCACACCAGAAGGTGCTGCCTTGTCCCTCGATGCTGTCGACGCCGATACGGCCGTTCATCAGTTCCGTCAGGCGTTTGCTGATGGCGAGCCCGAGGCCGGTGCCGCCATATTTTCGTGTTGTCGAGGTGTCGGCCTGTTCGAAGGGGAGGAACAGGCGTTCCCGTTGCTCCGGTGCCAGGCCGATGCCGGTGTCGGTCACTTCGAAGCGGATATACAGGCGCTTGCCTTCACGCGAGAGCAGGCGTGCCCGGAATATGACGCTGCCCCGCTCGGTAAATTTCACCGCATTGCTGGCGAAATTGGCCAGGATCTGACCGATGCGGCTGCGGTCCCCGTGGACGAAATACGGAATTTCGGGATCGATCCGGTCGATGATTTCCAGCCCCTTGTCCATTGCCAGCGGGGTGATCAGCGCATTGAGCTGCAGGAATATCTGTTCGAACTCGAAATCGCTTTCGTCGATGATCAGCTTGTCGGCTTCAATCTTCGAGAAATCCAGAATGTCGTTGATGATGCCGAGCAGGTGGTGCGCCGCCAGCGTGATCTTGTCGAGGTGATTGGCATCCTTGGAATGGCAGGCGTCTTTTCTCAGGAGATGGGTCAGGCCGACAATGGCGTTCATCGGCGTGCGGATTTCATGACTCATATTGGCGAGAAAGGCGCTTTTCGCGCGACTGGCCGATTCGGCCGCTTCCTTGGCGGTGAGCAGTTCCCGGGTTCGTTCCCCGACGATTTCTTCGAGTCGGGCCTGATGTTCGCGCAGGGCTTCGGCTGCCCGGATGCGCTGATCGATCTCCCGCACCAGATTATTTTGCGAGGTCTGCAATTCGGTGCGCATGCTGGCGAAATTGTCGACAAGATGCCCGATCTCGTCATGGGTCACTGGCGGCAAAGGGGTCTCGAAGTGGTTCTGTGCCAGATTGCTGGCAGCGATGGCCAGCCGATGGGTGGGCCGGATGACCGTGAATTCGAGAATCGCCACCATGATGCCGGTCAAGGCGACAAGCACTGCCAGCAGCAGGTGCATCAGGTTCCGGTGGTAGTCGAGGTTGTCGGCAATGAACGGACTCAGGTCGATCATCACCGCCAGTTCTCCCAGCTCGATTTCGCTGAGGGCAATCGGGCGGGTCAGGAGTCTGTATGCTCCGGACACCGGCTCTGCCGTCTGGGGGGCTCCCGGTCGCCGGAGAGGGTAGAGTTGTTGCCCGGTCGGGTTGGTCAGCCTGACTTGATGCCATTCGGCATTGCGCCGTTCGAGCGCGCCAAGGTTTTCATAGATGTTGGCCAGCTGCCCGGAAAGGAGGAGGGGAATCAGGCTCTCGACCACACTGTCGAGGTGCCGTTCGATCAGCCGGAGATGGGTTTCCTCGGCACGGTGAATCGAGTCCGGAATCCAGACGAATTGCAGCAGACTGCCCAGCACGACACTGATCAGGAGCAGCGGCAGCAGGAATTTTTGCCGTAGCCCCATGAGTTAAGGTTCGACCCAATAGTTGGACAATCCCCAGCTGCGCATCGGTGTGTAATCCTTCATCGAGGTGGCAACGGCCTTCTGGATCGGTACTTCGCTCAGCAATTTGCGTCCTTCTTCGTTCCCGTCCAGTTCCAGGATGGCTTGTCTGACAGCCTGTTGAACCTTCGGAGGGACGCGTGGATGGGCGGCGATCGGGTGGGATGGCATTTCCCGGGTGGTGTACAGCACCCGCAGCAGATCGCGTATGGCCGGCTCCTGCTCCTGCAGGGTCTTTTCGACGCCGCCGCCGGCGGGAATCAGGCCATTGGCGACATAGAGGTAGACCGAGCTGTGAGTCTTCACGTTGACCGGATTGACCTTGACCTTGAAGACCTGCGCCAGATCAGCCCGAAGCAGGAGGCTTGCCCCCAGGGCGTTGAATGAGGGAATGGCCATTTGCTGGCCATCGAGGTCGGCGGGGGTTTTGAACGCACTGTCCCTGGCGACGACCAGAATCCCGCGCAGCGGTGTCTTGTCCCGGACCAAGGGGATGTAACCCTGGCGGGACTCCTCGCGCAGAACGTGGTAGGGATTCGCGTAGATGAAATCGAAGCTCCCTTTCGACAGCTCCTGTTCGAACTCGGGCACGGTGAGCGTGGCAACCAGGTTCAGCTGAATGCCGGTGCGTTTGCTGACGTTCTCGATGATGGGTTTCCAGATCGTGAACAGTTTGCGTTGATCGAACTGCGGAACGACCGCAAAGCTATAGGCCTCGGCCGATTGTGCAGAGGGCAGGGCGAGCAGCGTGCCGATCAGGATAAGGAGTTTTGCCAGATAGCCCGGGTTGTTCATGGTGGGCTCCATCATTATTGATGCTTTTGGTGAATATAGTATCCGCCATAAGCCCCGAAATTACTAAGGGTATTTTTGCCTTGTCGTCGTCCGATCATTTTTTCGCGGCCCACTGGCGGCGATAGTGAATGGGAGCCATGCCGGTCCATTCGACGAAGGCGCGATAGAAGGCCGAGGTGTCGGCATAGCCAAGATCGGCTGCAACCTTGGCGATGGTGTCCCGCGTCTTGGTCAGGCGGGCCAGCGCCATGTCGCGGCGCAGGGCATCCTTGATGCCGCGGAAGCTGGAACCTTCCTCCTCCAGCCGGCGGTGGACGGTGCGCGGCGACAGGTGCAGGCGATTGGCGATGTCGTTCAGGTTCAATGTGTCTGGCAGTGCGGCGCGCAGCAGGTCGCGGACGCGGATGACCATTTCCCGGTCGCGCCGGTAGAGCATGGTGATCTTGCCCGGAGCGCCGTCGAGGAAGGCGGTTAACGCGGCCTCGTCGCGGCGGATGGGCAGCTCGAGCAGGTTGGCGTTGAAGCTGGCGACCAGCGTGCCCGTGCCGCCCGGCACGGTCGGCGCGAAGCGCGAATCCTCGGTGAAGATCAGGGCGTAGTCGCCGAAGTGGGCCGGCTTGCGGTAGGGGAAGATTACGTTGTCGAGGCCGATGCCGCGTCCGGCCAGCCAGCAGGCGAGGCCGTGCAGCAGGCGGAGCAGCCATTCGAAAGCGAAGATGCGTCCCGGATCCTCGGGGTTGTCGGATAGCCGCCGGGTTTCGGCGATGACCAGTTCGGCATGGCCGTGTACGCGGCGGACGCTCACCGCCAGGTCGGGCAGCACGATGTGCAGGAAGCGGCTGGCACGGGCCAGTGCTTCGGCCAGGGTCGGGGCACTCAGGCAGCCGCGACACAGGAATTCGAAACTGCCGACACGCATCGGCTGGGCGAAGAGATTGAAGGCTTCATCGTCCAGCTGCCGGTTCAGGCGGTTGTAGAGCGCGGCATAGCGATCGATGGGAACTCGGCTGGCCGTGTCTGCAATATCAATCTCCAGCGCAGCAAGAAGGGGCGACGGGTCGAGGTGGCGATGGGTCATGCCGGCCAGCATGCCGGTAACAAATCCCATTGCAACAGTGGCTTGTGTTCTGGTTGATGAGTTTTTGATCGTGCGGTGCACCATTTTTCGGGGCGATGAGTTTGCGGTTGGCTTACTTTAACACCTTGGCGGAATTTGCATGATTGTCGTCATTCGCCACAATGGCAGTACGGTCAAAGCGACCTACCATGATGGCCTTTCCTACTTATTCGATGAGGCAGGCGTCATGACCGATTTGTCCGTAGCCAAGAAGCTGTCCCCGTACAAGCCCAAGAACAAGGTGCGCTTCGTCACCGCCGCCTCGCTGTTCGACGGCCACGACGCGTCGATCAACATCATGCGCCGCATCCTGCAATCGACCGGCTCCGAAGTCATCCACCTCGGCCACAACCGCTCGGTGCAGGAAATCGTCAATGCCGCCCTGCAGGAAGACGTACAGGGTATCTGCATCACCTCCTACCAGGGTGGGCATGTCGAATTCTTCAAGTACATGATCGACCTGCTCAAGGCCAACGGCGGTGAGAAGATCAAGGTCTTCGGCGGTGGCGGCGGCGTCATCGTGCCCTCGGAAATCAAGGAATTGCACGCCTATGGCGTGACCCGCATCTACGCGCCGGAGGATGGTGTGCAGATGGGCCTGCAAGGCATGATCAACGAAGTCGTGCAGCATGCCGATTACGATGTCGCAGATCAGGGCGTACCGACCGCCGAGCAGGCGCTGGCCGGTTTGCAGGCCGGTGACAAGCGCCTGCTGTCACGCATCATCACGCTGCTCGAAAATGGCGAGGCACCGGCCCTCAAGGAGCCGCTGCTCAAGGCTGCCGCCGCGCTGGAAACGCCTGTTCTCGGCATCACCGGTACCGGCGGTGCCGGCAAGTCGTCGCTGACCGACGAACTGGTGCGCCGCTTCCGTCTCGATCAGGGCGACAGCGTCAAGATCGGCATCGTCTCCATCGACCCGTCGCGCAAGCGGACCGGCGGTGCGCTGCTCGGCGACCGTATCCGCATGAATGCCATCGAGCATCCGAACATCTTCATGCGTTCGCTGGCTACCCGCGACACCGGTAGCGAAATCTCCACCGCGCTGCCCGAGGTTATCGCCGCCTGCAAGCTAGCCGGCTTCGACTTGGTCGTCGTCGAAACCTCCGGTATCGGTCAGGGCAATGCGGCCATCGTGCCCTACGTCGACCTGTCGCTGTATGTGATGACGCCGGAGTTCGGCGCCGCGTCGCAGCTGGAAAAGATCGACATGCTCGACTTCGCCGACTTCGTCGCCATCAACAAGTTCGACCGCAAGGGTGCCGAGGATGCGCTGCGCGATGTGCGCAAGCAGTACCAGCGCAATCGTGAATTGTTCACCACGCCGACTGACGACATGCCGGTGTTCGGCACGCAGGCCGCCCGTTTCAATGACGACGGCGTCACCGCGCTGTATCAGGCGCTGGTGCCGGCACTCAGCGAAAAGGGCCTGAAGCTCGGCCGGGGCAAGCTGCCGCTGGTCACCGTCAAGCAGTCGTCCAGCCAGCGCGCCATCGTGCCCGCCCAGCGCGTCCGTTACCTGGCCGAGATCGCCGATACCGTGCGCAACTATCACGCGCATACCGCCGAGCAGGTCACGATCGCCCGCGAGCGTCAATCGCTGCGCATCGCCAAGAATGTCTTCGCCGGCTGCGAAAAGAACGTCGCCGACTTCGACGAGATGGTCGCTTTCAAGGACAGCCAGCAGGACCCGAAGGCCCGGAAACTGCTCGACATGTGGCCGGATACCGTGGCCGCCTATTCGGGTGATGAATATGTCGTGAAGATTCGCGACAAGGAAATCCGTACCCAGCTGACCAGCCAGTCCCTGTCCGGCACCAAGATTCGCAAGGTCATCCTGCCGACCTATACCGACGACGGCGAAATCCTGCGCTTCCTGATGCGCGAGAATGTGCCGGGCTCCTTCCCCTACACCGCCGGCGTCTTCGCCTTCAAGCGCGAGGGCGAAGATCCGACCCGCATGTTTGCCGGCGAAGGCGATGCCTTCCGCACCAACCGCCGTTTCAAGAAGGTCTCCGAAGGCATGCCGGCGCACCGCCTGTCGACCGCCTTCGACTCGGTGACCCTGTATGGTTGCGACCCGGATGAGCGGCCGGACATCTACGGCAAGATCGGCAATTCCGGCGTGTCCATCGCCACGCTCGACGACATGAAGGTGCTTTACGACGGCTTCGACCTGGTCAATCCGACCACCTCCGTGTCGATGACCATCAACGGCCCGGCCCCGATCATCCTGGCCTGCTTCTTCAATACCGCGATCGACCAGCAAATGGCCAAGTTCGAGAAGGACAACGGCCGCCAGCCGACCGAGGACGAAGCCGAGAAGATCCGCGAATGGACGCTGAAGACGGTGCGCGGCACCGTGCAGGCCGACATCCTGAAGGAAGACCAGGGCCAGAACACCTGCATCTTCTCCACCGAATTCGCGCTGAAGATGATGGGCGACATCCAGGAATTCTTCGTCCATAACCAGGTGCAGAACTTCTACTCGGTGTCGATCTCCGGCTACCACATCGCCGAAGCCGGTGCCAACCCGATCAGCCAGCTTGCCTTCACGCTGTCCAACGGGTTCACCTACGTGGAAAGCTACTTGGCGCGCGGCATGCATATCGACGATTTCGCCCCGAACCTGTCGTTCTTCTTCTCCAATGGCATGGACCCGGAATACTCGGTGATCGGCCGCGTCGCCCGCCGCATCTGGGCCGTCGCGATGAAGAACAAGTACGGCGCCAACGAGCGCAGCCAGAAGCTGAAGTACCACATCCAGACGTCGGGCCGTTCGCTGCACGCCCAGGAAATGGACTTCAACGACATCCGCACGACGCTGCAGGCGCTGATCGCCATCTACGACAACTGCAACTCGCTGCACACCAACGCCTACGACGAAGCGATCACCACGCCGACCGAGGAATCCGTGCGCCGCGCCATGGCCATCCAACTGATCATCAACCGCGAGTGGGGTGTCGCCAAGAACGAGAACCCGAACCAGGGCGCTTTCGTCATCGACGAACTGACCGATCTGGTCGAAGAGGCCGTGTTGAAGGAATTCGAAGCCATCGCCTCGCGCGGCGGCGTACTCGGCGCCATGGAAACCGGCTATCAGCGCGGCAAGATCCAGGAAGAGTCGATGTATTACGAGCACAAGAAGCACGACGGCTCCTACCCGATCATCGGCGTCAACACCTTCCTGAACCCGAAGGGCATGGCCCAGCAGGAAATCGAACTGGCCCGCTCGACGGACGAGGAAAAGCAGTCGCAGATCAACCGCCTGCGCGCCTTCCATGCCCGCAACGCCGACAAGGCGCCGGCCATGCTGGCCAAGCTGAAGCAGACCGTGATCGAGGACGGCAACGTTTTCGCTGTGCTGGTCGATGCCGTCAAGGTTTGCTCGCTGGGACAGATCAGCAGTGCGCTGTACGAAGTAGGGGGCCAGTACCGTCGCAGTATGTAAAAAAAATAGAAAAGACTCCTTAGAGGGAGAACAGCAAACCCGAACCCGAAAGGGAGGAGGAGTCAATAAGACGGCGAGGCTATGTACCTCGCCGTTTTTTCTCGCGCCCCGAGGACGGGTATGAAGACGAAGCTGCTGTCAAAGTGTTAACT
>CALJZP010000016.1 GCA_937983545.1 uncultured Azonexus sp.
GGGTTTTGCGCCCCGGTTTGTGCTACATTGTCACAGAAAATTAATATTTTTGACATTAGTGATAAGTCAATTCAATATCAAAAAGGAGAGCAAGATGTCTGGCCCGGGAGTAACACTACGCACCAAATTACTGGCCATGACAGCCACCACGATTGTGGCGCTGGCCGCACTGTTCGTTCTGCTGCTGGTTAACGAGAAGAGTCAGATGCTCGAAGATCGACAGGCAAAAGTACGAAATCTGGTCGAGGTTGCTCACGCCACTGCCGCCCATTTCGAAAAGTTGGCACGTGACGGCCAGATCTCGGTGGACGAGGCCAAACAGCGCGCCGCGGGCGCCATTCGCAACATGCGTTACGACAAGGTCGAGTATTTCTGGATCAACGACCTGCAGGACATGATGATCATGCATCCGATCAAGCCCGAGCTTGAGGGGAAAAAGCTGGATCAGCTGAAAGACAAGAACGGCAAGCTGCTGTTCCTCGAGTTCAACAAGGTCGTCAAAGCCAGCGGCGCCGGTTTCGTCGATTATCAGTGGCCGAAGCCGGGCTCCGACGAGGGCGTTCCCAAGATTTCCTACGTCATGGGTTTCGCCCCCTGGGGCTGGGTGATCGGCTCCGGCATTTATGTTGACGACGTGGATGCCAAGTTCCGTACCGATGCTATCGAGCTTGGTCTTCTGGGTTTGCTGATCAGCGGCTTCATCGCCATCTCCCTGACGATGTTGTCGCACAACATCGTCAAGACACTGGGTGGCGATCCGTCCCTCGCGTCGGCTGTCACCCGGCGTATCGCCAGCGGCGACCTGGCCACCCCGGTGGAGTGTGGTGCCAACGACCAGACCAGCTTGCTGGCCAACATCCGTTCCATGCAGGAAACGTTGCGCAACATGATCGCCAGCATCGTCAACAATGCCGAACAGGTCGCGAATGCCGCCGACCAGCTGCTTCACGCCTCCGAAGCCGTTGCCGACCGCGCCAGCCAGCAAAGCGATGCAGCCTCGTCAATGGCGGCCTCGGTGGAAGAAATGGCCGTCAGCATCGATCAGGTCAAGGAAAATGCCGCCGAAGCCCATGGCATCTCGCAGACGGCCGGTTCGCTATCGCAGGAAGGCGCGGCGGTGATCCATCATGCCGCCAGCGAAATGCGCAAGATTTCCGAAGCGGTACAGTCCTCCTCGCAAATCGTCGAAGAACTGGGACGGCAATCCGACCAGATCACCTCCATCGTCAATACCATCAAGGAGATTGCCGATCAGACCAACCTGCTTGCCCTCAATGCCGCCATCGAAGCGGCACGTGCCGGCGAACAGGGACGCGGCTTCGCGGTCGTCGCCGACGAGGTGCGCAAGCTGGCCGAGCGCACCAGCCTGTCGACCACCGAGATTGCCGACATGGTTTCCAAGATACAGAACGGTACACGCAATGCGGTCGACAGCATGCAGGCCGGGGTGGCACAAGTGACCAATGGTGTTGCGCTGGCCAATCAGGCTGGGGAGTCGATCAATCAAATCCGCGACGGCGCCTCCCGCGTCACGGACGTTGTGAACGGCATTTCCGAGTCGATTACCGAACAAAGCATGGCTGGTAACGATATCGCCCAGAAGCTGGAAACTATTGCCCAGATGTCCGAGGAAAGTGCCCTGGCTGTCCGCCAGACCTCCGATGCCGCACGGCACTTGCAATCGCTGTCCGCATCGCTCCACCAGACGGTTGCCCGTTTCAGGACCTGACCGCGACCGGGCTCCGGTGCCAACCGGAGCCCGGCTCGATTTGCGGAATTGAATGATTTGCTGCCCTGACCGGCGGACAAATGGCGAGGCGGCTATCGGCCGTCGTCGGGTAGTGACGAGCATGTGGTTATTTTCTAATTTTCATATATCCTGAATGAATGGTACGCAGGGGGGGTCATGAAAATTCTTGCGGCTTTCCCGGGCGTCGTCGTCAGATCGCTGGATAGGGTGGTGTCCTCATACACCATGCGGGCCATTCGCGAAGGCTTGCTGTGGATTGTTCCCTGTCTTCTGGTTTCGGCCACTTTTCTGCTTGCGGCGGCGGTTTTCAGGATGCTGGCGGCTCCTCCATCGCTGATTCGGGCCGCAGAAGCACTACATCGCGAGATGAGCGGCGTGCTGCCTTTCCTGGTTGCCGCGTCGATCGGCTACATGATGTCGATCCACTATCGCTTGCCGCGCTTGCCTGTCGCCTTCCTGTGCTTTTTCTATGTCGTCATCGCCGCCTCAATGTTGAAGGGGCATCCGTGGGCGGCGTCCACTTTCATCCTGTTTATTGCCATTGCTTCGCCCTTGGTCAACCTGCCGATCATGGACTGGCTACACCGGAGGAAATGGACCCAGATCGCCGGTGCCGATCTGGCCGGCGACAACGTGCGCGATTCGCTCAATCTGATCATTCCCGGCGTGCTGACGGCCATCCTGCTCGCTCTCAGCCTGTATCTGTTGCTCCTCACGCCCATGCTCGGCTACATGGATCGGCCGCTGCAGCTATCTTTCCTGGATAGCCCTTACCTCAGCGGAATTGCCGTGTCCGGGCTGAACTCCCTGCTTTGGTTCTTCGGTATCCACGGTTACTACGCCTTGCAGCCTGTGTTCGATGTGCTGAACCAGGCGGTGGCAATGAATGCCGTCGATGTTCAGGGGGGCGGCACCGGCTCTTGGGCGCTCAACAGTTCTTTGCTCGGGGCCTTCGTCTTTATCGGCGGCAGCGGCGCCACCTTCTCGTTGCTGGTCGCCATTCTGCTGTTTTGCCGGCATCGCACCTTGCGCCTGCTGGCCTGGGCCAGCCTGCCGATCGCACTGCTCAACGTCAACGAAATTCTGCTCTTCGGTCTGCCCATCATCCTCAATCCGCGTCTGGCGTTGCCTTTCTTCTGTGCGCCGATGATCAACGTGACCTTGGCCCTGGCCGCGGCCAGGATGGGTTTGATCGCGCCGGTAGTCGATAGCCTGCCGCTCAATTCGCCGGTATTGCTGAATGCCTACCTGGCAACCGGGGGCGATTATTCGGCGGTATTGCTGCAGCTTGGCCTGCTTGCGCTGGGGGTTTTTGTGTATGCGCCCTTCATCCGCGCAATCGACGTTTTGGGGCGCGAGGAGTCGACCATCCGGGTGCGTTCCCTCGATACCACCTTCACACAGCTTTACGAGGAGGCCAGCCTTTATGCCAACGATCCGGTGGTATTCGCTCACAGCTTCCGCAAGATGCAGCGCGAGCAGCGCGACCGTATCCGCGAGATCAGCGAATACGAGTTTTATCTTGAGTATCAGCCGCAAGTCGCGCTGGGTAGCGGCTTGTGTACGGGCTGCGAATCGTTGCTGCGTGCCCGCGATCGGCAAGGGCGCAGCCAGCAACCTTGGGAGTTCCTGCAGTGGCTGGAGCGGACCGGGCTGATGAAGGATCTCGATATCTGGGTCGCCGCCGAAGCGGTGCACCAGGTCGAGCAATGGCGCGCCGAGGGGTTCGTCATTCCGGTGACGATCAACGTCACGGGTTATTCGCTGGTCGATGCCGAGTATTGCGACAAGCTGGTGCGTCTTGTCGCCAGAGGGGCGGGGCAGATTTCGGTGGAGATCACGGAGCAGACCCTGGTTGGCGATATCGAGCGTATTCGCGCGGCGATCGACGAGTTCCATCGAATTGGCGCGCGGGTCTATATCGACGATTTCGGTACCGGCTACTCGTCGTTTAGCTATCTGCACCAGTTCAACATCGATGTGATCAAGATCGACCGCAGTTTCGTCATCGCGCTGGACAGCACCCGGGGTCGGGAGACGATGCTGGGTCTCCTGCGCTTTGCCGAAACCTTGGCGCTGGACGTGGTTATCGAAGGTGTCGAGAGCGAAGCCCAACTACAGGTGTTTGCCGGGCAGAACGATCTGGTCATTCAAGGCTGGTATTTCAGCAAGTCGCTGGCGGCCGACCAACTGGTCGAATTCGCCAAGGCCAGGCAGCTGGCAAATGCTCGCGGCGAAGTCATCGTCGCGCGGAGTTACTGAGCGGAGCACGGCGTCGACCCCTGCCCTTTCAGGGCGCGGGGTCGGAGAACAAGGTTTTTTTACCCGCTTGTTGAAATTCTGTCGTGGCGCCCGCATCTGCTGGCTATCGAAATTTTCCCGTGAAGGACCATCATGCGTCTCGACAAGTTCACCACCAAGTTCCAGCAGGCTTTAGCCGACGCCCAGAGCCTGGCGATCGGCGGCGACCAACAATTCATTGAGCCGCAGCATTTGCTGTTGGCCTTGTTGCAGCAAGATGACGGCGGTACCGTGTCGCTGCTGGCGCGGGCTGGCGTCAATGTGCCGGGTCTCAAGCGCGACCTGGAGCAGGCGCTGACCCGCTTGCCCAAGGTGGAAGGGCATGGCGGCGATGTGTCGGTCGGCCGCGACCTGACCAACCTGCTCAATCTGACCGACAAGGAAGCCCAGAAGCGCGGCGACCAGTTCATTGCCAGCGAAATGTTCCTGCTCGCCCTGTGCGACGACAAGAACGAAACCGGGCGCATCGCCAAGCAGCACGGCCTCAGCCGCAAGTCGGTCGAGGCCGCGATCATGGCCGTGCGCGGCGGGCAGGGCGTCGATTCCCAGGAGGCCGAAGGCCAGCGCGAATCATTGAAGAAATATTGTATCGATTTGACCGAGCGCGCCGCGCAGGGCAAGCTCGACCCGGTGATCGGCCGTGACGATGAAATCCGCCGCGCCATCCAGATCCTGCAGCGCCGCACCAAGAACAACCCGGTGCTGATCGGCGAACCGGGCGTCGGCAAGACGGCCATCGTTGAAGGCCTGGCCCAGCGCATCGTTAATGAAGAGGTGCCGGAAACCCTCAAGGGCAAGAAAGTCCTGGTCCTCGACATGGCCGGTCTGCTGGCCGGTGCCAAGTACCGGGGCGAATTCGAGGAACGCTTGAAGGCGGTGTTGAAGGAAGTGGCGCAGGACGAAGGGCGCATCATCCTGTTCATCGACGAAATCCACACCATGGTTGGCGCCGGCAAGGCGGAAGGCGCCATCGACGCCGGCAACATGTTGAAGCCGGCGCTGGCGCGCGGCGAACTGCACTGCATCGGTGCCACCACGCTCGACGAATACCGCAAGTACATCGAGAAGGATGCCGCGCTGGAGCGCCGTTTCCAGAAGGTTCTGGTCGACGAGCCGAGCGTCGAATCGACCATCGCCATCCTGCGCGGCCTGCAGGAAAAATACGAACTGCACCACGGTGTGGACATCACCGACCCGGCCATCGTGGCCGCCGCCGAGTTGTCGCAGCGCTACATCACGGACCGTTTCCTGCCGGACAAGGCGATCGACCTGATCGACGAGGCTGCCGCCCGTATCAAGATGGAAATCGATTCCAAGCCGGAGTCGATGGACAAGCTCGAACGCCGCATCATCCAGCTCAAGATCGAACGCGAGGCTGTCAAGAAGGAGAAGGACGAGGCCTCGCAGAAGCGCCTTGGCCTGATCGAGGACGAAATCGCCCGTCTGACCAAGGAATACTCCGATCTGGAGGAAATCTGGAAGGCCGAGAAGTCGGCTGTGCTCGGTTCCGCTCAGATCAAGGAGGAAATCGATCATCTCAAGGCCGACATCGCCAGATTCCAGCGCGAAGGCAAGCTGGAAAAGGTCGCCGAACTCCAATACGGCAAACTGCCGCAGCTCGAGGCGCAACTGAAGAGCGCCGAAGCGGCCGGCGATGGCGCGCAGCAGAAAAACAAGCTGCTGCGCACCCAGGTCGGTGCCGAGGAAATCGCCGAAGTGGTATCGCGCGCCACCGGGATTCCGGTCAGCAAGATGATGCAGGGCGAGCGCGAGAAGCTGCTCAACATGGAAGACCGCCTGCACAAGCGGGTGGTTGGCCAGGATGAAGCCGTGCGCCTGGTCGGCGACGCGATCCGTCGCTCACGCGCCGGTCTGTCCGATCCCAATCGCCCCTACGGCTCCTTCCTGTTCCTCGGCCCCACAGGCGTCGGCAAGACCGAGCTGTGCAAGGCGCTGGCCGAGTTC
>CALJZP010000017.1 GCA_937983545.1 uncultured Azonexus sp.
CTCGACCTGCTGCGCCGCCGGGTCAATCGCGCCGGCAAACGCATCGATCTGACCGCCAAGGAGTTCGCGCTGCTTGAACTGCTGTTACGCCGCCAGGGCGAAGTGCTGCCTCGGTCGCTGATTGCCTCCCAGGTTTGGGACATGAATTTCGACAGCGACACGAACGTCATTGAGGTCGCCATCAAACGCCTTCGGGTCAAGATTGATGAGGGGTACGAACCCAAATTGATTCAGACCGTGCGCGGCATGGGCTATGTTTTGGAGATTACCGATTGACCCCAATCCGCGGCCCCTCACTGACACTCCGGCTGACTCTGCTGTTCGCGCTGGCCTCGGCCTTTGTGCTGTTCCTGCTCGGCCTGCTTATCGGCAATGCGGTTGAGCGCCACTTCGAAGAGCAGGATTTGGATGTGCTGACCGGCAAAATGCAGTTGGCAAGGCATATCTTGGAACGAAAACCAGATAGTCAGCCGAAAGAGACACTGACCCAGCAATTGGACGATGCGCTGACGGGGCATCACGGGTTGATCGTTGCCGTCTATGACCAGAATGGCGAAATGCTGTATGCCAACGAAGCGATGGTGTTTCCGCAGGATCTACTAAGCATTGGCGCGACACCAAGGCGCGAGCAACCCGTCAAATGGAACAGCAACGACGGCCAGCCATGGCGGGGAGTTTCCTCGATGGTCAAAGGCACCGATGGTGGCGTTAGTTACACCGTGGCAATTGCCACCGAAATCACCCATCACGAGCACTTCATGACTTCCTTCCGGCAGACTTTGTGGGGGTTCATGAGCCTGGCGACTCTGGCGATGGGATTGCTCGGCTGGTTTGTCGTCCGGCGCGGCCTGTTGCCTTTACTGGCCATTAAGCGGCAGGCGGCTGAGATCACCGCCAATCGCCTGCATACCCGCTTGCCGGTCGAAGCCATCCCCCGCGAATTGGCGGATCTGGCCGACACATTGAATGGCATGCTTTCGCGCTTGGAAGAGTCCTTTCAGCGCCTGTCGGATTTTTCATCGGACTTGGCTCATGAGTTGCGAACGCCGGTCAGCAATCTGTTGACCCAGACACAGGTCACGCTCTCGAAAGCACGCTCCGCAGAAGACTACCGGGACACCCTGGCGTCGAACACGGAAGAATTCGAACGCTTGTCGCGAACCATTTCCGACATGCTTTTCCTGGCCAAGGCCGACAACAACCAGATCATCCCCAATCAGGAGCCGATAGACCTTGCCGAGGAAATTGGCGATTTGCTGGAGTATTACGGCGTGCTTGCCGAAGAGAAATCGATAGCCTTGTCGCTCACAGGTAACGGCCAAATCGTCGGCGACCGATTGATGTTGCGCAGGGCGGTTAGCAATCTGCTATCCAACGCGCTGCGCCACACGCCGAACGAGGGCAAGGTTACCGTTCGAGTCGACAATAACCGTGAAGGTAGGATTTTGGTCTCCGTCGAGAACACAGGGAGCGATATCCCTACCGAACATTTGCCCCGCCTGTTTGATCGTTTCTACCGTGTCGACAGTTCGCGCCTGCGCACGACCGAAAATTCAGGCTTAGGGCTGGCGATAACCCAATCTATTGTGTTGGCTCATGGCGGGGATGTTGGCGTCAACTCGGAAGGTGGAAAAACGCGCTTCACACTTTCTTTACCCTGTGCCCATCAGTAGGGGGCCGCTTTTTGTAAATCGATCCCGCCAATACCAAGTTCTAACTCAACTACAGGGCTAGAAACAGACGAGGGGGCCATTTGAATCTCTTGTGGGTGTTCAAAACCCATCATCGAGGGAAGGCTAAGGGCTTCGGCGAAACATTTTTAGCCAGTTTCTTCGCTTGACCTTGCCTCTGTAGTAAGGTCAAAGGGTCGCTTACCGCCGCATTGCCGACAATTTCAGCCAGAGTGTCGAATGGCAACTCAGGCCGAGAAGCAGCCTGACACTTCAAGCCTCCTCAATTGGCACTACTCCGGCGAACAAAGCGGCCCAATAGGCGTCGCTAATCTGCTCATCCTGACTCTTTTGAAGGCTCAGGCCTCCCGGGCCTTCCAAAACCCCCAATTCGTCAAGATTTTCTTCAAAAAGACGAAGCAACAAATGTCTGCATTCGGGAAATGGGGTGATCCATTCAAACGCATGCAATAACCAAGTTCGCGTGAAATAAACAAGCTCGATAGAGAGCCGCTTTGGTGTCCCGTTGCGCCATTGCATCAACAGGAGACCGAGGGCGTCCATGTGCTTGATCAGCACGGTCCGCGCTACTCCTTCTGGGGTCAGGAGAATTCTGTGCGAATCTCTCGACTCAATATGCTTCTCGTCAAGATGATCCAGCACGTAAGAGGAAACCCTGTTCGAGAGCTGCAAGGGGGTCAATAAATCCTTCTCGGCTGGATAGATCAAGTCCCAGGTAATGGACTTGTAAGCCAGGGCGGTACCTGGGAATTTCCTTTCAGCAAGCAAGACCGGAGACATTTTGCTGTCACTGGGTGGCGATGGCGTTCGTTCGCCTTTGGCGTATTTGTACCAAGCGTAAGGCTGCTCATATCCGCCGCCCTCCCTTTTGGAAAAGGGAGACACTGACAACTCTCGTTCCAGCGCGGCGAAATCCAGGCCGGAGCGTTCCTTGATGGTCCAAGCCCAGAAGGCGCTTCGCGCACGATCCAGCAAAGCGAGTGCGGGGCGGCCGCGCGCCCTCTTGGGGGAAGTGTGAGTTGGGCCGGCGTGATTGCACGCATCGATAAACCAATTTTTTTCCACAGTCTCGAAATTTCTAAGAATTTGTAGGAATTTGTGTCCGGTTAATTTTTCTCAGGAAAAGATTAACAATTACGAACAGATTTGAACCGATATTTTCCAGATGCCACGCATGCGGTCTTTCCCTAGTATTCCGGTCTCACAGAGTCAAGGCGAGTTGCACTCTCCAGAGCGGATACAGGCATGGTTTCGCGAGAGCGGGATTACCGTCGCAGATTGGGCCGCCAGCCATGGCTTCAGCCCGGCACTGGTCTATGCGGTGATGAAGGGGAAGCGGAAATGCTTGCGAGGTGAATCACACCACATTGCTGTCGCGCTTGGAATGAAGCGCGGAATTCCTCAGTCGTGAAATTGACCCTAATCGAAGGAAACCATGATGACTATTGATTCCGGGTAGCGGAAAAATAAAAAGGCGCACATGACTGCCAGGTCAGCGCGCCTTTTCGCTGGGAGGGAATCCCAGACTCATTTGACGATTGAAGTCTACCGGGCCTGTTCAAGGCACGTCAATTCCCTCTTTGTCCAAATTTGTTCAACGAACGTCACGGGACGAGCGGAGGTATCACTCGCCCCTTAAGAGGGAATCGCGTATGAGAACCACCAGACGATTCACGCCGCGCCTGATCAGGCGCTGGCGCGAAATGGGCCGTGGAGATGGCCGACTGTCGGCGTATTCGCCATGGCATCAGGTAACACGAGGGGATCCGGCCAGCCGTGGTCGATCTCATCTGCTGACCTGGGCGCAGAGCGGCCGCCTCTGCCATTTTCTGTCGGATGGCGAACTGATCGCTTTCTATTTCGCCACGATGTTGCCCGGTGTTGTGGATATCCGCGAGCAATTTCCACTGGCTCTTGAGCGTGGGCCGCACGAACTCGGACTTTACTCTGCCGAGTATATAACCGGAGTTTTCCCGGGCACAGTCGAGATATTCCGGGCTGCTGCGGCAAAGCATCCCGAGCTCAAGCATCACGGTGATGCTGAACTATGGCGCCTCACGACCGACCTGCTGGTCACCCGGCGCATTGACGGCATTTGGTCGTTACTGGCAGTGAGCGTAAAGCCGGGTGTCGATGGGCTCTCTCCCAGGGCCAGAGAGTTGCTCTTGCTCGAAAAACAATACTGGCAAGCCCGCGGTGTCTCTTGGCTATTGCTGACACCTGGGCAATACGATGCTCGCGTCGGGAAGTGTCTGCAACGGACAGCCCCTTGGGTGATTCCCTGCGAGCAGGTTGACCAAGAAAGCAGGGGGCAGTGCGCGGCCGCTGTGGCAGACCTTGAGGGCATACCGCTGAACCGGGTGTTGATGAGCGTGGCCTCGATATTCTCGGGAGAGATGGCGGAGGCCCAGCAGTTGTTCTGGCAATCGGTCTGGCATGGCCAACTGCCGCTGGATCTGCGCAGGGGGTGGCGGGCCGAAGAGCCGATCGAATTACTGAGCAGTGAGGAGTTTGCCCTGCTCAATCCGCTGTGGTCAGGGAGGTCGGCATGCTGCAGCTAGCCCAGAACAGTGTGATTCGGATTGAGGCGCCTGAAATGAATGGCCTGTATCGGGTAATTGCCGAGGACCCTGCCTACCCCGACACGTTTCTCTTCAGGCTCCAGGAAGCCCAGGAGGAAGAGGCTGGGCAGAGCGTAGCCATTCAAAAGGTGCCGCGTGCCCTCCTGGAAGCGCTTCCCGAATCCGGGAAACTTGAACGGATCGAGCTGGTTTCTGCCGGGAAGCATCTACTGCCTCCAGAGCGCCTAAGTGAGCGCGAGCGCGTCCTTTACGAGTTTCGCAGAAAGGTCATGCGTCGCTTCCTCGATGCCAGAGACCTGACCCGCTCCTATTATCTGACAGGGGGAATCGCGCCTCTGGCAAAGCAAGCGATGGCTGACACCAAGTGTGCCCGTTCCACGGTGTATAGCCTCTTCAGACTTCTGTGCCAGTACGGGTTTGACTCCGGCTCCCTTAATCCACGTTTCGACCGGTGTGGCGCGCCAGAGGTCAAGCGTCCAGCAGGCCCCAACCGATGCAAGGCGGGCAGGAAATCAAATGCCGAGCTGCTTGGTGCGAACTCCGATGTTGTGCAACCGGGATGTGGCGAGGAATGGATTGCTCGGGTTCTCGCAGCCGATACAAAAATCCGTACGCCGAAGCCACGGTTCAATGATCGTTACCAGATCATTATTCAGTCGTTTTCTCCTGGCTATCGCCAGACGGATCAGGGCGTCGAACGGATTCCTCCGCTCAAAGGAACCTACCCCAATCGTCGTCAGGTTCGATATCTGCTGAACCAGTATCCGCTATTGAAGCGGCTCAGGCAAAGCACGACCACCGGCCATTTCAACCGCAATATACGAGGACTGCGCGGCCGATCCTGGGAAGGTGTGGCCGGGCCGGGACACACCTTCGCCATGGATTCGACCATTGGCGATATCTATTTGCGCAGCCAGGTGAATCGTGCCTGGATCATCGGTCGTCCGATTGTGTACTTTCTGGTGGATGTCTGGAGCACCGCCATTGTCGGCTTTCACGTTTGTCTGTCCGGCCCCTCATGGGACATGGCAAAACTCGGCATTTTTTCCGCCACTGCATCCACGGATTTGTTGGTGGGCCTCTGGGGCGTCGAAGGCGATGTGTGGTCCCTCAATCCTGCACCCGGGCTGCCGTATCTGATCCTGGGGGACCGGGGGGAATACCTGTCGGCCGGGGCCAGCGAGACGGCGATCAGTCTCGGGTTCAATTTCGACTATGCAGCGTCTTATCGCCCAGACATGAAGGGCATGGTGGAGGTTCTGCATCGCATCGCGAAGGATCAACAGTATTTCTTTGTACCTGGTGCGATGGATGCCCGCCGGAAAGAGATGGAGCTCAGGATTCGTAAGGAGACCTCGGCGTATACCTTGCCCGAGTACGTCAATTATCTTGCCTGGCGCGTCCAGCTCTACAACCTGCATGCCGACCGAAATCATCGCCTGGACACCACGATGATCAGTGCGGGAGTTCATCCCAGCCCTGCCGGACTCTGGCGATTTGGATTCGAGACGGGGATCGGCTATCGCAAGGAAACTGCGACTGAAAAACTGATCACACATCTACTGCCGCTGCACAGCGGAGCTATCCGGCGGGATGGGATTTTCCTGGGGCGGCTGGAATATCGAAGTGATCTGGCGCGGGCCGAAGAATGGACTACCCTGGCCCGGCACGCAGGGGCTATGGAGATTCCCCTGCATTGTTTTCCCGGCTCGCTACGACAAGTCTGGACTCCTCATCCTCATAGTTCTGGCCTGCTGGAACTGACCTTGTCTGATCAGGCCATTGCGCCTGGAAATCTGTCGGTCGATGAATACCTCGACGCACAGATGTATCAATCCCGGATGCGGGCGGATCTGGAGCATGAGTCGGTGACGGCCATGTTCCATGCTCTGGAGCGGATCGAGGCGCAGGCCAGACGCGCAAAGATCCTGACACGGGCGGCGGACGAGGAATACAGCGGAGCAAAACCCACGATTACCGAGGCCCGTCAGATTGAGGCGAAAACCCACGATGAAGGAATAGCTTCGGCCATGACGGCAACACAGGCATCAAACTCAAGCCCGCTGGCCATTGCACCGGGGAACGAAATGTCGAAACGCAGTCTTCAGTATGCCGGGTTGATGGATCAGATCCTGGGAGGGCTTGCGCCATGAGTATTGATGCCCTGACATCGTCGGATACCTCCCCCGAGTTTGCCAGCGAAGTGCCCGCCTATGCCGGCAATCCTCTGATCGAGGCTTGTGGTCCAATTTTGGGTCCTGATGCCGTTGGCAGAAAAATCCTGCGGCTTCCTCCGTTGCCGGGGAATCTGACATCGGTCCCTAATCACATCCGGCACCATCAATTGATGGCAGTTGGCGATGTCCATGTGCCGACCCAATGCGGCATCGAGTTGGCCATGACCATGGATCGCATGTTGAGACAAAGCTATCTCAAACGGAAACCTCAGGATCCGGCTACCTGGTCCTATATCTACGGCTTGAAGAGTCCGGCCGAAGTATCCGACGTTTCCTTGCTTTGTGCCTCGGTAGTCGGGGCGTCAGGAACTGGCAAATCCGTGGCGTGTGAACGGGTACTGTCGATGTACCCCCAGGTCGTGAAGCATCCGCGCTTTCCGCATGTGGCCGCCGGGTTCCAGCAGTTGCTCTGGTTGAAGGTCGATGTTCCGGCCTCGGGAAGACTGGTCGATCTGGCCCAGGTGCTGATGATGGAAACTAATGATGCCCTCAATGAAGAAAACTTCGCGGAGATCCTGCGCAAAAGTGTGAAGCGTGGCCCCGATCTCTGGAATCTCTGGTTTCAGCGAGCCAAGTCCTGTTTTCTCGGGATTCTGGTGCTTGATGAAATCCAGAACCTATTCCGGCTCGACGCCAGGGAGAAGCGGCGTCAGGCCAAGTCCCGCACTGAGCAACTTGAACTCAAAGTGGTTGAGGATGAAGCCCTAAAAAACATTCTGACACTGAGCAACACAGGGCGCATGGCGGTTCTGGCTCTCGGCACGCAGGATGGCATGACCGCGTTTTCCAAACGATTCAGCACCGGACAGCGATTGTCACATTGCGGATTCCATCACTTTGCGCGGGCAGGTTCGGCCGATGACCAGTTCTACAAGGACTATTACTTCCCGGCACTTTGCCGATATCTGTGGGCTGATCGAAAGCTGGAAAGTTCGGATGCAATTCGTGTCCTGTTGCATGAACTGTCCGGAGGGGTGCCTCGTATCAGAACTGCGCTCTGGATACATGCCCATCGCTGCATGTGGGAGCGGATGGGGAGTGCTTTGGAAATTCAGGATTTCGAGCGGGCCATGCGAACCTATCTGGCGCCCCTGATTCCTGCTATTGATGCCCTCAATAGCCAGGATCCGGTGAAATTGGCTCGCTATGAAGATCTATTGCCCAGAGACTTCAGCTACTTTGCGGAGATGGCTAATGGACGGATGGCTTAGTTCTTGGCCCCTTGCTTTCCATCGCTTCCAGTGCGGAACGCAGTGGAAGGCAGGCGGCACGAACGAGACTCATGAGGCCTGTTGCATCGAGTTCTCTAGCCGAGCAGACCTGTTCGATGGGCGCCCCCTGCAAGAATGCCAGCAGTGCGCTGCGAGCTTCTCCATCCAGGCCCTTAAGAGAAGGAAGTCCGAGTTCGCACAGCCTCATGCGTATATTTTTGGGTTCTGCGTTCAGTATTCTGGCAGCCACACCAGGGATGCCATCGCTGTCGACATAGGCATTTGTCAGTTGCCGGGTTCGGCGACTGTCCTGAATCAGCGTGGAGCGCAATGGAACTGCTTTCTGCGGTGGGCAACATTCCGGGTGCGTGAGAGCAAAGAGCGCTTCATCGGCACTGGGATAAATCAGCGCAGCGACCAGTGCGTAAGCTCCCGTAGCGAATGCAGAACCTTTGGTCAGGCAGACTCCGTCAAAGGATTTGATGTAATCGTATGGAAGCTTATTGGCTACCCGTGGGAAGTGTCTTTCCAGCCAAGTCGTCGGCAATTGCTCTTTGGCGAGATCACTCGGCAAGGCTCGTCGACCGTTGGGGGACAACCGGAGCCCCATTGCCCGTGCCGCATTACCGAGGATTCTGCCAGCATCGCTGGCGTTGATTGGCCGCTTCAAATCGATCAGTCCAAGGGCAATCTCTCCATAACGCCGAGTGACCGGGTGTTCGATTTTTTCCGGGTAGCCACTATCTTCCATACGCCAAGAAAATGCGGGCGGCAATGCTTCAAACAGGTTTCGTTCGGCAGGCAATAAGGCTTGTCCATGTTTGGGGCACCAGTCCAGTCCTGGAATCTGATGGCTTCTTCGCCAATAGGGAATTCCACGAAAATCCATGTCCTCTGCAACGCAGGCAGGGCAAAAATGTGCTGCTCGCCGTATGGCGCGCAATCCTGATCTCACTAGGCGTCGCGTGCTGTCTGGGGCGCCGTGGGCTTGATCCGGGTCGTCGCGGGCAATGGCACGGATGAACGGGATCATGGAATGACGGCAGACCAGTTCCGGGCAGTCGGTGCCCAGCAGGTTGGCAAGGGCGGTAATCACGGTGCTTCCTGTCTTGGTGCCAACCGAGCGTCGGTCGTTGGGCAGCAATGCCTTCATCAGGCTCTCGTTGTTTGGAAAACCATTCAGGATACGAAGGCGGGCTTGATACCCCAGCAAGAATTCGTCAGGAAGGATTTGCGGGATCAGCATGGCGGAGTCTCGATTCGAGTGCCCGTGCTTGGCATCAGGGCGCCTGCAGACCGGATTAAATTGGCAAGCAGCTTTGCTTGTTGCGATGAACCGTCCCACACGCTGGCCAGTGCAGACATCAGTTCGTCGTTGTTGGCGACAGCTTCCCTGGGAATCCCGTGAAGATGGGAATTCACATAATTGCATACTCTCTCAGCAAGGCCGGTGTGTTTTTTGGTCTGCCCGGAGAGTACCCGGCTGACCTGCGATTGGCTTGCGCCAAGCGCATTTGCAATGTTTTCCTGCGTCAGCCCAAGGAATTTTGCCTGTTGGGCGGCAAGCAGGCATTCGGCAATGGTTCTGGTTGTTCTCATGCATAAAATATTACATAAACGCATATTTATGTGCAAGATTTCGCCGGTGGAATCCTCATGATGTGGCCTTATCCCCTGCGGGATGAAACGCTCTATTCGTGGCTGGCCAGAACGGCACGACTCAATGCCGTCTCGAACGACATGGCGTTTTGTGACTGGCTGACGGGCACACAATCCACCTCGATCATGGATGCACCGTTCAATCTGCTCATGCTTTCGAAAAAATCCAGCGGGAGCCTGGGAAGTGCCTCGCAAATTCTTCACCAGATGACAGCTTTTCATGTTGCTGGTGCACTCGGTGATGTTCTGGCCAGCGATCTAATGGAGATGGCAGCAGGTACTCGGAGATTTGACCTAATGGCTGAGGCGTTAGGTGGCATGTGTCGCTGGCGCTTCTGTACAGAATGTCGGATGGACGATATTGCTGAAGCCGGATTGGCCTGGTGGCACAGGGAGCATCAGTTGCCTACTTCTCTGGTCTGCGCCATCCATGGCATCGCATTGCACTGGCTCGATGTAAAACGACATCGGATACATGAGCGATTCATTTTGCCGACGGATGGCGATGTCGGATCAACGTTGAGTTTGGCCTCGGTTACGTCCGAAGATCCGCTGTTATGGAAGGCACTTGCGGCGCTAGGGAGGGAGGCATTGGATGGCCGGGGCGAACTGCCATCCCGATCTGCGATCCGTGATGCCTTGGTTGCTGGTCTCCATCAACAAGGCTTGATTACTCCGGGCGCTAATCTTCGGAGAGACGAATATTTGGCCAAATATGTGCAACGTATTGGACGAATCAGCGCTCCTGGGCTGCTCAAGCGCGTGGACTCAGTTGTGGAGCCACTGTCGCTTATGCATGGGATTTGGCCTGGACGATACGGAGGGCAGCCATTGCTCCGGTTAATCCTTGTGCATTGGTTGTATGGATCCTGGCGTTCCTACCTGGGGCGTTGTAATTGGGAGGCGGTTCTGGGGGTAGATCGACGAACAGCACCTGAAACCCTGAATGCGATTCCAGTTGTTCTTTTGGAGGAGTCGCCAAAAAGTCATCGGGATGTTTGCCTGGCATTCTTGGCTAAACAGGCGGGGGCCTCAAGAAGTGCATTCTGGAGATCGCATCCCGGAAGTTTGCGGTGGTTGTCGCGATATGACGCGGATTGGTTGAATTTCCATTTTCCGGCATCGATCCAGCGGGTTGTTCAGCGCCAACTTTTTGAATAATCCGTACGCAGAACTCTTCAACAAGACTATTGGGGTAACTATCTGATTTTTAATGTATCCAACTTTATAACTGTTTTGCTGCTGGATAACCCATTGATTTTTAAAAAGGTCGTGTATCAGACTTCAATGTCACGGAACAGGTTGCGGCATTGTCGAACCCTTGAACCCATGCTGGGCAACTGCCGCCCACGCAGTAGCGTTGTCAGTTTCAGTTACCCGGCTTCAGCAGATATGACCAGCCGTCTTCCATAAATATGTTGTCTGGAGGCTGCGTATCTCCATAGAGACTGTTCATTTTCGGTTTTCGATTTTTTTAATCGATTGTTGTAATAACCCATTATCAATGGTCCCAGCATGAGCTCCCAACGATGTTTCGGCTTGGTTTCGTTGACATCATGCAATTTGATGTTCGTGAATCCGTTTAGTCCGAGCAGGAGCCAATATTGAAATAGCCCAAGATTCATCCATGGCATATGGGGTTTCAATATTTCATTTTCGACGAAATCAGAATGGCTTCTTGGAAATCCTTGGAAAAGATAATTTATTCGTGCTCCAACATATAATGGATTGGGGTCGGTAATAATAAATACCCCGCCGGTATTAAGGTGGCTTCTGACCGACTTGATCAAATCCCCTGGGTTTTGAATGTACGCCATTGCTTCACAAACAACGACCGCATCATAGGTGCCGGCATTTTGCGGCAACCCGCAATTGATATCGTGCTTGTAGAAGTTTTCATACCCGAATGGGTGCTCAGAAAAAGCATCCACGCCATCCAGCCTGGAGTTAAAGTCCAGTTCATTTCGTAGCCAGCCGCTACCGCATGCGACATCAAGAATGCTGGATGGCTTTTTGATGCCAAGTATTTCAAGTACTGCCTTTCTATATGGTTTTCCGTTGTTGTTCATTTTTGTTTTGCTTGTATCAATCCATTGCGCGGAATTCAATTGTTATTCCCCGCAATTTGACAATTAATCTTCCAGAATGACTTTGCATTGGCTGGCCTGCTCCAGTAAGTCCTTGATCCGCGTTCCGCAAGAGCGATTGGTGTTCCCGGATGGAGCTGTATCCCGGCTTGCACCGGAATTCTTTTTTTTCTGGGCGCAGAGCTTGCTGCCGGCAAGCACCGTGAATCCGGGCTGGCTACGAGTCAGTGAAGCAACAAATATTTTTGGGTGGTACATCCGATTCTCGCTAGATGAAAAACACATCGGTGAATCGGCGGGGCGCCATGCCGCACGCGGTATGGCGCGGCTCTCAGTGCAAGCCGCGGTATGGGAGAGGGGAAAACCCAGCCCCGCCTGTTAGGCGGAGGCAGCCCAGTCAGGGCGTTCGGGTTCGTCGCTCGGTGGCGATGTCAGGTAGTGGGGAGGCCACGAGTGATCAAACGCCCCCTGCGCAATTTTCAGGTTTGTCAGCAAACCAACCAAGGCCTCGACGTCGCCGGCATAACAGTTCGCGCAATCGCTATCGATGCTTGAAAGCGGATCTTGGGCTGGGTCGGGATTGTCGTTAGCCGGGTGCCCATGGTGTTCGACGTGCTGAGTGGTCATTCCCGTTTCATGCTGGCAACAGGACTCTGCCAGCGCCCAGGTGGGCTGGAATGACAGAAAAACCAACAGGAAAACAGCGATTAAGTGCTGCATCCGGGCAATGGTAGCAGAGGCATACAAGTACGAACCGGGTTTAGGGAGAAGGTTTCCTGATTTTACTTTTGCGTGGTGTTGCGGGTGATGTCTTGCATGGGGTTGGGGTCGGATTCGACGAAGCGGTACAAAGGGGGCTCGGTCAGGCTTTCCTGGCCAGTATCAACGAACCCTTTTCCAGCGGATCCAGGTCGATGCGCTCAATCGCTGCGAAACCGGCGGTTTCCAGCCATGTGCGATAGTGCTCGTAGCGATAGGTCTGGGTGCCGGTTTCGTAGAGCAGGGTCAGGCGGAAGGCGGCCATGAAGGCGTTGCCGGGTGTGTCGGCGAGGTATTCGTGAATGACCAGCAGGCCGCCGGGGGTGAGCGCGTCGTGGATCTGCTGGATAGCCAGGCGGTTTTCATCGGCCGTGTGGTTGTGGGCGACCGACAGGTAGAACACCACGTCGTGCTGGCCGTGCCAGTCGTGTACCAAGAGTTCGCCGGGGCTGACGTGGATGCGCTCCGACAGACCGTGACGGGCGATGGTGGCGTCGGTTTCGCTGAGGGCGCTGGGCAGGTCGACGATCAGGGCATGCAGTTGCGGGTGGCGTTGGCAGAAGCGGATCGAGTGCATACCGTGCGAGCCGCCGAGATCGAGCAGTCGACATTGCTCGGGCAAAACGGGGACGTGGGCAAGCAGGTCGGGGCCGAGGTCGCCGGCAAAGGCATCCATGTAGGCGGAGAAGGTCGCGCCGAGTTGCGGCTTTTCTTCCATCGCTTGCCAGAGCGTCGTTTCCGGTCCGCCCCGGCGGACGGCAGCCGTCAGGTCGCCCATCATCGGCCAGGCTTCGAGCGTCCAGCGCAGGCCGGGGGTGTAGTCGACGCGGCCCGCCGAGGTGAACCAGCGCTGCGTACTGGCGGTGTTGGCAACGAGTTCGCCGTGCCTTTCCAGGTAGCCGATGGTGATCAGGAAGTCGGCCAGGTCGCGGGTTCCCCGCTGGCTGGCGTGCAGCGTATCGGCCAGGTCGGCGATGTCGCGCGGGCCGTTGGCGAGGGCTTCGAACAGGCCGAGTTTCCCGGCGGAGAGGATGGCGGCCGATTTCATCATCGGCATATAGACATCGAGCATGGCCAGTTCGGCCGTGCCGGTGGGTTGGCAGACATCGGGCCTGGTGGCGGGGGCTGGCGGAATGTGTCGCGTGTTCATCAGGCTTGGGCGAGGGCGGTGTCGATGGCGGCGAGCAGGGCGGCGTCGTCCGGCTGGGTGTCGGGGGAGAAACGTTGCAGTACGGTGCCGTCGCGGCCGACGAGGAACTTCTCGAAATTCCACAGCACGTCGTCCGGCTGCTCCGGCAGCATCTTGTACTGGCCCAGTTTTTCGACGAAATCGCTGCCAGCCGGGAAGCTGATCTCTGGCCGGGCGGCGATCAGGTGGTCGTACAGCGGGTGGCGTGGTGCGCTGTTGATGGTGATCTTCTCGAACATCGGAAACGTCACGCCGTAGTTGGCGGAGCAGAAAGCGGCGATGTCATCGGCGCTGCCCGGCTCCTGGCCGGCGAAGTCATTGCACGGAAAGCCGAGCACCTGCAGGCCGCGGCTGCGGTAAGTCTGGAACAGCGTTTCCAGCCCGGCGTATTGGGGCGTCAGGCCGCATTTCGAGGCGACGTTGACGATCAGCAGGACCTGGCTCTTGTATTGGCCGAGGTCGGCGGCTTGTCCGCTCAAGGTCCTGAGCGGGATGGCGTATAGCGGTGCATTCATGGATGGGGTCTCTGTCTGGGTTGATCTGTGCCCTTGGTGGGGCGTTTTTTGTGGATGATACCTGCGATGCGAGCCGGCTTTGGCAGCAGAGCGTCCGGTGGCCCGGTAAAATGTCGGTTTTTACATTCGCCTGCCTTCGACATGACGACTGCCGCTCAAATGCCTGCCGATCAACTGGCCGCACTGGCCAACTCCGATACCCAGCGTCTGGCTGCACGCATGGCGCAGGATGTATTCGCCGGGGTTTTCCGGCAGGCCGTCGCCAACGACGGGGCGCCGGACGCCGGGGTGCTCGGCGAGGTGGCGTCGCAATGCGCCAACTGGTGCCGGGCCGGCGGCAGCGACGATGCCCGTGCCTTGCGACTGGCCCTGCTGATCGGCGGCCTCGACCAGTGGGGGCTGGCCTATACGCAGGCTTTCGGACTGACGGCGATTCACCCGCTGACGGCGCTGATCGGTGGCCTGCGCACCCGTCTCGATGCGCGCGAGGAAAGCCGTTTCCAGAAATACTTCGAGCAGATCGATGCGATCGAAGGCGATGGCGTCGATTTCAAGGTCGAATTGCGGCGCAGCATCCACATGGCCCTTTGGCATGCGATGGCGGCTTGCGAGTCGGCAACCCAGGTCGAGGCCATTGTGCAGACGCTGGGCAGCCTGATGGTGGCGCTCGACCGGAAAATGCCGGCGCTGGGCTGGCGGCTGGTGGCCGATGCGCTGGCCAACATCCAGATCTGCCTGCTGTCCGAGCAGGCACCCGCCTCGCCCCTGGCCCAGGACGGTACGCAGCAGCTGTTCGCCTCGCTGCGCCATGCGCTGCCGGCGGAGCGCTACCAGGCCATCCTCGCCCACTCGGGGCAGGCGGTCGTGGCCTGGCAGCAGGCACGGCGCCAGACGGTCCAGTGAGCCGGCGGCTCGCCTGTTGCCAAGGTAGAATCCATCGATGAACTGGAACGCGCTGAAGGAAAAGCTCGATCTCTACGAGCGTCTGATGCGGCTCGACAAGCCGATCGGCATCATGCTGTTGCTGTGGCCCACTCTGTGGGCGCTGTGGCTGTCCTCGCACGGACAGCCGGACTGGGTCGTGGTCTGGATATTCGTGCTCGGCACCGTGCTGATGCGTTCGGCGGGATGCGTCATCAACGACTACGCCGATCGCGATTTCGACAAGCACGTGGAGCGCACGAAGGAGCGCCCGCTGACGGCCGGCAAGGTGACGACGAAGGAGGCCTTGATCCTGTTCGCCGCCCTGTCGCTGGTCGCCTTCGGGCTCGTGCTGCTGCTCGGCAAGCCTCTGGTCATCGCCCTGTCGGTACCGGCGGTTTTTCTCGCCGCCAGCTATCCCTTTACCAAGCGTTTCTTCGCCATCCCCCAGGCTTATCTCGGCATTGCCTTCGGCTTCGGCATCCCGATGGCCTACGCCGCACATACCGGCGGCGTGCCGCTCGAAGCCTGGCTGTTGCTGCTCGCCAACGTCTTCTGGGCGGTGGCCTACGACACCGAGTACGCCATGGTCGACCGCGACGACGACCTGAAGATCGGCATCAAGACGTCGGCCATCACCTTCGGCCGCTTTGACGTGGCGGCGGTGATGGCGTGTTACGCCGTCACCCTGATCATTATCGGCTGGATCGGTTTCGGACTGCGGCTCGGCTGGGCCTTCTACACCGGTCTGGCGGTGGCGGCCGGCATCATGGCCGTGCATTACACCTGGATCAAGGGCCGCGAACGCATGCCGTGCTTCAGGGCCTTTCTGCATAACAACTGGGTTGGCGCCAGCATCTTTGTCGGCATCGTCGTCGACTTTCTGCTGGCCGGACGGAGTTTCGGATGAAATACCACGATCTGCGCGATTTCATGTCGCAACTGGAAAAGACTGGCGAACTCAAGCGCATTGCCCACCCGGTCGATACCCATCTGGAAATGACCGAGATCGGCGACCGCGTGTTGCGTGCCGGCGGCCCGGCGCTGCTGTTTGAAAACCCGACGACCGGTGGCCGTAAGCACGACATTCCGGTGCTCGCCAACCTGTTCGGCACACCGCAGCGCGTGGCGCTGGGCATGGGCGAGGAATCGGTGCTGGCGCTGCGCGAGGTCGGCAAGCTGCTGGCCTACCTCAAGGAACCGGAGCCGCCCAAGGGCCTGAAGGACGCGTGGGACAAGCTGCCCATCCTCAAGCAGGTACTCAACATGGCGCCGAAGAAGGTGTCGAACGCGCCGTGTCAGGAAGTGGTGTGGGAGGGCAAGGACGTCGACCTGTCGCGCCTGCCCATCCAGCACTGCTGGCCGGGCGACATCGCGCCGCTGATCACCTGGGGGCTGGTCGTTACGCGCGGCCCGAACAAGAATCGCCAGAACCTTGGCATCTATCGCCAGCAGGTATTGGGGCCGAACAAGGTCATCATGCGCTGGCTGGCGCATCGCGGTGGCGCGCTCGATTTCCGCGACCACCAGTTGGCCAATCCCGGGCAACCCTTCCCGGTGGCGGTGGTGCTCGGTTGCGATCCGGCGACCATCCTTGGCGCCGTGACCCCGGTACCCGACTCGCTGTCCGAGTACCAGTTCGCCGGCCTCCTGCGCGGTGGCAAGACGGAACTCACGCAGTGTCTCGGCTCGACGCTGCAGGTGCCAGCCTCGGCTGAGATCGTCCTCGAAGGGGTGATCCATCCCGGCGAAATGGCGCTCGAAGGCCCCTACGGCGACCACACCGGCTACTACAACGAGCAGGCCGAGTTTCCGGTGTTCACCATCGAGCGCATCACCCTGCGCAAGAACCCGATCTACCACAGCACCTACACCGGCAAGCCGCCCGATGAACCCGCCGTGCTGGGCGTGGCGCTCAACGAGGTCTTCGTGCCGCTGTTGCAGAAGCAGTATCCGGAAATCGTCGATTTCTACCTGCCGCCCGAGGGCTGCTCGTACCGGATGGCCATCGTGTCGATCAAGAAGCAGTACCCCGGCCACGCCAAGCGCATCATGTTCGGCATCTGGAGCTTTCTGCGCCAGTTCATGTACACCAAGACCATCATCGTGGTGGACGACGACATCGACATCCGCGACTGGAAGGAAGTGGTGTGGGCGATGACGACGCGCATGGATGCAACGCGCGACACGACGCTGGTCGATAACACGCCGATCGACTACCTCGACTTCGCCTCGCCGGTGGCCGGCCTCGGTTCCAAGATGGGGCTGGATGCCACCAACAAGTGGCCGGGCGAAACGAATCGCGAATGGGGGCGGCCCATCGTCATGGACGACGGTATCAAGAAGCGGGTTGATGCGATGTGGCAGGAACTAGGTCTTTAGGACGAATTGACCCGCGGCGCGGTCGTTTGAGAGAATCCGCCCTCCTGTTGGAATCGACATACGGAACACGGTGCGAATCCGTGGCGGGCCCGCCGCTGTAACCGGGGACGAACACTGCACGGTCGCCAGACCGGCCACTTGCGAGGCTCACCTCGCGGGGAAGGCGCAGCGCTTCGGCTGATCCGGAAGCCAGAAGACGATTCGATTCCTGACTGGAGCCAAGGCAAGGGCTCCGGCTGATGGCATGCAAGCAGCGTGCACTCAGCCGGGGCCCTTTTTGTTTTTGTCTTCCCGAGGAGTGGACAATGTCCCAGATCGTTTCTCAAGTCGCATCCAGCGCCGTTGGCGCCCCAGCCGGCGCAGCCCGGCCCGTACAAACCGCCGCCCCGACCATCGCCATCCGCAAGCGCTGCAACCCGGACGGTATCGGCCTCTCGCACTATGTGCTGATGGACCGGAAAGCGGCCAAATGACCGCGGCGATGCCCCTGGGGGCGCAGCACGCCCCGCATTTCCTGCCGGTGGACATCGGCCACGACACCTATGCTGCGCTGACTGACCCGGATACCGCCTTCTGGGCGCTGGTTGACAAGCGCAAGCTTGGCGAAGGGCTCGACCCGGCGACGCGTGACGCTTATCGCGACAAGGCCGACGGGTTGCGCCAGGAGCTGCACACCCTGCGCTTCGGCCTGAAGCCTTCCGGCGTCTATTTGAACCCGACCGAACGCTGCAATCTCGACTGTACCTACTGCTACCTGCCCGATACCCAGCGCAGCGGCGGCAAGCACATGCCGGCCGGTACGTTGCTGACCTCGCTGGGCAAGCTGCGCGACTACTTCCGCTCGGTGATGCCCGAAGGACGCAAACCGCGCGCCATCTTCCACGGTGCCGAGCCGCTGATGAACCAGGCCGCCGTTTTCGCGGCAATCGAGGACTTTGGCGATGAGTTCGTGTTTGGCGTGCAGACCAACGGCACGCTGCTCGACGACGCGGCGCTCGATTTCCTGACCTCGCGAAACGTCAGCATCGGCTTATCGCTCGACGGCCCGGTGGCGGGCATCACCGACGCCACCCGGCGGACCTGGGGCGGCAGGAGCGTGCACGACAAGGTGCTGAGGGCCATGGAGAAGCTGCGCGGCTACGGCTCGTGGAGCGTCATCACGACATGCACGACGGAGAACCTGCCTTACCTGACGAACATGGTCGACCTGTTCCACGCGCACGAGGTGCCGACCTGCATGCTCAACACCGTGCGCTGCACCTTGCCCGGGGCGCGCGGCGTCAAGCCGGCCGACGGCGACATGGCAACGGCCTTCCTTGCCGCCCTCGACCGGACCCATGCGCTTTACCGGGAAACCGGCCGCAAGCTGATGGTGGCCAATTTCGCCAATGTCCTGATCGGTATTCTCGCCCCGACGGCGCGCCGGCTGATGTGCGATATCTCGCCCTGCGGCGGCGGCCGCGCCTTCTTCGCGCTGGCTGCCGACGGCAGCCTCTACCCGTGCAGCGAATTCATCGGCCTGCCGCGCTTCAACGGCGGCAACCTGCTGCTCGATGGCGTCGAGGCGGCACTCGCTTCGCCGGCCTTCCGGACGGTGACGACGCGCGACGTGGACAAGTTCAGCCCCTGCGGCGATTGCGCGATCCGCCACTTCTGCGGCTCGCCGTGCCCGGCCGAGGCTTTCGAGATGAACGGCGGCATGGAGCGGGTAGGCGCCTTCTGCGATTTTTACAAGGAGCAGGTCAACTACGCCCTGCGCCTGATCGCCGACGGCAAGGCGGACGACTACCTGTGGGACGGCTGGGACGAGGGAACGGAAAGCGTTTTTGCGATGAGTTGAGTTGTGTCGGGCGAGCGCTTTAATATGGTGCCCTCCCGCCGCTCACAGGTCTCGCCCGCATGCCATCCCGTCTTGTCGTCACCGCCGTCGATCTGAACGATCCGCTTCACGCCGGGGCCTTTCTGGATTTGCTCGATCACTACGCCCGTGATCCGATGGGCGGCGGCGACGGCCTCCCGGACTATGCCAAGCTCCATCTGGTCGGCACCCTGAAGGAGGTGCCTGGCTATCATGGCGCGTTGGCCTGGCTCGACGGCCAGGCGGTTGGCCTGATCGACTGTTTTGCCGGTTTTTCCACCTTCGCGGCCAGGCCCCTGCTCAATGTTCACGACCTGGTCGTGCTCGCCGCCCATCGCGGTTGCGGCATCGGCCAGGCGCTGCTGGCCTGGGCCGAAGCGCGCGCCCGGGAACTCGGCTGCTGCAAACTGACGCTGGAAGTCCTTTCCAGCAACACGCGGGCGATGGCTTCCTATCGGCAGGCCGGTTTCGCACCCTATGTACTCGATCCGGCAGCCGGCCATGCGCTGCTCATGCAGAAATATCTTCCGGAGGAAACGGCATGAACGAACCTGTCCCGTCGCCCGACCTGCAAGGCGTTCGCCCGTCGCTGCTGCAACTGACGCACGTCATCTACGGCTTGCATGCCGTGGCCGTGCTCATCGGCGTCACCTCGTCGGCCACGGTGGCCGGCGGTTTTGTCTTCGGTCTGCCGTCGCTGGTCGCCGTCTTTCTCAATTACCTGAAGCGTGGCGATGTGGCCGGAACCTGGCTGGAAAGCCATTTCGTCTGGCAGATCCGCACTTTCTGGTTCACCCTGCTCTGGCTCGTGGTGTATGGCTTGCTGATCGTCACCATCATCGGCATACCCATTGCCTGGATCCTGATCGTCCTCCTCGGCCTGTGGGTCGGATACCGCGTCCTGCGCGGCTGGCTGGCGCTGACGGGCGTCAGGCCGGTCGCTTGACCGGGGTTTCGCCGGCCTGGCGATGCGCGACGGCGCGCCGCCGGGGACTCAGGTGCCCATGTAGCGGCCGGCCTTGTGATTGACGGCAATGACCAGGTTCAGGGCCAGTGCGCCGACAATCGACAGCCCGACGCTGAGCGGGTCGCGAATGAAGATGGCGGCAAGCAGGATGATGCAGTCGGCGGCCATTTGCAGCTTGCCGGCGCGCCAGCCACGGGTGTTCTGCAGGTGGATCACCAGAATGCCGAGGCCGCCCAGGCTGGCCTTGTGACGGATCAAAATGAGCAGGCTGATGCCGGCCAGAAAGCCACCCATGATGGCCGCAAACAGGCGGTTGAGGCCCTGCACCTGGATCAGGCCGGGCAATAGTTCGGTATAGAGCGCCAGCAGACCGACCGAGAGAAAGGTCTTGATCGTGAAAGCCTTGCCCATGGCGCGCAGGGCGAGGCCGTAGAAAGGCAGGTTGATGGCGATGAGCAGCGAGCCGATGGACCAGCCGCTCAGGTAGTGGGCCAGAAAGGCGATACCGACCGTCCCGCCGGTCAGCAGGCCGGCCTCGCGAAAAAGCATGACGGCGAAGGCGAAGATCAATGGTGCAACCAGAATGGCTTGTGCATCTTCGAAGAAATTGTGGTCGAGGCGCTTGGTGTGGGTCATTGCCGTTCGGGAGTCCGGGGTTCGGTCGCGTAATACTGCCGGATGACGGCCAGCGAGCGCCCATAGCTATGCCGGATCTGGGCCTCGTCATAGCGGTGCTCGCTGCCCGCCGGGCAGGCTTGCCGGGCCAGGCAGCCCATGGCGCAGGGCGAATCCGGAATCAGGCGGTGGTGGCTGCAGGCGGCGAGATCGAATTGTCCGCCCGCCAGCGCGTGGGCCGGGCAGGTGCTGATGCAAGGAGCGGGATGGCAGGTCGGGCACGGACTGTGTCCGACGTGGCGGGGCGAAGGGGCGAAATCGGTATCGGCGACGACGACGGCGCGGTAGGCATACCAACTACCCCATTCGGCATCGACCCCGATCATCAGCGGCGAGGGCTGATGCCAGCCGGCCAGCGCGCCCAGCGCCTGCAGGCCGATGGGACGCTCGCCGGGAAACAGGATGCGAAAGCGCCGCGCCGGCAGCTCGCGGGCAAACCATTGCCGGATGGTCCGGGTGCTGTAGTCGTCGATCGGGTCGCTGCCGGCCATGCCGCTTGCCTGGACGCCTTCCCACAGCCGCCGGCCGCCATGGCCGATCAGGATCAGCTGCCGTTCGCCGGCCTGGGCATCGAGTGCGGCGAGCACCGCCGCAGGCAGGCTGTCGAGATCGAATACGTGTTGCCGGTTCAGTCCCGCCTCGTCGAGGACGCCGCCAGGAAAGGCCGTTTCCCTATTCATTTTCCAGCAGCGGCGCCTTTTCGCCGAGGCGCCGCTGGGCCACCCAGTCGATCAGCGCGTCGATTGCCGCAGCACCTGCCTGGGCCTTGGGGTGGTTGATGAAAAACGTCACCGCGTAGCGTCGCCCCTGGGCATCCAGGGCGTAGCCGGCCGCCGTCTTGACGCCGTCCAGAGTGCCGGTCTTGATGTGCGCCCGCCCGGTTGCCGTCGCCTCCTTCAGCCGCTTCTTCATGGTGCCATCGATGCCGACGATCGGCATGCTGGCGATGAATTCGGGCATGACGGGGTTTTTCCAGGCGTCCAGCAGCAGGCGGTTCATGCTGTCGGCACTGATGCGCTCGATGCGCGATAGCCCCGAGCCGTTGTCGAGGACCAGTTCGCCAAAGCGCAGGTTGCGTCCGGCCAGCCAGTCGGCGATCCGCTGTTTCGAACGTTCGGCGGTGGCCGGGCCATCGTTGCCCAGGCTCAGGAAAACCTGGCGGGCCATGACGTTGTTGCTGTACTTGTTGATGTCGCGCACGGCATCGGCCAGTGGTGCCGATTCATGCTGGGTGAGGAGTTTGGCGCCGATCGGCACCGTACCTGCCCGCACCTGCCCGTGGATGCTGCCGCCCAGTTCCTTCCACAGGGCGCGGATCAGGCCGCCGGCCTGGGCGTCAGCCGGCAGCGGCGAGAGGTTGAGCGATTTTTCCCCGCACAGCGCGGCATAGCTGCCGGTGAATTCCAGGCGGTTTCCGTTGTTTTCGGGAATCAGGCGCACGCTGATCAGGTCTTTCCAGTTGCTGCCGCATTCGCCGTTGCCGGCCCGCAACTGGTTGTCGACGCGCAGTCCTTCGCTGGGTGTTTCCATCAACACGCGCGGCTTGCCGTTGTCGGGCAGGAGCGTGAAGCGCAGGGCCCGGAAGTTGAGCAGCAGGCCATCGGGGCCGACGTTGTACGGGCGCATCGGCTTGTCGTCGAAGGCGCCGGGGTCTATGGACGGCACGTTGAACGCGCTGCGGTCCAGCACGACGTCGCCGGCGATCTGCTGAATGCCGCGTACGCGCAGCTGGCGCAACAGGCTCCACAGATGTTCGATGGCGAAGCGCGGGTCGCCGCTGCCGCGGATGTAGACGTTGCCGTCGAGCACGCCCTCTTGCGGGGCGAACTCCGTCCAGACCGTGGTCTTCCAGGTATAGGCCGGGCCTAGCAGATCGAGCGCCGCATACGTGGTGACCAGCTTCATGACCGAAGCCGGATTCATGGGCTGGCTGGCGTTATGGGCGACCAGGGGCGTCGGGCCATCGAGCGGCTGGACCACGACGGCAACCTGCGCGGCAGGAATCTGGGCTGCTTTCAGCGATTTCAGCACGCCGGGCGGCAGGCCGCTGGCGCCAGCGGGGAGCGCAAGGCCGATCAGTGCGAACGCAAGGTAGAGCTTGGCAAACATCGAAGGAAACGGGGGGGCGACGGGAGGGGAAGCGTACCATCGGATAGCCTGCGCGGGCTGCCGGGAATAGGACTGTTGCATGCCTGAATTTGATGATATTGTAAATGTTGCTAATTTGTTTCGGCGCGTAGCCCTCCTTCATGGGTCATTTCCAGACGCCTCTTGACGAGGCTCGATTCGGTTCGCTGGTTCATCTCGGCTATCGGGGGTGGGTCGCTACGGCCTATGCTCTGGTTGCCCTGTTGGCCGGCAGCCTGCTGTTCATCGAATTCAGGGGAGTCGACGAGCAGATGAACACACTCGCTCGCGAGCGCGGTGCCGTCCTGTTTCGTCTGGTTGAGCTGACCCGGGACTGGAATGCCCGACATGGCGGCGTATACGTGCCAGTGACCGAAACGACGCAGCCCAACCCGTATCTGACGCATCCACGGCGCGACCAGGAAACGCTCGATGGTATGCGGCTGACCATGATCAACCCGGCCTTCATGACCCGGCAGATCGCGGAGATTGCCGAGCAGGAGGACGGCGTGCGCTTCCATCTCACCAGCCTCAAGCCGATTCGCCCGGCCAACGTGGCCGATGACTGGGAAAGAGAGGCGTTGCAGGGTTTCGAGCGGGGCCGGGCGGAAATTCTGGATTTGGTTTTCTCCGAGCGAGGCCCGCAGCATCGCTACATGGCGCCGCTGTTGATCAAGCAGGCTTGCCTGAATTGCCATGCCGAGCAAGGGTACAAGCTTGGTGACATTCGCGGCGGGATCAGTGTGACCATGCCGGCCGGGAAAATTCTCGCCGTGCGTGAAGCGCAGCGTTTCCGTGCTGCCGCGGTCGTTGGCAGTGGCGCCTTGTGCCTCGCCTTGCTGATCCATTTCGCCATCTGGGTTTCGCGTCAGAACTTCCTGCGCTTGCAGGAAATCTCGGCCGGCCAGGAGCGACTGATCGAGGCGCGCACGGCGGATCTGTCGGCGCTCAATGCGCAATTGCTGGGCGAGGTTGCCGAACGCAAGCACAAGGAAGTTCTGATTTCCGAGAGCGAGGCGCGCTATCGCTCGGTTCTGGAGACCAGCCAGGACGCCATCGTGATCATCGAGGCACCGTACTTCAAAATTGCCTATGCCAATGAGCAGACGGCGGTGCTGTTCGGCATGGAGCTGTCCAGGATTCTTGGCGAGCCGCTGCTGAGCTTTGTCGCGGCGTCGGAGCGTTCGATCGTCGAGGACAATCTGGCGCGGCGTCTGCAAGGAGGGCTCGTCCCTGCCTCCTCGCGGGTTCGCTTTGCGCGACCGGACGGCAGCCGTCTGCGGGTTGGCGATGTTCATGTCGCCCGTATCGACCGGGCGAACCAGAACGGACAGTGGGTTCTCGGCATCAAGGACGTGACCGAACGTCTGGCCGATGAAAGGGCACTCCAGATATCGGCGGCGGTGATGGAAAGCGCTTCCGAGGGGATCGTGGTGACCGACGCGGAAAATCACATCATGCAGGTCAATCCCGCCTTTACCGCGATTACCGGCTACCGGCCCGGCGAGGTGCTGGGCAAGGACCCGCGCTGTCTGGGTTCGGGCCGTCATGATCCTGATTTCTTCCAGGCATTGTGGCAACAACTCGGCAGCAAAGGCCGCTGGGAGGGGGAAGTCTGGAATCGCCGCCCGGACGGCACGGTTTACGTCGTCTGGCTGTCCATTTCCGCCATCTCCGAGGAAGGTGTCGAAAGCGGCGGGCGCCACGTGGCGACGTTCATCGACATCACGCAGCGCAAGGAAGTCGAGGAACTGCTCCGTCACCGGGCGCAGAGCGATCCATTGACCGATCTGCCCAACCGTACCGTGTTCTATGACCGCTTGCAGATGGCGCTGATGCAAGCGCGACGCTACGGCAACGAGTTCGCCTTGCTCTATATCGATCTTGACCACTTCAAGGCGGTCAACGACAGCATGGGCCACGCGGCCGGAGACGAACTCCTGATTGAAGCCGCGCGTCGAATGAGTCAGGTCGTTCGCGATTCGGACACGGTGGCTCGCCTGGGCGGCGACGAGTTTGCCGTCATTCTGCCGCAACTGCATGGGCGGGATGAGGTGGAGGATATCGCGCGGCGGATCGTTGCCGTCCTGCGCGAGCCATTCAGCGTGTCCGGTGGAGATGCCCGGGTGTCGGCCAGTGTCGGCGCGGCGATTTATCCGGAACACGGGAGCGACCTGGAGAGCATCCGTGCCAGCGCCGATGCCGCCCTCTATGCGGCCAAGGATGCCGGTCGCAATGGCTATCGGCTGGCGACATCAGGAGAGTGACGGCTGAAAGCGCCCGGTAGGGCGCGGCGGGTACCTGCTTGGCGGGGTTAGGCGCGATCCGGTGTTTTTTCGGGACTGCTCTTGAAATCCTCCTGTCTCGTCCTTATTATTAGCACTCACCGGTGATGAGTGCTAATAAATGCCCGCCCGGTCCCGTGACCGTGTTAACCGCGTCCGGCCAATTTCAAGTTTGTTGCAACTCATTTTGAGGAGTCTGTTTTATGAATATCCGTCCTTTGCACGACCGTGTGATCGTCAAGCGCGTTGAAGCCGAACGCACCACCGCTTCCGGCATCGTTCTGCCGGATTCCGCTGGCGAGAAGCCGGATCAGGGCGAAGTCCTGGCCGTCGGTCCGGGCAAGCGCGACGACAACGGCAAGCAGATCGCTCTCGACGTCAAGGTCGGCGATCGCGTTCTGTTCGGCAAGTACGCCGGCCAGGCCGTCAAGGTCGATGGTCAGGAAGTCCTGGTCATGCGTGAAGAAGACATCATGGGCGTCATCCAGGCCTAAGCGGCCGGAAGACTTTCCAAACAGATCAATTCAGGAGTTAATAAATGGCAGCTAAAGAAGTCAAATTCGGCGATTCCGCCCGTGCTCGCATGGTCGAAGGCATCAACATCCTGGCCGATGCCGTCAAGGTCACCCTCGGTCCCAAGGGCCGCAACGTTGTGCTCGAGCGCTCCTTCGGCGGCCCGACCGTCACCAAGGACGGCGTTTCCGTCGCCAAGGAAATCGAACTGAAGGACAAGTTCGCCAACATGGGCGCCCAGATGGTCAAGGAAGTCGCTTCCAAGACCTCCGACATCGCCGGTGACGGCACTACCACCGCCACCGTGCTGGCCCAGGCCATCGTCCGCGAAGGCATGAAGTACGTGGCCGCCGGCATGAACCCGATGGACCTGAAGCGCGGCATCGACAAGGCCGTCGCCGCCACCATCGAGGAGCTGAAGGTCATCTCCAAGCCGTGCACCACGACCAAGGAAATCGCTCAGGTCGGTTCCATTTCCGCCAACTCCGATTCCTCCATCGGCGACATCATCGCCGAGGCCATGGAAAAGGTCGGCAAGGAAGGCGTCATCACCGTTGAAGACGGCAAGTCCCTGGCCAACGAACTCGACGTCGTCGAAGGCATGCAGTTCGACCGCGGCTACCTGTCCCCGTACTTCATCAACAACCCGGACAAGCAGATCGCCCTGCTCGACAATCCGTTCGTCCTGCTCTTCGACAAGAAGATCTCCAACATCCGTGACCTGCTGCCGGTTCTCGAGCAAGTCGCCAAGGCCTCCCGTCCGCTGCTGATCATCGCCGAAGACGTCGATGGCGAAGCGCTGGCCACCCTGGTCGTCAACAACATCCGTGGCATCCTGAAGACCGTTGCCGTCAAGGCCCCGGGCTTCGGCGACCGTCGCAAGGCCATGCTGGAAGACATCGCCATCCTGACCGGTGGTACCGTCATCTCCGAAGAGACCGGTCTGTCCCTGGAAAAGGCTACCCTGAAGGATCTGGGCCAAGCCAAGCGCGTCGAGATCGCCAAGGAAAACACCACGATCATCGACGGTGCCGGCGATGCCGTTTCCATCGAAGCCCGCGTCAAGCAGATCCGCGTTCAGATCGAGGAAGCCACCTCCGATTACGACCGCGAAAAGCTGCAGGAGCGTGTTGCCAAGCTGGCTGGCGGCGTGGCTGTCATCAAGGTTGGCGCTGCCACCGAAGTCGAAATGAAGGAAAAGAAGGCCCGCGTCGAAGACGCGCTGCACGCTACCCGCGCTGCCGTTGAAGAAGGCATCGTCCCGGGCGGCGGCGTCGCGCTGCTGCGTGCCCGCGCTGCCGTCAAGGGCCTGAAGGGTGAGAACCACGATCAGGATGCCGGCATCAAACTGATCCTGAAGGCCATCGAAGCTCCGCTGCGCGAAATCGTCGGCAACGCCGGCGACGAGCCGTCCGTCGTGGTCGACAAGGTCGTTCGCGGCAAGGGCAACTACGGCTACAACGCTGCTTCCGGCGAGTATGGCGACATGGTCGAGATGGGCGTGCTGGATCCGACCAAGGTCACCCGCACTGCGCTGCAGAACGCCGCTTCCGTGGCCGGCCTGATGCTGACCACCGAGTGCATGGTTGCTGAACTGGCTGAAGACAAGCCGGCCGGCGGCATGCCCGACATGGGCGGTATGGGCGGCATGGGTGGTATGGGCGGCATGGGCATGTAATGCCTCGCTGAGCCTTTCCGCTCACTCCGAAAGCCCCGCCTTGTGCGGGGCTTTTTCTTGTGGCGTCGATAAAATCTCGAGATGCGTCAAAGCCTTCCGGTCCTGGATTAACTTTCGGGAAACGCGTTACGCCCTGTAAGTTAGTTGTAAGACGCCACGCCTAAATTACGCTCCGCAGCAATACCTCTATAAACAAAATCTGAGGAGCAAATCAATGCAAGACGTACTTGATCGGATTACCAAAAATCCGAAGTTTCACGAGTTCATTGCCATGCGCAATCGATACTCGATCATCATGGCCATCATCAGCGCAGCCGCCTACTATGGCTTCATCCTGCTGGTCGCTTTCGACAAGGAACTGCTGGCCCAGAAGATCGGCGCCGGCGTGACCACCCTCGGCGTTCCGCTGGGCGTCGGCGTCATCGTTTTCACCATCGTCCTGACCTGGATCTACGTCCGCCGCGCCAACACCGAATTCGACGCGACCAACGAAGCCATCATCAAGGAGGCGCAGAAGTAATATGTCCATCAAGCACATTCTCTCCGCTGTAGCCGCGCTGGCGCTTGCCGGTGGTGCCTACGCTGCCGGCGCCGATCTCGGCCAGGCTCAGAAGCAGGCAACCAACTGGACGGCCATCGTCATGTTCGGCCTGTTCGTTGGTTTCACCCTCTACATCACCAAGGTTGCTGCCGCCCGCACCAAGTCGGCTGCCGACTTCTACACCGGTGGCGGCGGCATCACAGGCTTCCAGAACGGTCTCGCGATCGCCGGCGACTACATGTCCGCCGCGTCCTTCCTCGGTATTTCCGGTCTCGTGTTCGCCAACGGCTTCGACGGCCTGATCTTCTCGATCGGCTGGCTGGTCGGCTGGCCGGTCATCACCTTCCTGATGGCCGAGCGCCTGCGTAACCTCGGCAAGTTCACCTTCGCCGACGTGGCTTCCTATCGCTTTTCGCAGACCCCGGTTCGCGTCTTCGCCGCTTCCGCCTCTCTGGTCATCGTCGCCTTCTACATGATTGCGCAGATGGTCGGTGCCGGTCAGCTGATCAAGATCCTCTTTGGTCTCGAATATCTCTACGCCGAAATTCTCGTCGGCTGCATCATGCTGGCCTACGTGCTGTTCGGCGGCATGACCGCAACGACCTGGGTGCAGATCATCAAGGCCGTCATGCTGCTCGGCGGTGCCACCTTCATGGCTGTGGCTGTCCTGCTGCAGTTTGGTTTCTCGCCGGAAGCCCTGTTCGCCAAGGCGACCGAAGTGCACACCAAGAAGGAAGCCATCATGGCGCCGGGCGCCCTGATCAAGGATCCGATCTCCGCCATCTCCGTCGGTATGGCCCTGATGTTCGGTACCGCCGGCCTGCCGCACATCCTGATGCGCTTCTTCACCGTGCCGAACGCCAAGGAAGCCCGCAAGTCGGTTGCCTGGGCAACCACCTGGATCGGTTACTTCTACATCCTGACCTTCATCATCGGTTTCGGCGCCATCACCAACCTGATCCAGAATCCGGGCGACTTCTACGTCGGCGGCGAACTGGCCAAGGGCTTGAAGGGCGGCGGTAACATGGCTGCCGTGCATCTGTCCAAGGCTGTCGGTGGTGACCTCTTCCTCGGCTTCATCTCGGCCGTGGCCTTCGCCACCATCCTGGCTGTGGTGGCTGGTCTGACCCTGTCCGGCGCTTCCGCCGTGTCGCACGACCTGTACGCTTCCGTGTTCAACAAGGGCTGCTCGTCCGAACAGGAACTGCGCGTCTCCAAGATCGCCACCCTGGCTCTGGGCGCCCTCGCCATCGTTCTCGGCATCATGTTCGAGAAGGAAAACGTTGCCTACATGGTCATGCTGGCCTTCACCATCGCCTGTTCCTCCAACTTCCCGGTCCTCTTCATGTCCGTGCTGTGGAAGAACTGCACCACCCGTGGTGCCGTGGTTGGCGGCTTCGTCGGCCTGATCCTGGCTGCCGTGCTGACGGTCGGTTCCGCCTCCGTCTGGGAAGCCGTGCTGCACAACCCGAAGGGTTCTGCCTGGTTCCCGTACAACTCCGCTGCCATCTTCTCGATGACCGCTGCCTTCTTCACCATCTGGCTGGTGTCCATCCTGGACAACTCCGAACAGGCCAAGAAGGAACGTGCCCTGTATCCGTCGCAGCAGCTGCGTTCGGAAACCGGCCTGGGTGCTGCCGCCGCGTCGGCTCACTAAGCGGGACGGCAATAAACCAAAAAGCCCGGGGTTTCCCGGGCTTTTTTTCGTCTACGGTTTGAGTGGCATGGCGATGCCGATGGGCGTGTCGCCAAATTGCGGACGTGCCGGTACGCTGCCGAAATGGGAGGGCAGTTTCTTTGTTAGACTGTCGGGGTTTGCAGAGGAAAAAAACGGTAGGGGGTTGCCCAGTGCAGGATCGGGCGACCCCCTGAGCAGCGGTGAAACCGCATACTCCGAAGACCATAAAAGGAGAACAGCCCGGTCAGGATAGACGAGCTGCCTTACAGAAATCTTACGCCGGCAAGGGCGGCTATCGACAATGCGCATTCTTATCGCTGAAGATGACACGATTATTGCGGACGGCCTGTCTCGTTCCCTGCGCCAGGGCGGCTATGCCGTCGATTGGGCGGCCAACGGGGTCGATGCCGATACCGCTTTGGTGACGGTGTCCTATGACTTGCTGATTCTCGATCTGGGCCTGCCCAAACTCTCCGGGCTGGAGGTGCTCAAGCGCCTGAGGTCGCGAAACTCCCAGGTGCCGGTCTTGATCCTCACGGCACTCGACGGGACGGGCGACCGCGTCAAGGGACTCGACCTCGGGGCCGATGACTACATGGTCAAGCCATTTGAACTGGCGGAGCTGGAGGCGCGGGTCAGGGCGCTCACCCGGCGTTCCGCCGGCACCTCGCCAACCATCCAGTGCGGTGCGCTGACCTACGACCAGGTCGGGCGGGTGGCGCAGATCCAGGGTCAGGCGCTCGACCTTTCGGCACGCGAGGTCGGCCTGTTGGAGGTCCTGCTCAGCCGGATGGGGCGTCTGGTCAGCAAGGACCAACTGGTCGACCATCTTTGCGGCTGGGGCGAGGAGGTCAGCCATAACGCGATCGAGGTCTACGTCCATCGCTTGCGCAAGAAGATCGAACCTGGTGGCGTGAAGATCGCAACCGTCCGTGGTCTGGGCTACTGCCTTGAGCGACCGCAAGGCGAATAGCCCTTCGTCGTCCACGTCGGAAACTGAGCGCTCGCTGTTTGGCGAGATTCTCGACTGGATGCTCGCCCCCCTGCTTTTTGTCTGGCCGTTGAGCATCGCGTTTACGCATTATTTCGCCAACAACGTCGCCAATTATCCGTACGACCAGGCCCTGCGCGAGCATGTTTCGGCAATTGCGCGCCAGGTCAAGCTGGTCGGCGGCAAGGCGCAATTGTCCTTGCCGGCATCGGCGCGTGCCCTGCTGCGAGCGGACGAGACCGATAGCGTTTACTTCCGGGTCAGCACCGTGGATGGCAAGCTGCTGGCGGGCGACAAGGATTTGCCGGCCATCCTGCCCCTGCCTTCCGGCGATGCCGCACACGGGGAAATATTCCTGCGCGATGCGGATTACAAGGGACAGGATTTGCGCCTGGCTTATACCTATCTGAGCGAGCCGGGCATGCCGGGCTCGCAGTGGGTCGTGGTCGAGGTCGGCGAGACAACCGAAAAGCGCAGCCAGTTGGCCAACAAGATCGTCGCCAGCGTCATCCTGCCGCAGTTCATCATCATCCCGCTGGCCGTGATGCTGGTCTGGTTCGGTCTCTCCCGTGGCTTGCGGCCGCTCACCCGCTTGCGCAAGACGATTGACGCCCGTGAGCCGGACGATCTGTCCCCGATCGCCACGCGCCGCGTGCCGGAAGAGCTGGAGCCCCTGGTCGAGGCGTTCAACGAAATGCTGGCCCGCATGCAGCGCAACGTCGAAGCCCAGCAGCGTTTCGTCGCCGATGCCGCGCACCAGATGCGCACCCCGTTGACCGGCCTGAAGACGCAGGCCCAGTTCGCCATACGCGAGACCGATCCGGAAGCACTGCGCCACGCCCTGCGCCAGATCGCCACCGGCGTGGATCGGGCCGGCAGGCTGGTCAATCAGTTATTGACGCTGGCCAGAACGGAAGGCGGGGAACTGGCGCAACGCAAGCACGAAGTCCTGGATCTCTCCGCCTTGATCCGTGATGTGGTGGCCGATTGGGTGATGATCGCCATCGACAAGAATATCGACCTGGGATACGAGTCACCCGGGCCTGCCATGATCATGGGCAACCCCTTCATGCTGCGTGAGCTGGCCAAGAACCTCATCGACAACGCGCTGCGTTATACCCATGCCGGAGGCCATGTCACCTGCCGTATCGTCGCCAATCAGAGCACGGTGCTGCTTGAGGTCGAGGACGACGGCATCGGCATCAGCGAGGAGCAGGCGGAAATGGTGTTCGAGCGCTTCTACCGGGTTGACGATGCCGGAACGGAAGGGAGCGGCCTCGGTCTGGCCATCGTCCAGGAAATCGCCATGCAGCACGATACCAAGGCCAGTCTGCGCCCGAATCCGACCGGAAAGGGCGCCATTGCACGCGTTCCGTTCGCCGTCTGGCACCCGCCGCCGGCACCGCCACCGTTGCCGGACGATTTTTCCGAACTCTATCGCCAGTCGCCGCCCATCGGTACCTGAGCGCCGCTGCCAGGGAAATGCTGAAAAATACGCAGAAGTGTTGCGGAAGCGCTGTCTCCCCGCTATAATGCGCCCTCTCTTGGCCTGGTAGCTCAGTTGGTAGAGCAGCGGATTGAAAATCCGCGTGTCGGTGGTTCGATTCCGCCCCAGGCCACCAAAATTCAAGCAAAAAGCCCGGTTCCCAAGACCGGGCTTTTTGCTTTTCCGCGACTGCTTCGGCACCATGCCGGGACGTGATGCATGCAACGCTACGGTAATATTGCGCGCTCATCATGTCGGCTTTCGAAAGGGTGCGAACATGGATTTGTTGCTGTGGCGCCATGCCGAGGCGGAAGAGGGCGAGGATGATCTGAAGCGTCGCCTGACCGAGCGTGGCGAAAAGCAGGCGCAGGCGATGGGAGAATGGATTCGCCAGCATCAACCGAAGGATCTGCGGATCATCGTCAGTCCAGCCGTGCGTACCCGGCAGACAGCCGAAGCCTTGAATCTGCCTTTTGAAACCATTCGCAAGATCGGACCTGAAGCCTGTGTTTCGGAATTGATTGCGGCATCCGGGTGGCCGCATGCCAAGGGCAGCGTGCTGATCGTCGGGCACCAGCCGTCGCTGGGGCGGATGGCGTCGCTCTTGCTGGCGGGCCAGGAGTCGGAGTGGAGCATCAAGAAAGGTGCGTTGTGGTGGTTGAGCAACCGCGTGCGCCGCAACGAGACGCAGACTGTCCTGCGCGCCGTGATTCCGGCGGAATTGCTGGACTAGACAAGCTCCTCGCTTAGGCGTGAAATAGCTCTTTTCGCGTACGACGATGGAGAGAGCATGGTTACCAGAAAAAGAGCGAATTCCCCGCAGCCTCAGCCCGTCAAGCCGCCTGCCGCGGTAGTGCCAAGAGGGCGGCGGCGTAGCGTGGCCGCCGGCGATGTGCCGCCGGTACTGACCACCCAGGCAATTGAAGGCTTTACCGTGCATGCCTCGGTCGACTCCGCTCAGGGATCGAAACTGGGCGCCTTGCGCGATGTCGTCGCCGGCATGCCGGTCGAGGAGTCGGTCGCGCTGCTGAAGGGCGTTCTCAAGCAGCAGCGGATGGCCGCCGGTCAGGCAGCGCCCAACCCCGATGACGAACTGATGGCGGATTGGCGTGAGGGTGGCTATCCCTACAAGAACCTGATGCAGCGTCGCAACTACGAGCAGCAGAAATATCGGCTGCAGGTCGAGTTGCTGAAGCTGCAGGCATGGGTCAAGGAAACCGGCGCCAAGGTCGTCATCCTGTTCGAAGGGCGGGATGCGGCGGGCAAGGGAGGAACCATCAAGCGCTTCATGGAGCACCTCAATCCCCGCGGTGCACGCGTCGTCGCACTGGAAAAGCCGAGCGAGATCGAACGCGGGCAGTGGTATTTCCAGCGTTACGTTCAGCACCTGCCGACCAATGGCGAAATCGTGCTGTTCGACCGTTCCTGGTACAACCGCGCCGGTGTCGAGCGGGTCATGGGTTTCTGTACCGATCACGAATACGCCGAGTTCGTCCGTCAGGCTCCGGAGTTCGAACGCATGCTGGTGCGCAACGGCACGCATGTGATCAAGTTCTGGTTCTCGGTCAGCCGTGAGGAGCAGCGCCGCCGTTTCCGCGAGCGCAAGGTGCACCCGCTCAAGCAGTGGAAGCTGTCGCCGATCGACATGGCGTCGCTGGACAAGTGGGACGATTACACCAAGGCCAAGGAAGCGATGTTCTTCCACACCGATACCGCCGATGCGCCGTGGACGGTGATCAAGTCGAACTGCAAGAAGCGGGCGCGCCTCAATGCCATGCGCTACATCCTGCACAAGCTGCCGTACGCCAACAAGGACACCCAGCGTATCGGCAATCTCGATCCGCTCATCGTCGGTCGCGCCAACGTGGTCTATGAGCGTGGCGAGCACCAGGGGGTGCCGATTCTCTGAGCGCTTCGGCTGATCCCGCTTCAGGAAACGCGCCCCGGTTCGGGCGCGTTTTTTTTGCCGGGCCGGCCGGCTGCCCTGTCGTCGTACTCAGCTGACGACGTAGGCGCCGCTGCCGGTTGCGATCAGCAAGCCGCTCTCGTTCTCCAGCGACATCTGGACCGAGGCGATGCGGCCGCCCAAACGGGTAACCCGGCCGGTCGCCGTGAATGTCTTGCCGATGCCTTGGTGCAGGAAATCGGTGCGCAGGTCGATGGTGCCGATACGTCCGAAGCGGTGGCCGACCTGCTCCGCGTTTTCGTTGCAGAATTTTTCCGCGATGCCGACGGTGACCGCAAAACCGCCTACCGTGTCGAGCGCGGCAGCGATCACCCCGCCGTGCAGGCGGCCATGCAGGTAGTGGCCGATCAGTTCAGGACGCATGGCGAAGCTCAGGCGGGCCGCCTCCGGGGCAAAAGATTCGACCTTCAGCCCGAGCACCTCGTTGAAGCGCAGCTTGTGTTCGAACACGTCGCGTAGCATGGCTTCGAGGCGGACTTGTTCCTCGGCGGAGCGGCGGGGTGGCACGGTCTGGGGCATGGTGTTTGGCGTTTGCTTCTGGTGACGGGTTGCGTGATTCTAGGCCATACGGACCAGTATGGGAACGGGGCGATTTCGCCGTTCAAAAACGTCATCAGGAGCTTTACGCTGGTCGATCCGGAACGGAAAAGGGCGACGCTGATTGGTCGTCGCCCATCCGGCTGGTCAGGCAACCCGGTTGCGCGCCTCTCCGGCAAAGAAGGCTTCGATATTGTCGATCAGTTGATCGGCCAGACGTTGCATCGAACCGCGGCTGGCAAAGGCGATATGCGGCGTCAGCAGGAAATCCGGTCGGCCGAGGAGAGCGGGGGCGAGCATGGGGTGGCCCGTCGGCGGCGGCTCGACGGTGACGACATCGAAGCCGGCTCCGGCGATCCACTGTTCGTCCAGCGCCCGGATCAGGGCCGCCTCGTCGACCAGACCGCCGCGCGCGGTGTTGATCAGCAGGGCCGAGCGGCGCATGGCGCGGAGTTCCGCTTCGCCGATCAGGCCGCGCGTTTCGTCGTTCAGCGGGCAATGCAGGGTGATGACGTCGGCTTCGCGCAGCACCCTGTCAAACGCCGTGTAGCCGGGACGAACGGTGCTGGCTCCCTTGCGTTCGGCGAACAGCACGCGCATGCCGAAGGCCGTGGCCAGCTTGGCGACGCTGCGGCCGAGGCTTCCCTGGCCGACGATGCCGAGCGTCGCGCCGTCGAGGTCGCTGATCGGATGAGCGAACAGGCAGAACTGGTCGGAACGCTGCCATCCCCCTTCGGAGAGCGTCTGGCGATAGGCGAGCAAGTTGCGCGACAGGGCGAACATCATCATGAACACATGTTCGGCAATGGCGCTGCCGGCATAGTCGCGCACATTGGAGACGACGATGCCGCGTTCGCGGCAGGCCTCCAGATCGATGTGGTTGGTGCCCGTGGCGGGTACGGCGACCATCTGCAGCTTGGGCAGGGCGGAGATCAGCGTGCGCGTCAGCGGCAATTTGTTGACGATTGCGATCGTGCAAGCGTCCAGGCGGTCGAGCATGTCTTCTGGATTGCTCATGGCGTGTTCCGACCAGCGGTGGGGGAAGTTCGGCCGGCGCATGTCGGCGATGATCGTGCTGCGCTCGAGATAAACGATATGGTGCATGGGGGGCTTTCCAGGCGTTAT
>CALJZP010000018.1 GCA_937983545.1 uncultured Azonexus sp.
CTCGTCGTCCTGCTGCTTCTGGCCTTTCTCGGCAACCTGCGCGCCGCCCTGGTCGTCGCCCTGATGCTGCCGCTGTCGGCGCTGGCGACTTTCATCCTGATGCGCCTGTTCGGGCTGTCGGCCAACCTGATGAGCCTGGGCGGCCTGGCCATCGCCATCGGCATGCTGGTCGACGCCGCCGTGGTCGTGGTCGAGAACGTCGAGAACCAGCTGGCCGACGCCCCGGAAAACCTGCCGACGCTGCACCTGATTTTCCGCGCCGCCCGCGAGGTCGCCGCGCCGGTGGCCTCGGGCATCGTCATCATCATCCTCGTCTTCCTGCCGCTGCTCACGCTGCAGGGACTGGAAGGCAAGATGTTCGGCCCGGTCGCGCTGACCATCGTCTTCGCCCTGGCCTCGTCGCTGCTGCTGTCGCTGACCGTGGTCCCGGTGCTGGCGGCGGCGCTGATCCGGCGCGGCGTGCATCACGAACCCTGGCTGGTACGCCGGATGTCGGCGGCCTACGATCGCGTCCTCAGCTCGGTGCTCTCCCACAGCCGTCCCTACCTCGTTGCCGCCCTGCTGGCCCTGGCCGCGGCTGTCGGCGCCTTCGGCTGGCTCGGCAAGAGCTTCATGCCGACCATGGACGAAGGCGACCTGATCATGCAGCTGGAAAAACTGCCATCGATCGGCCTCGAACAGACCATCGCCATCGACACCGCTGTTCAACAGGCCATCCTGAAACAGGTGCCGGAGGTGAAAGCCATTGTCGCGCGGGCCGGTTCGGACGAACTGGGCCTCGACCCGATGGGCCTCAACCAGACCGACACCTTCATGGTGCTGCAACCGCGCGCCACCTGGCGCCAGCCCGACCCGGCCTGGCTGGCCGACCAGTTGCGCGCCGTGATGGCCGACTTTCCGGGTATCGGCTACGCCTTCACCCAGCCCATCGACATGCGCGTTTCCGAAATGCTGACCGGCGTGCGCGGCGACCTGGCGATCAAGATCTTCGGCCCCGAGCTGGCGACGCTGAACCGCCTGGCCCACGACATCGAAACGACGGTCAAGAAGGTGCGCGGCGCCGAAGATACCTTCACGCTGAAGAACGACGGCGTGCAATACCTGAAGGTCGCCGTCGACCGCCTGGCCGCCGGCCGCCTCGGACTCAATGTCGACGATGTGCAGAACGACCTGAAAGCCCTGCTCGAAGGCCGTACCGTCGGCACCGTGATCGAACAGGGACGGCGCACGCCCGTCGTCCTGCGCGGCCCGGCCAGCCTGCGCGGTTCGCCGGCCGACTTCGAGGCCCTGCGCCTGTCGCTGCCCGGCGGCGGCAGCGTGCCGCTGGCCGACGTGGCGCGCATCCAGCGCGTCGACGGCCCGGTCAAGGTGGATCGCGAGAATGCCCAGCGCTATGTCGTCGTCCAGTCCAACGTCCGCGACCGCGACCTGGTCGGTTTTGTCGACGACGCACGGGCCGCCGTCGAACGCGAGGTCAAGCTGCCCAAGGGCTACCGCCTGGCCTGGGGCGGCCAGTTCGAAAACCAGCAACGGGCCGCGGCCCGCCTGATGATCGTGGTACCCATCGCCCTGTTGCTCATCTTCTTCCTGCTCTTTTCCACCTTCCGCTCGGTGCGCCAGGCGCTCCTGGTCCTTTCCAACATCCCGTTCGCCATGATCGGCGGCATTTTCGGCCTGCTGATCGCCGGCGAGTACCTCTCCGTGCCGGCTTCGGTCGGCTTCATCGCCCTGCTCGGCATCGCCGTGCTCAACGGCGTGGTAATGGTCAGCTACTTCAACCAGTTGCTGGCGCGCGGCCTGCCCGTCGCCGAAGCGGTGGTCGAAGGTGCCAAGCGCCGGCTGCGCCCGGTGATGATGACCGCCAGCATCGCCGCCTTCGGCCTGCTGCCCATGCTCTTCGCCAGCGGCCCCGGCGCCGAGGTGCAACGCCCGCTGGCCATCGTGGTCATCGGCGGCCTGCTCACCTCGACCGCCCTCACGCTGATCCTGCTGCCCATCCTGTTCCGGCAATTCGGTGTCGCTCCCGTACGCTCCCTGAACGAGAAATTCCATGGCTGATGTCCTGCTCACCCTGATCATGCCCAACGATGTCGCCCGGCACGTCGAAGACCTGCTCCTGTCGCGTCCCGATCTCGTCCCCGGCTTCACCACCCATGCCGCCGACGGCCACGGTACGGCCATTCCGCTGGTCGAGGATGCCGAACTGGTCGCCGGGCATGCGCCGCGCACCGTTATCCGCACCGTCGGCCCCGAGGCGGACAAACGTGAAGTGCTGGTCCTGATCAAGAACCAGTTGCCTCACGCCAGCATCTTTTTCTGGATCACTCCGGTCATCGCGGCGGGGCATCTGTGAAACGCGTCATCCTGCTCCTTTTGGCAAGCATCGGCGGCACCGCCCTGGGCGCCGAGCCGACCCCCGACCTGCCGCCCACCGAAGTCGTCGCCCGCGTCCTGCGCGGCAATCCCGGCGTGCAGGCCGCAGCCAGCCAGATCCGCGTCGAGGAGGCGAACCGGACACGACTCGAAGCCGGCGCCTACGAATGGTCGGTCCGCCTAGGCGCCCAGCAGCGCCGGGTCAGTCCCGTGGCCGCCAGCAGCGACCGCTTCAATGAATGGAATGCGGCGCTCGAACGCCCCTTCCGACTGCCCGGCAAGGCCGGACTCGACGCGGAACTCGGCGCCGCCGGCGTCTCGCTGGCCGAAACCGCTTACGGCGACGCCCTGCACGAATCCAGTCGCATGCTGCTCAAAGCCTGGTTCGGCTGGCTGAAGGAAAGTGCCGCGGCAAGCCAGTGGGATGAGCAGGTCGCCTTGCTCGACAAACAAGCCAGATCGGTCGGGCGCCGCCAGCAACTCGGCGACGCCGCCCGCATCGAAACCATCCAGAGCGAGGCAGCCATGGCGCAGGCCGAGGCGCAGCGCGTCCAGGCCCGCATTCGCCAGCAGACCGCCGCCGAAGACCTGCGGCGCCGCTTTCCGGGCCTGCCGATCGTGGCCCCGGCCGGCCTGAGCGAGCCGACGGCGATTTCCGGCAGCGACGAGGAATGGATCAACCGCCTGCTCGAACACAGCCACGAATACCAGCTGGCCCGACAGGAGGCGCAGCGCGCCCAGATCATGGCCGGCCGCAGCAGTCGGGACCGGCTGCCGGACCCGACGGTCGGCCTGCATGTTTCGCGCGAACGTGCCGGCGAAGAACGCGTGGTCGGCGCCTATGTCAGCATTCCGCTATCCGGCACCGCCCGGCGGGCCAGCAGCGATGCGGCGCTGGCCCAGGCCGAGGTGGCCGGTCGCCGCGAGGCCGCCAGCAGCCAGAAAATCGTCGCCGAAGCCGTCGCCCTGGTCCAGTCGGCGCAAGCCGCCGTACCGGGCTGGCAGGCGGCGCGCCAGGCCGCCGAACGCTTGACCCGGGCTGCCGACATGACGGCGCGGGCCTATCAGTTGGGCGAAGGCAGCCTGAACGATCTGCTGACCGCCCGGCGGCTGGCCAACGAAGCCCAGCTCTCGGCCCGCCTGCTCCAGCTCGATGCCCTCGAACTGCGCTACCGCCTGCTACTCGACGCGCATCAACTGTGGGATCTCGACTGAGCGCCACCGAAGAACGGCTGGAAGTCCTGCGGATACGCGCTACGACAGGACTCAGCCACAGCCTTCAGGGCCGTTAAGCGTGCTTTAAGCCTCGGCTAAGAGGCGCTTAAGGCAAGGTCCCTAGACTGGTTCCCATGCCATCACGGAGAACCAGAATGAAAACCATCGCCATCCTGCTGCTGACGGGCGCCAGCCTGCTCAGCCACGCCGGAACCCCGCAACAGATCGGCCAGGCCTACGCTCAGGAAGCCGGCAGCCAGACTCCCGGCTTCACCGCCAGCGCCGCGCGCGGAAAGGACTTCTTCCTCCGGCGTTTCGACGTCAACGCCAAAATGCCCGCCTGCACCGCCTGCCACACCGACAATCCGCTTGCCGCCGGCCAGCATGCGGTGACCGGCAAGGCCATACGCCCGCTCGCGGTGTCGGCCAACGGCGAACGCCTGAGCGATCCGGCCAAGGTCGAGAAATGGTTTGGCCGCAACTGCAAGGAAGTGCTGGGGCGGGCCTGCAGCGCCGCCGAAAAAGCCGATTTCGTTGCCTATATGAGCGAGGTGCGCTGACATGAGAAAACTCTTGACGATCCTCGGGCTCGGATGCGCCCTTCCCGTACTGGCTGACAATCTCCCGCTGCCGAGCGGCACGCCGGCCAGCTACAAGAGTGAATGCGGCAGCTGCCACCTTCCCTACCCCCCTGCATTGCTTGCCGCCGACCACTGGCGGCGCACCATGAGCCAGCTGGGCGATCACTTCGGCAGCGATGCGACACTCGATGCGCGGCAATTGCAGGAAATCCGGACATTTCTCGAGAACGCCGCCGGCCGGCCGGAGCGTCTCGGCAGTGCCGGCGACCCGCCGCGGATTTCGCAAACCCAGCGCTTCATCCGCAAGCATCGCGAGGTCCCCGCCCGCTTCTGGAGCGACCCGCGCGTCAAATCGGCCGCCAACTGCGAGGCCTGCCACCGTGGCGCGGCGACAGGGAATTTCGGCGAGCACGACATCGCCATTCGGGAATTGAGGAGTTAAATCATGCAAAAAATCCTGGTCTGGGACTGGCCGGTGCGTATCGGCCACTGGCTTATGGTCGGCGGTTTCGTCATCGCCTGGCTGACCTCGGAAAGCGAGACTTTCCGCTTGCTGCATGTCTGGGCTGGCAGCGCAGTCATCTCCGTGGCCGCCTTTCGCCTGATATGGGGTGTGGTCGGAACCCGCCACGCCCGTTTTTCCAGCTTCGTACGCGGCCCGCGCGCCGTCCTCGCCTACGTCGGTAGCCTGCTCCGCCTGCAACCCCTGCACCATACCGGCCACAATCCGGCAGGCGGCTGGGCCATCGTGGCCCTGCTCGCTCTGGGCGTGCTCACCGGCGCCAGTGGCTGGGCAACCTACAACGAACTGGGCGGCCACTGGCTGGAGGAACTGCACGAGGGTCTGGCCGCCGCCATGCTGGCGGTGGTGCTCGTGCATCTGGCCGGCGTCTTCTCGGGCAGCCTGCTGCATGGCGAAAACCTCGTTCGCGCCATGCTCACCGGCCGCAAGACGGGTGAACCCGGCGAGGCGATTTCCTCGGCCCGGCCGCTGGCAGCCGTCGCCCTGGTGGCCTGGTTGTTCACCGCCGGCTGGTGGCTGACTAGCTGATAGAATCCGGCCATGCGTATCCTGCTTGTCGAAGATGATCCCGAACTGGGCGACGGCCTGATGGTTGGCCTGCGCCAGGCCGGCTTCGCGGTCGACTGGCTGCGCGACGGCCACGCCGCGGACCAGGCGCTGCACACCGAAATCTTTGATTTCGTCGTGCTCGACCTCGGCCTGCCTCGCCTGTCCGGCATGGAGGTGCTGAATCGTGCCCGCAATCGGGGGCAGACCATGCCCATCCTGATCCTGACGGCGCGCGACGCCACCGGCGACAAGGTCTCCGGGCTGGATGCCGGCGCCGACGACTATCTGGTCAAGCCGATAGACCTCGATGAACTGACGGCCCGCATCAGGGCATTGACCCGCCGCTCGGCCGGCCGGGCAGCCCCCCTGCTGGTCCATGGCGAGCTGGCCGTCGACCCGGCGGCACACGTCGTCACCCTGAGCGGGCAGGCCGTCGAGCTGTCCAGCCGCGAATTTTCGTTGCTCCAGCTGCTGCTTGAAAACGCCGGCCGCGTGCTGACCCGCACGCAACTCGAACAGTCGCTCTACGGCTGGCGCGACGAACCCGACAGCAATGCGCTGGAAGTCCACATCCACCATCTGCGCAGAAAACTTGGCAGCGACTTGATCCGTACGCTGCGCGGCGTCGGCTACACCATCCCGAAATGACCACCGCCTGGTTCTCGCTGCGTCGGCGGCTGCTCGGCCTGCTGCTCGGCGGCGTCTCGGCCGCCTGGCTGGCGACCATGGTGTTCAGTTATATCGATGCCCACCATGAAGTTGACGAGCTGTTCGACGCCCAGCTCTCGCAGGCTGCCCAGACGCTGCTCGCGCTGGCCAGCCACGAGGGCGGCGAAGGGGTCGAGGATCTCGGTGCCGCCGCCCACAAATACCAGCGCCAGTTGCGCTTCCAGATCTGGCGCTCCGACGGCAACCTGCTGATCCGTTCGAACAATGCGCCCGAAACGCCGCTGACGACTGACGTCGGATTTTCGGAGACCCACGGGGACGACGGTCACTGGCGCCACTTCAGCCAATGGAACGATAGCCACAGCCTGCAGGTTCAGGTCAGCGAGAACCATCACATCCGCGACGAACTGATCGGCCATATTGCCTGGCGGCTGCTCTTCCCCGCCCTCTTCGGCCTGCCGCTGATCGGCCTCTGGGTCTGGCTGGCCACCCGTCAGGGCCTGTCCTCGCTGAACGGCGTGGCCCACCAGATCGCCAGCCGCGACCCGCAACAGCTCCAGGCCATTCATCCGGTTGCCGCCCCGGAGGAAATCCGCCCGCTGATCGACGCGCTGAACGGGCTCTTTCAGCGCGTCGAACAAACCATCGAGGCTGAGCGCCGCTTCACGGCGGACGCGGCACATGAATTGCGCACGCCGCTGGCGGCCCTTCAGGCTCAGCTTCAGGTGGCCCAGCGGGCCCGCGACAGCGAGGAGCATGACCGCTCGCTGCAACAGTTGCAAAGCGGGTTGACCCGCGCCGCCCACCTCGTGGACCAGATGCTGCTGCTCGCCCGCCTCGATCCGGAGTCCGGCCTGCCCGACCCGCAACCAGTCGACCTCGCTGCCCTGACCGAATCCGTCTGCGCCGACCTCGGCCCGCAGATCCTGGCCCGCAACATCGATTTCGATTTCGACTCGGTCAGCCCGGCAACCCTGACCGGACAAGGCGAGTGGTTGCGGGTACTGATCCGCAACCTGGTCGACAACGCCGTGCGCTACACCCCCGAGGGAGGCCGGGTGTCGGTCCGCATCGCGCGCGATGCCGGCAAGTTGACGCTGTCGGTCTGCGACAGCGGCCCCGGCATTCCCCCCGAGGAGCGCACCACCGTGCTCCAGCGTTTCCATCGCCTGAACCAGGCCCAACAGCCGGGAAGCGGCCTGGGCTTGGCCATCGTCGCACGCATTGCCGAACTGCACGGAGCGCGCTTGTATCTGGATAGCTCCCCTATGACCAAAGGCCTACATATCGGAGTACAATTTGCCACACGCGGCGCCGAACAATGACGACCGCATGGAAAATAGAGGCCGGTTACATAGATGCCGGCCCACAAAATGCACAGGCACTCACCCCATGAATACTGCACAATCGCTCACTCCCCCGCCAACCGCAGCACCTGATTGCCCGGAGGGGACACGGCGGATCATCGACGGCCGCGAACGCGTGATGTACGACGGCTACTGGATCAAGACCTATCCCGTTCCCGCCGACACGCTGGAAGCCAAGAAAAAACTGATTGATGCCCTGACGCGGCGCCTGTTCAACCATACCGAACATGGCCTGAACATTCCCGGCACCCGTCTCAACGAAGCGCGCGAAAGCTACGAGACCGAAACCGACGAGGCCCGCAAGCGCGTCAAGGGCGCCATGCTGGCCGGCGCCTTGTTCAACCGGGCGGCCGACATTTTCCGCAAGCTGGTCGAATTGCAGGCCTGCGGCATCGAAATCCTCAGCGACAATCCGCTGATGCGCGAGTGCGGCAAATGCCTGCTCGACGCCATGGAGCTGGGGCGTTGCGTGCTGCACCGCAGCGGCGAGGAAGGCATCGACGAACTGTGGGGCGAGCCCTTCCGCGCCTTCTCCATCCCGCTCGAAGACTTCTACGAAAGCCGCTACATCAAGATCGGCCAGGTCCTGCGCGACATCGACAAGATTTCCCGGGCCATGATCGAGACTTTCAGCGGCATTCCGGCATTTGCGGATATCGAGGCCCCGCTTCTCGACCTGGCGACCGCAGCCAAGATCAAAACCGAAACCTTGC
>CALJZP010000019.1 GCA_937983545.1 uncultured Azonexus sp.
CACCGGCACCAGGCGTGCGGCAACCGCCGCCGCGGAACCACCCGAGGAACCGCCGGGGACCGCGGCCGTACCCCAGGGGTTGTGAACAGGGACCGACACCGGCGGTTCGATTCGCCAGCCTGCTGCCCTGTGCAACCTGACCGGCCTGAAGCCGACCTACGGTGTGGTTTCCCGCTACGGCATGATTGCCTTCGCCTCGTCGCTCGACCAGGGCGGCCCGATGGCGGCCAGCGCAGAGGACTGTGCGCTGCTGCTCAATACCATGGTCGGCTTTGACGAGCGCGATTCGACGTCACTCGACCGCCCGACCGAGGACTACACACGCGATCTGGACAAGCCGTTGAACGGTCTGCGTATCGGCCTGCCCAAGGAATTCTTCGGCGAAGGCTGCGATGCCGAGGTGATGGCCGCCGTGCGCGCCGCCATCGCCGAGTACGAAAAGCTTGGCGCCACCTGCGTCGAGGTGTCGTTGCCCAATTCCCACCTGTCGGTGCCGGCCTACTACGTCATCGCACCGGCCGAGGCCAGCTCCAACCTGAGCCGCTTCGACGGCGTACGCTACGGTTATCGCGCGCCGGAATACGGCAATCTCGACGACATGTACATGAAGAGCCGAGCCCAGGGCTTCGGCGCCGAGGTCAAGCGCCGCATCCTGATTGGTACTTACGTACTGTCGCACGGTTACTACGATGCTTATTACCTGCAGGCGCAGCGCATCCGCCGCCTGATCGCCAACGATTTCGTCGAAGCCTTCAAGTCCTGCGACGTGATCATGGGGCCGACCTCGCCGTCGACGGCGTTCAAGCTGGGCGAAAAGGCCGCCGATCCGGTGCAGATGTATCTGTCGGATATCTACACGATTGCCGTCAATCTGGCCGGCCTGCCCGGTATGTCGATTCCTTGCGGCTTTGCCGGCGGCTTGCCGGTCGGGCTGCAGTTGATCGGCAACTACTTTGCCGAAAACCAGTTGCTCAACGTTGCCCATCGCTACCAGCAGGCAACCGACTGGCACGCCCGGCGACCGGAAGCGATTGCCTGATGCGTTACTGGCTGGCCCCGCTGGCCGTCGCGCTGCTGCTTGCCAGTTGCGCAACGCCGCCACCGGAGAGCGAGCAGCAGCCGGCTGAGCCTGCCGCGAGCAAGCCGCCCAGCAGTCGGCCGGCCCGCCAGCCCGGCTTGTCGGCTGAAGCCCAGCGGGCATTGGCCCGCCGCGGTATCAAGCAGCACGACACCTCGCCGGTCAGCGTGACCTCGCGTTGCTCGCATGTCGATGAAATCGGCACGGCGACCAAGCTGAACCTGCAGGTCGATGACGGCGACGTACGCGATTTCCAGGCCAACGTGGCCATCAAGGGGCGTGGGGCCTGTCGTTTTGCATTGCCTGATTTCCGCCAGGAAACAGCGACGCCTCAGGTTCTGCTGCGACACGCCAGGGACAGCAAGTGTACGGTTCGCATGTGGCGCGAACAGGGCGAAAAAATCACCATCGCCTTCACCGGTTGCCACAAGTCGTGCGAAGGCAAGGCGTTCGATTATTTGTGGCCGATTCTCGTCGAGTCGAAAACCGGCCAATGTTCGTGAAACGGATGAAGCTATGAATCAGTGGGAAGTCGTCATCGGTATCGAAACACACGCGCAACTGGCGACGGTTTCGAAAATTTTCTCGGGCGCCTCGACGGCCTTCGGCGCCGAGCCGAATACCCAAGCCTGTGCGGTCGATCTGGCCCTGCCGGGCGTTCTGCCGGTGCTCAACCGGAAGGCGGTCGATTGCGCCATCCGCTTCGGCCTCTCCATCGGCGCGGAGGTGGCACCGAAATCGGTGTTTGCCCGCAAGAATTATTTCTACCCCGACCTGCCCAAGGGCTACCAGATCAGCCAGATGGACCTGCCGGTCGTCGTGGGCGGTAGTCTGACCCTGCAGGTCGGCAGCGGCGACAAGACCTACGAGAAGGTCGTCCGCCTGACCCGTGCCCACCTCGAGGAGGATGCCGGCAAATCCCTGCACGAGGATTTCCACGGCAAGTCCGGCATCGACCTGAACCGGGCTGGTACACCGTTGCTGGAAATCGTCTCCGAGCCCGACATGCGCTCGTCGGACGAGGCGGTGGCCTACGCCAAGGCGCTGCACGGACTGGTCCGCTGGATCGGCATCTGCGACGGCAACATGCAGGAAGGTTCCTTCCGCTGCGATGCGAACGTCTCGGTACGCCCGAAAGGACAGGCCGAATTCGGGACCCGCCGCGAAATCAAGAATCTGAACTCCTTCCGTTTTCTCAAGGAAGCCATCGACTACGAAGTCCATTGGCAGATCAACGAGATCGAGGAAGGCCGCAGGATTCAGCAGGCGACTGTGCTGTTCGACCCGGATACCGGCGAAACGCGCACCATGCGGACCAAGGAAGATGCGCACGACTACCGCTACTTCCCTGACCCCGACCTGCTGCCGCTCATGATCGGTGCCGACTGGATCGAGCGGGTCAAGGGCGAACTACCGGAACTGCCAGGCCAGAAACGCGAACGCTTCACGAACATCCTGGGCCTGTCGGCCTATGATGCAGCTACGCTGACAGCGAGCCAGGAGATCGCCGCCTACTTCGAGGCAGCGGTTGCCGTGGCCGGCCAGGGTAATGCCAAGCTGTGCGCCAACTGGGTCATGGTTGATCTTGCTGCCCGCCTGAACAAGGAAGGCAAGGACATCGCCGACTCGCCGGTTTCTGCCCAGCAACTCGGCGGCCTGATCCTGCGTATCGCCGACAACACCATTTCCAACAACATCGCCAAGAAGGTTTTCGAGGCGCTGTGGAATGGCGAAGGCGCGACGGCTGACGAGGTCATCGACAAGCAGGGTTTGAAGCAGATCACCGATAGCGGTGCCATTGAGGCGCTGGTCGACGAGGTGCTTGCCGCCAACGCTGCCAATGTCGCCGAATTCAAGGCCGGCAAGGAAAAAGCCTTCAATGCGCTGGTGGGGCAGGTCATGAAGGCTGCCAAGGGCAAGGCCAACCCGCAGCAGGTCAACGACCTGCTGAAAAAGAAACTGGCTGGCTGATCAGCGCAGCGGGGTGGCCGCGCTGCCTGACGGCGCGGCCGGTGGCCGACGGGTCAGTTCGAAATAGCGCTTGCGATCGGCGTCGTACTTGGCCTTGATGGTATCGAATTCCTTCTTCTTGAGTTCGACCAGCTCCTGCTGCAGCTTGAGTTCGTGCTCGACGGCGCGCAAATCCTTGTCCAACTCGGGCGGCATGGATTTTTTCTTGTAGAACTCGGCTTCGTCGGCCAGTTTTTTGCGTTTCTTCTGGGCGGTCGCGATGCGTTCGTTGGCTGTCTGAATGGTGAGGTTCACGTCGGCCTCGGCCTTTTTTTGGGCGAGATCGATGTCTTCCGGTGCCGAGTAGGTGTCCAGCAATGCCTGATCACGTCGCCGTTGCTCGCGTCCGGCATCTTCTTGCTGCTTGCGCCGTTTGTTTTCCAGGATTTGCTCAGCTTTTTGTTCGGGAGTCAGCGGAGGGCCGACGTCCTTGACGACGTTGCCGCCGCTGTCCAGAACCCGGTAGGCGCGTCCGCGGCATTGCTCGGGCAGCGTATCCCCACAAACGCGACGGCCGCTGACGGAATCCTGGCAGCAATAGAATTCACCCGACGCCTGGGCCGTCGAGACCAGGAGCAGTGCGAGAAATGGAAAGGCGGCCGTCTTACGCATCGACGCCGTACTGCTCCCGGTAGCGGTTGACGGCTTCGCGGTGGGCAGAAAATTCGGCACGTTCCGCCAGGAAGACCATCAAATCCTTCAGTCCGGCGACGGCAACCACCGGTATGCCGTAATCTCGTTGTACTTCCTGTACGGCCGAAAGTTCACCCTGGCCGCGTTCTTGGCGGTCGAGCGCGATCAGCACGCCGGCCGGCGTGGCACCGGCGGCACGGATCAGTTCGACCGATTCGCGCACCGAGGTGCCGGCGGAAATGACATCGTCCACAATCAGGACGCGACCTCGCAGCGGGGCACCGACAATGCTGCCGCCTTCGCCGTGATCCTTCGCTTCCTTGCGATTGTAGGCGAAGGGGAAATTGCGGCCGCGTTGGGCGAGCGCCATGGCGATCGTGGCAACCAGCGGGATGCCCTTGTAGGCGGGGCCGAACAGCATGTCGAATTGCACGCCGCCGGCTTCGGCGGCTTTGGCGTAGAATTCGGCGAGTCGACCGAGCGAGTTGCCGTCATTGAAGAGTCCGGCGTTGAAGAAGTAGGGCGACATGCGCCCTGCCTTGGTCTTGAATTCGCCAAAGCGCAGCACTTGGCATGCAAGCGCGAATTCGATGAAGTCTTGACGAAAATCCATGGTTTCCTAATTGCAAACGACCTAAAAACACAGCCTAGTCTAAGCACAATGTTACGCATCATATCCCTGAACCTCAATGGTATCCGCTCGGCGTGGAGTAAAAATGTACTGCCCTGGGTGGAGAGTCAAAAGCCTGATGTCATATGCCTGCAGGAATTGAAGGCTCAGCTGCCGGATCTGACGGGCGAAATGCTGGCGCCCGATGGTATGCATGCGTACTATCATTGTGCCGAGAAAAAGGGGTACAGCGGTGTTGGCATCTGGAGTCGGCGTGAACCGGACTGCGTTGTCGAGGGCTTCGATGGCGGTGAATTCGATGCCGAGGGGCGCTATATCCGGGCGGACTTCGGCAATCTGTCCGTGATTTCGCTCTACCTGCCTTCCGGATCATCGTCGCCGGAGCGCCAGGAGGCCAAATTCCGCTTTCTCGACGTGTTTTTCCCGCACATGCAGGCACTGCGTGCCGAAGGGCGTGAGATTGTTTTGTGCGGTGACTGGAACATCGCACATAAGGAAATCGACTTGAAAAACTGGAAGTCGAACCAGAAAAACTCGGGCTTTCTTCCCGAGGAGCGCGCCTGGTTGAGCAAGGTTTTCGATGAGCAAGGCTGGGTCGATGTCTATCGACGCCTGTATCCCGATGCCACTGGCGAGGCGTATACGTGGTGGAGCAACCGCGGCCAGGCGTGGGCCAAGAACGTAGGCTGGCGGATCGACTACCAGATCGCCACACCGGGAATCGCAGCAACTGCCGTGGCTGCCGGGGTGTACAAGGCCGAGCGTTTTTCCGATCATGCTCCTCTTAGCGTCGACTACGACGTCAAATAAGTATCCAGTGTGAATTGCTTTCACAGCACGCTAGGGATACCCTTGAAATGCTCCGATCAACACGATTCACAACGAGGTTTGAAAATGTCAGAACAACTCTCCGTAGCCAACAAGGAAAAACTGGTCTCCGATCTGAAGGTCGTCATTTCCGATACCGAAGAACTGCTGCGTGCCACGGCTGGCGCTGCTGGCGAGAAGGTTGGCGAACTGCGCGAGCGTTTGGGCGTCCGCCTGCGCGATGCCAAGGAACGCGTGCTTGACCTCGAGGCTGCCGTTGTCGATAAGACCAAGGCTGCCGCACGTGCAACCGACGATTTCGTCCATGAGCAACCGTGGAAGGCAGTAGGCGTTGCGGCTGCCCTGGGTCTGGCCTTGGGCGTCCTGATCGGACGTCGCTAAGCGAATGACGCAATTCGCGGGGGGCGAAGAAGGCCGCGAGGGCCTTTTCGCCTCCTTGAAAAACTTTGTCGCGACGCTACTCGCGATCGGGAAGACGCGCGCCGAACTTCTGGTCACCGAGCTGGAGGAGGAGAAATTCCGCCTCATATCGCTATGGGCGAGGGCAATCGGTGCGGCTTTCTTGCTCGCCTTGGGCGTCGTGATGTTGGTCTGCTGCATTGCCCTGGCTTTTTGGGAGCAGCGCATCGTTGTTTTCGGTGTCTTCGCGGCACTTTTTGTCACTGGCGGCCTGCTGTTGGTCAAATCCCTTCAGCGTCAGGCGAGTCAGCCGAGCAAGATGTTCAAGGCCAGCCTGTCGGAGCTTGAAGCCGACATGGCCCAGTTGCGCCGTTATCGCGACCGCTCGGAATGAACTCCAAACTGCTTGAACTGGCGACCCGCCATGGTGCGTTGCAGGTGCGCATTGCCGAGCAGCGCCGCCAGCTGGCGCGTCATGCGGCGCCGCTTAAGGCCGCACTGGCCAAAGGAGATGCCGTTCTCGACGGCGTCGATTGGCTCAAGCAGCATCCGGCTGCGGTGGGCGTCGCCGCGGCGGCGCTGGCGGTGGCGCGTCCGAAAAGGGCGTGGCGCTGGGCTCGCCAGGGCTTCTTCCTGTGGCGCGGCTGGCAGGCCGTGAAGAGTCGTCTGACAGGAGTGCGCTGAGCATGGCGGGTGGCGGGGGCAAGGAAGCTGCGCTACCAGGCTGGTGGCGCCAGATGGTTTCGTCGCAGCGGCGCGAAGCTGGCCGCATCCTGGCTGAACTGATGGAAACGCGCGGCATCATGCCGTTGTTGATGAAGGCGCGTAATGGGCAATCCTGGAGTGCGGTCGAAAAAGCCCAATTGCTCGCCCATCTACGCCGCATGGCACACCTGTCGCCCTATTTGATCGCCTTGTTGCTGCCCGGTTCGGTGCTGTTGCTGCCGATCTATGCCTGGTGGCTGGACCGGCGTCGCCTCAGGCGGGGTGACTAGCCTCTGGCGCCGTTTCGTTCCACGGCGCCACTTTCAATAGCAGCACCATCCCCGGCACGGCCAGGGCCGAACACAGCCAGAAGAAGTTGAACCAACCCAGTTGCTCGACGAGCCAACCGGCCGAGGCGTTGATGAAGGTGCGCGGTACGGCGGCCAGGCTGGTGAAGAGCGCCATCTGCGTTGCCGTGTAGGCTGGATGCGTGGCGCGGGCGATGAAGGCGACGAAGGCCGCGGTTCCCAGGCCGACGCCGAGGGCTTCGAGGCCGATGACGAAGGCAAGCGCCACGCGCTCGCTGGCCCCGATGCTGTCATAGTGGCCTTGGGCGGCGAGCCAGGCGAAGCCGAAAATCGAAACGAGCTGGACTACCCCGAACAACCATAGCGCCCGGTTGATGCCCAACTTGACCATCCACAGGCCGCCGAGCAGGGCACCGATGACTGCCGGCCACAGGCCGGCGTGCTTGGCGATCAGGCCGATGTCGGTCTTGGTGTAGCCCATATCGAGATAGAACGGGGTGGCCAACGCCGTGCACAGGCTGTCGCCGAGCTTGTACAGAAAGATGAAGCCGAGGACCAGGGCGGCACCGCGCCAGCCCTGTCGGCCCATGAATTCGTGGAATGGTTCGGTGACCGCCTGACGTAGGGTTTTCGGTGCGCCCTTGATACTGGGTTCGCTGACCAGCCAGGCCATGGCCATACCGGGCAGCATGAAGGCGCCGGTAATCCAGAACACCTCGTTCCACGGCAGGCGGTCGGCCAGGATCAGCGATAGCGAGCCGGGAATCAGGCCGGCGATACGGTAGGCATTCACATGGACGGCATTGCCGAGGCCGAGTTCGTTATCGTGCAGGATTTCGCGGCGGAAGGCGTCGACGGCGATGTCCTGGGTGGCCGAGAGCAGCGACAGCAGTGTGGCTAGCCACAGGATGGGCCAGATGTTTTCCTTGGGGTTCAGGCCGCCGAGCGAGCCGATGGCGAGCAGCAGGCCGATCTGGGTGAGCAGCATCCAGCCGCGCCGGCGGCCGAAGCCGGGCAGGCTGAAGCGGTCGAGCAGCGGCGCCCACAGGAATTTCCAGGTGTAGGGGAACTGGATGAGGGCAAAGAAGCCGATGGTCTTCAGGTCGACGCCCTCGCTGCGCAGCCAGGCCGGGAGCAGGTTGAGCAGCAGGTAGAGCGGCAGGCCCGACGAGAATCCGGTGAAGATGCAGATCAGCATCTTCCGCGTGAGCAGGGCGGCGAGCCAGGCCGGCATCAGCGGGCTTGCGTCAGGCGATAGACCGCCAGGCTGCCGAGGAAATTCAGTTCGCGTTCGTCGTCGTTCTCGACCATGTTGCCGCCTTCGTCAAGGACATGGCGCTCGCGGATGATGAGGCCCATCTGCGCGCACAGCGCTTCGAAGTCGAGCAGTGTGAAAAAGCGGACGTTGGGCGAGTCGTACCACTGGTAGGGGAGGTCTTCCGAGACCGGCATGCGGCCGTCGAGGACCGAGCGCAGGTTCTTCCAGTAGGCGAAATTGGGGAAGGAAACGACGGCTTCGCGGCCGACTCGCAGCATTTCGCGCAGGACCCCCTCGGTGTGACGCACCGTCTGCAGGGTGCGCGACAGGACGACATGGTCGAAGGACTGGTCAGCGAACTCGTCGAGGCCCTTCTCCAGGTTGCCCTGCAGCACATTGATGCCATTCTTGATGGCGGCAAGGATGTTGGCGTCGTCGATCTCGACACCGACACCACGCACGCCGCGGGTGTCGATCAGGTGCTTGAGCAGCGTGCCGTCGCCGCAGCCGAGGTCGAGCACGCGGTGGCCGGGTTCGATCCAGGCGGAAATGATGTCAAAGTCGGGGCGTCCCAGCGTGTGCGTCATAGCTTGATGTTCCGCAGGTAGGCAGCGACGACGCCGTGGTAGTGGGCATCGTTCATCAGGAAGGAGTCATGACCGAAGTTGAGGTCGATCTCGGCGTACGACACGTTACGGTTGCAGGCGAGCAGGGCGGCGACGATTTCCTTCGAGCGGGCCGGCGTGAAGCGCCAGTCGGTGGTGAAGGAAGCGATCAGGAAGCCGGTATTCGGATTGCTTCGGGCCATGGCCTTGGTCAGGTCGCCGCCGTCGAGGCGGGCTGGATCGAAGTAATCGAGCGCCTTGGTCATCAGCAGGTAGGTGTTGGCGTCGAAATAGCCGGCGAACTTGTCGCCCTGATAGCGCAGGTAGGACTCGACTTCGAACTCGACGTCGAAATCGAAGCCGAAGGAGCCGTTGCGCAGCTCGCGGCCGAATTTCTCGCCCATCTGGTCGTCGGACAGGTAGGTGATGTGGCCGAGCATGCGTGCCAGGCGCAGGCCGCGCACCGGACGGGTGTTGTGCTCGTAGTAATTGCCGCCGTGGAAATCCGGATCGGTCAGGATGGCTTGGCGGGCAACGTCGTTGAAGGCGATGTTCTGCGCCGACAGCTTGGGGGCCGAGGCGACGATGATGGCGTGGCGGACGCGTTCCGGCTGGCTGATCGTCCACCGCATGGCCTGCATGCCACCCAGGCTGCCGCCGATGACGGCGGCCCAGGCGTCGATGCCAAGGCGGTCGGCCAGGCGCGCCTGGGCTTCGACCCAGTCGCTGACCGCGACGATGGGG
>CALJZP010000020.1 GCA_937983545.1 uncultured Azonexus sp.
CCTCCGGCAGGTTGCCGCGGCGCTGCGTGCCTTGCTCGCGCTTGATCTTCGGGGGCAGCAGTTTGGTCAGCCAGCTCATTTTTTCACCTCATCCACACCGCGACGGATATCCGCCACCAACGCCTTGACGTTGGCACAGGCGGTTTCTGCGGTCGATTTTTCAATTTCTTCGATAATTCGGCTGCCGACAACGACGGCGTCGGCAAAGGCTGCGATACGGGAGGCCGTCGCAGCATCGCGAATGCCGAAACCGACGCCGACCGGCAAGCCGGTCTTCTCACGAATGGCCGGCAGTTTCTCGGCCACCGCATCGACGTTCAGGGCGCCGGAACCGGTCACCCCGGCCAGCGACACGTAATAGACATAACCGCTGGCAATCGTCGCCACCTGGGCGATGCGCTCCTGGCTGGAGGTCGGTGCAATCAGGAAGATCGGATCGAGGCCGTGCGCCTTCATCGCAGCACCAAAGCCTTCCGCCTCTTCCGGCGGGTAGTCCACGACCAGCACCCCGTCAACGCCCGACTGGGCTGCCTTTTCGGCAAAACGCTCCAGCCCCATGGCTTCGATCGGATTGGCGTAACCCATCAGCACAACCGGTGTCTTGTCATCCAGCGTGCGGAAGGTGGTCACCAGTTGCAGAACCTTGCGCAGCGTCATGCCACGCGCCAGAGCCCGCTCGGAAGCACGCTGGATGGTCGGGCCGTCAGCCATCGGATCGGAGAACGGGACACCCAGTTCGATCACGTCGGCACCTGCTTCGACCAGGGCATGCATCAGCGGCATGGTCAGGTCGGCACTCGGATCACCGGCGGTGATGAAAGGAATCAGCGCCTTGCGGCCCTCGCCATTCAGGCGTTCGAAAGCTTTTTGAATGCGTGACATCAGAACGTGATCCCCGACTTTTCGGCCACGGTATGCATGTCCTTGTCACCCCGACCGGAGAGGTTGACCAGCAGAATCTTGTCCTTGCCCAGCGTCGGCGCCAACTTCGCGGCATAAGCCAAGGCATGGCTGGATTCGAGTGCCGGGATGATGCCCTCCAGACGACACAGGTTATGGAAGGCTTCCAGCGCCTCGGCATCGGTAATCGGCTGGTATTCGGCGCGGCCGATGTCCTTCAGCCACGCATGCTCCGGACCGACACCCGGATAGTCCAGGCCGGCGGACACCGAATGCGTTTCGATGATCTGGCCATCCTCGTCCTGCAGCAGGTAGGTGCGGTTGCCGTGCAATACACCCGGCACGCCGGCCGTCAGCGAGGCCGCGTGCATGCCGGTCTCGATGCCGGAACCGGCCGCCTCGACGCCGATCAGGCGCACGCCCTCGACCTCGATGTAGGGATAGAAAATGCCCATCGCGTTGGAACCGCCGCCAACAGCGGCGATCACCGCATCCGGCTGGCGTCCGGCCATTTCCTGCATCTGCGTCAGACATTCCTCGCCGATGATCTTCTGGAAATCGCGAACCAGCATCGGGTAGGGGTGCGGACCGGCGACCGTACCGATGATGTAGAACGTATTGTGGATGTTGGTGACCCAGTCGCGCATCGCTTCGTTGAGCGCATCCTTCAGGGTTTTCGAGCCGCTTTCCACCGGCACCACCGTAGCGCCGAGCAGCTTCATGCGATAGACGTTGGCAGCCTGGCGCTTGACGTCTTCGCTGCCCATGTACACCACGCATTCCATGCCGTAGCGGGCAGCGACCGTGGCCGTGGCAACACCGTGCTGGCCGGCGCCGGTTTCGGCAATGACGCGCGGCTTGCCCATGCGCTTGGCCAGCATGGCCTGACCGATGCAGTTGTTCACCTTGTGGGCGCCTGTGTGGTTCAGGTCCTCGCGCTTGAGGTAGATCTGCGCACCACCGAGCAGGTCGGACCAGCGCTTGGCGTGATAGATCGGCGACGGACGGCCGACGAAATGCTTCAGCTCGTATTCGTACTCGGCGCGAAAAGCCGGATCGGCCTGCGCTGCGGCATAGGCCGCCTTCAACTCATTGAGCGCACCGAACAGCGTCTCGGCGACGAACACACCACCGTAGGGACCGAAGTGGCCCTTGGCGTCTGGGAAGTTATATTGACTCATCGGCTTTCCGTACAGCCGCCACGAAGGCAGCGATTTTTGCGTGATCCTTGATGCCCTTGCCCGTTTCCACCCCCGACGACACGTCGACCGCCACCGGCCGCACGCGCCGGATGGCATCACCGACGTTGTCCGCGTTCAAGCCGCCGGAAAGTACCAGATGACCGGGCAACCCGGGCGGAATCAGCGTCCAGTCGAAGACGTGGCCACCGCCGCCGTACCCTTCGACAAAGGCATCGAGCAGCAAACCCCGGGCTTCGGAAAACGAGCGGGCGAATTCTACCAGATCAAGCCCCGGCCTCACCCGTGCCGCCCGTAGCCAAGGTCTTGAAAACTGGCGGCAATAGTCGGCATCCTCGTCGCCATGAAACTGCAACAGGTTGATGGGCAGGCTATCGCAGGCGGCCTGCACGGCAGCCGGCGCCTCGTTGACGAAGAGGCCGACGACATCGACAAAGGGCGGTATCCGACGTGCCAGCTCGGCTGCCCTTTGCGGCGTCACATAGCGCGGACTGGGCGGATACAGAACGAATCCGATGGCATCGGCGCCCGCGGCTACGGCCGCATCGACATCCGTTTCGCGGGTCAGGCCGCAAATCTTGATGCGGGTTCTCATGTCAGTATCCCATCGAGAAAATCGTCCGCCGGGTCCGGCAAACCCCACTGCGCCTCATAGACCGGACCACGAAAGTACAAGCCGTCGGGTGAGAAGGTCGGCGCCGCCAGTTTGCGGTCTTTCATGCCCAGCAATTCATCGACCCAGCCGACCGTCTGGGCGCCTTTGCCGATATGAACCAGGGTTCCGACCAGGTTGCGCACCATGTGGTGCAGGAAGGCACTGGCCTCGAAGTCGAAGACGACCATGTTGCCAAACTGACGGACCGTGGCCTGGGTCATCGTCTTGACCGGCGACTTGGCCTGGCATTCGGCCGCCCGGAAAGCCGAGAAATCATGCTCGCCGAGCAGGCGGGCGGCCGCCTGCTGCATGGCGGCGACATCGAGCGGCAGATGGAACCAGCCCAGCCGGCCCTGCCATAAACCCGGTCGCTGCGCCCGGTTGAGCAACAGGTAACGGTAACGCCGGCCACGGGCGCTGAACCGGGCGTGAAATTCGTCGCTCACCGGTTTGGCCCAGCGCACCGCCACGCCATCCGGTAAATTCGAATTGACGCCACGCACCCAGGCAGTCAGCGGCCGTTCGACATCGGTGTCGAAATGAACGACCTGCTGCGTGGCGTGCACCCCGGCATCGGTACGCCCGGCGCAGAGTACCCCCACCGGCACCCCGGCGATCTGCTGCAACGCACGTTCCAGGGCATCCTGCACGGTCCCGCCACCGGCCTGGCTCTGCCAGCCGCGAAAATTCGTGCCGCAGTATTCAACTCCAAGAGCAACTCTCACAACACCCACACTCCGGCTAATCCCGCAATACACCCGAGCACCACCAGAGTATCCCGGGGCGCCCATGGAACGACAAGCAAACCGAGGCTGGCCGGTCCATCGGTATCGTACCCGCCGGTCAGCAACATGCGTCGCCAGGCCCCTTTTTCCTGGGGAGACTGCAGATTGTCGAGCACCAGCGACAGGCGAACGACCAGGCGGTCGGCCTTGATGCCGAATCTGCCCCAGGAACGAAACAGCCCCCACAAGCCGCTGACCATCCCGCCCCGCCCCTGAGCCGTGAACAGCCAAGCCAGCCAGAGGAGCATCACCAGCAGACGAACTGCCTGCAATCCGGCTTCGGCCATCCCTTCGTAGGTCGGCGCCCAAGGTTTGTCCAGCCAAGCCTCTCCCGGTGCGTTGTAGGCCAGGATCAGCCATAGCGTCAGCAGCAACCATCTGGCCCGGCGCACATAGGCCATCCAGCGATACACGCTGCGCGGCGCCAGTGCCAATGCCGCTACGGCCAGCAGCGCCAGGCCGGCATAGCCGGCGAACTGCACGCCGATAACAGCGGCCAGCCAGACGATCAACGCACAGGATGGATGCAAATTCAGCCCCCAAAATGCACAAGGCCCCTTGCGGGGCCATGTGCCATTCGCAAACCCGAATTCTACCCGGCTATGCGTGCGAGGATGGTCTTTGCCTGCTCGACCAGATCCACCGGCCCTTCGCTGACCACCTCCTGCAAAAGCTCCCGTGCCCCCTCGAGGTCACCCATTTCCTCGTAGGCCTTGGCCAGGTCGAGCTTGGTATTGACCTCCTCCCACTGCGCATCTTGTACCGGTGCCGCATCGAGCGACGGAGCGGCCGGTTCGGCAGCCGGAGCAGCCTGCGGTTCGGGTACCTGAACCGCTTCTGGCTGGGCGGACAAATCGAGATTGATCGATCCGATATCGAACTCCGGAGGCGTCATCGGTTCGCCCAGGAAGACGGACTCGCTCAGTTTGACGTCGAATTCCAGCGCATCGCTATCAACCATGCCCGGATTTACAACCGTACTGGTCAGATTCTGCGGCGAGCTCTCGCGACCGAAGTTCAGCAGATCCTCACCCCCGACGAAGGTATCCGTACCGGCCAGCGAATTGACAACGGTACTCGTCAACGAAGGCGCCGAAGATGGATCGGCGGCTTCCGACGTATCGACAGAAACCCCCTGCCCCTCGACGCCAACCCAGGTCCCCAGGCCGACATCGAAGTCCTCGGATACGGAAGCCGACGGCATCACCAGCGTTCCTTCCGGCGAGAAATCAGGCGCAGGTGCATCGCCATCCGACTGCTCCAGCAAAGACTCCTCCGGAATGTTCAGATCGAAATCAATAGCCCCGGAATCCACAGGCGATTCTTCCTGGGCTACCGCAAGCGGCTCGGGTTCCACACGCTGAACCTGCGGTTCCGGCTCACCAACCTCGGCAGCCAGATCGAAATCAAGCGCATCACCACCCTGCAGTGCGACATCTTCCACCGGGGTTTCGCTGGATTCGCTGAACGCCGGTGCAACGGTGGCCTCGCCCAGATCAAAGTCAAGGGTCATTCCGTCTACATTGTTGTCAGCCGGAATATCGACAGCGGAGTCCGCATCGCTCGTCTGCCGGGGTTCGGTTGGCTCCTTGGAAATAACCATGGTGTCGCGCTCGATGCCGTCGGCAAATCCAATCTCGGGAAGCGGCGCGGACGGTTCTTCAGCCGGCATATCCGGCGAAACATCGGACGGTGGCGCCGCTTCGACAACCGGTTCAGCAGCAAAAGGCTCCGGCAAGGAGGGGGATTCGGAAACGGCACTCGGCTCGGACAGCAGGCTGTCGGCGGCAACAGCCGGCGATGGCGAACCGCCGTAAAGCGGATTGCCGGGATCAAGCGCAGCACCCAGCAGGGCTACCTTCTCCCAATCCGGCCCGACACCGGCGGTCTGAGCATAGAGTTCGCTGGCAAGCGTCTCGAATTGCTTCAGGCTGCGCCGATTGGCATAAATCTCCAGAAGCTTGGCATGGATCGCCGTGCGCTGAGGATCCTTCTGCAATGCCTCAAGCAGGATTTCCTCAGCCTGGGTATCGCGCCCATAGGCCATGTAGACATCGGCTTCTGCGACCGGATCGACTTCGTCGGTATCGATCGTTCCCGGTCCGGTCTGGCTGAAATCGCCAGTCTGCGGCGGCGTATTGCCGGTATCAACGCTTTGCCCGCCAGTCATGCGGAAGACAGAATTCGGACCAAGGCTCGACGGCATCGGCGCCGCGGTCGTTTCAACCGACGCTCCTTGGGTACGCCGGCGACGCGCCACGAAATAGGCGGCCAGCAAGGCCAGCACACCACCACCGCCGACCAGCGGCAGCGGATCCTCCATCAGGGAATCCATGATCCCCGGTTCCTCTATCGGGGCAGGGGCAGGAGCCGGCGGCGTCACGGCCTTCGGTGGCTCAACCGGCTTTGCTGCCTCAGCCGGCTTTGCCTCCACGGGCTTCGGTGCTTCCACGGGCTTGGGCTCTTCGGCTTTCGGCGGCTCAACCGGCTTAGGCGGTTCGACAGGTTTCGGTGCTTCGACAGGCTTGGGCGGCTCTTCGAGCTTCGGCGCCGGCTTCGGCTGCTCAACCGGTTTCGGCTCTTCCTTCTTCGGCGGTTGCTGCAATTCGGCAAGCTTCTGGTTCTTCATTTCCAGCAGCTTCTGCAACTCGCCGACATTGTTTTCGAGGAGCGCCATGCGCTCCTGCGCATCCTTCAGTGCCTTGTCGCGCGCTACCTGCTCCGCCGTCTCGGCGGCCTTGGCGGAAGCGCCCCCCTTGGCGGCCGCGTCGGTACGGGCAACCTTCAGTTGATCCTTCCCTTGCTCCGCAGGCGCCGTCTTCTCTTCGACCTTGGCGGTGATCTTGCCCGAACTGGACTGGGCTCCACCCTCATCGGCACTGGCAGGCGTCTTGGCCGTGCTGGCAGCCAGTTTCTGGCGATAGTTGTTCCAATCGCTTGTCTGAGCTACATAAATCTTGCGTGCCTCAGCAGGAGAAACCGACTCCACATCAGATTTTTCGGGAATATTCAGAATGGCGCCCGCCTTGAGGCGGTTCACATTCTTACCGATGAACGCATCCTGGTTGCTTTGGAACAAACCGACCAGCATCTGCTCTAGCGTGACCCCGTCGTGCCGGGTTTCATCCGCAATCTTGCGCAGCGTATCGCCGCTTTCGACGAGGCGAGTGTTGCCGCTTTCCGCCTTGGGCTTCGGCTCGGCAGCGACCTTCGGAGCCGGGGCCGGACGCGGCGCAGCCTTGGACGGAGCCTGACGCTCTTCTGCGACCCCGCCTCCGCGTACCGTTTCAACGATGCGCGCCTCGGCTACCGGACGCGACGTTTGCTTCGCTGCAATCTCCGGCGGATCGAGGAGGAAGGTGTATTCGCGAACCAGACGACCGGCAGGCCAGTTCAACTCGACAAGAAAATCCAGGAAGGGCTCATTGATGGGCTTCAACGACGAGACCTTGACGACTGCCTGCCCATTGGGGCGCTTTTCGACCGCAAAACGCAGATCAAGCAGCACACTGGCGAAGTCCACGCCGGCTTGCCTGAACGCATCCTGCGGCGCCAGGCGCGCACTCATTCCGGCCAATTCATCCTTCGTGGCACCGATATCCAGTTCGGCTCGCAAAGGCTGCCCCAGCCCGGACAAAACGGTCAGTTTCCCGAGCCCGGCAGCTTGGGAAATCAACGGCACGAACGACAAACACGACGCGACGGCAAGCGCCACGGCGCGCTTCTTGAATTGGGTGTGTTTAGTTTCGGTCACAGCGAAACCCTGAGGTGGAATTTGGGACTTTCAAATTAACATCATGGACTTAGCAATGCAAGCTAATCCCGCTTCTAATCTACCGACTTTTGCATATTCCCAACAAATAAAAAAACCGGGGATCAACCCCGGTTTTTATTGCAAAAATAAAATAATCAGGCGTCGAGCAGGATGCGGAGCATGCGGCGCAGCGGCTCGGCTGCTCCCCACAGCAATTGGTCGCCGCAGGTGAACGCTGCCAGATATTCCGGACCCATCGCCATCTTGTGCAGACGGCCAACCGGAACGGTCAACGTACCGGTCACGGCCGCCGGGGTCAGTTCGCGCTCGGAGATTTCGCGATCGTTCGGCACGACCTTGGCCCACTGGTTGGCCTTGGCCAGCATGTCGCTGATTTCGTCCAGCGGCACATCCTTCTTCAGCTTGATGGTCAGAGCCTGGCTGTGGCAGCGCATGGCACCGATACGAACGCACAGGCCGTCGATGGGAATGGAACCCGGCGAACGGAAGGCCGGACGACCGAGAATCTTGTTACATTCGGCACCACCCTTCCACTCTTCCTTGGACTGACCGTTTTCTACCGGTACGTCGATCCACGGAATCAGCGAACCAGCCAGCGGAGTATTGCGGAAGTTCTTCTTCGGGAAAGCATCCGAACGAATGGTTTCAGCCACCTTGCGGTCGATGTCGAGGATGGCGGATGCCGGATCGGCCAGCAGATCCTTGACGGAATCGTGAATGACGCCCATCTGCGAAATCAGCTCGCGCATGTTTTGCGCGCCGGCGCCGGAAGCGGCCTGATAAGTCATCGAGGTTGCCCATTCGACCAGATCGTTCTGGAACAAACCACCCAGACCCATCAGCATCAAGGAAACGGTACAGTTGCCGCCGACCCAGTTCTTGCCGCCCTTGGCCAGCGAATCCTTGATCACGTTCATGTTGACCGGATCGAGGATGATCACGGCATCCTCAGCCATGCGCAGCGCCGAGGCGGCATCGATCCAGTGGCCGTTCCAGCCGGCAGCGCGCAGCTTGGGGAAGACTTCCTTGGTGTAGTCGCCACCCTGGCAGGTGATGATGATCTCGCACGCTTTCAGGGCATCGATATTGGAGGCATCCTGCAGCGGCAGCGAAGCTTCCTTGCCACCGAACGACGGGGCCTTGCCGCCTGCCGCCGAGGTAGAGAAATAGACCGGATCGATATGGGCGAAATCGCCCTCTTCGACCATACGCTGCATCAGCACGGAACCGACCATGCCACGCCAACCGACCAGACCAACCTTCTTCATGACTTTCTCTCCGAATTTAACCTTTGATTAACGCACGAATGCGCCATTCGGTTTACGCCAGCGCTGCCAGCACGGCATCGCCCATTTCCTTTGTGCCCACCTTGTTGGTCCCGCGCTCGTAGATGTCGCCGGTGCGATACCCCTGGGCGAGCACCTTCTTGACGGCGTTTTCGATGCGCACAGCCTGCTCTTCCAGATTGAAGGTGTAACGCAGCATCATGGACACCGAGAGAATGGTGGCCAGCGGGTTGGCGATGCCCTTGCCGGCGATATCCGGCGCGGAGCCGTGGCACGGCTCGTACATGCCCTTGTTGTTGGCATCCAGGGAAGCCGACGGCAGC
>CALJZP010000021.1 GCA_937983545.1 uncultured Azonexus sp.
TGCGCGATGAGGGCAAGGGCATTATCCTCGACCAGTTCGGCAACCCGGACAATCCGCTGGCCCACTACGAAGGTACGGGCCCGGAAATCTGGCGCGATACCGAGGGCAAGATCACGCATTTCGTTTCCAGCATGGGAACGACTGGGACCATCATGGGCACCAGCCGCTTCCTGAAGGAACAGAATCCGGCCATCCAGATCGTCGGTTGCCAGCCGGAAGAGGGTAGCCAGATCCCCGGTATCCGCAAGTGGCCGGAAGCCTATCTGCCGAAGATTTACGACAAGACCAATGTCGACCGAATCGAATACGTCAGCCAGGCCGATGCCGAGGCGATGACCCGCCGTCTGGCCATGGAAGAGGGCATCTTCGCCGGCATCTCCTCAGGTGGTGCATTGGCCGTGGCACTGCGCCTGTCGCAGCAACTGGAGAATGCGGTCATCGTGTCAATCATCTGCGATCGCGGCGACCGCTATCTGTCAACGGGCGTATTCCCGGCATGAAACCGGTTCTCGTCTTCGATATCGAGACCATTCCCGATGTACCCGGCCTGCGCCGGCTAAACGATCTGCCCGGCGAACTGTCGGACGACGAGGTTGCCGAACTGGCCTTCCAGCAACGCCGCGCCAAGACTGGCAACGACTTCCTGCAACTGCATCTGCAGCGGGTGGTGACCATTTCCTGCGTGTTGCGGACCAGCGAAGGGCTGAAGGTCTGGTCCCTGTCCGAGCCGGACTTGAGCGAAGGTGCCATCATCCAGCGCTTTTTCGACGGCATCGAGAAATTCACGCCGCAAATCGTGTCCTGGAACGGTGGCGGCTTCGATCTGCCGGTGCTGCACTATCGCGGCATGCTGCATGGTGTATCGGCGCCGCGCTACTGGGACATGGGGGATGGCGACTACGCCGACTCCCGCGATTTCAAGTGGAACAATTACATCAGCCGCTACCACACCCGTCACCTCGACCTGATGGATTTGCTGGCACTGTACAACGGTCGGGCAAACGCGCCGCTCGACGATCTGGCCAAGCTGTTCGGCTTTCCCGGCAAGCTCGGCATGGACGGCGGCAAGGTGTGGGAAGCCTGGCAGGCCGGCCAGATTGCCGATATTCGCGACTACTGCGAAACCGACGTGATCAATACCTACCTCGTCTACAACCGTTTCCGTCGTTTGCGCGGCGAACTCACGGCCGAGGAAGAGCTTGCCGAGGGCGAATTCGTCAAGGTCCAGCTGGCTCGCATCGGTGCGCCGCACTGGCAGGAGTTTCTCGCCGCCTGGGGCTGATGTCGGCCAGGGGCGGCGTTATAATCGCAAGTTCTCAAAACCTGAACGCAGAGAGATAAAACATGGCACTTAACAACGTTCCTTCCGGCAAGTCCCTCCCCGACGATTTCAATGTCATCATCGAGATCTCCGCTCATTCCGAGCCGGTCAAGTACGAAGTTGACAAGGAAAGCGGTGCGATCTTCGTCGATCGCTTCATGTCCACCGCCATGCACTATCCGTGCAACTACGGCTACATCCCGCACACCATCGCTGGCGATGGCGATCCGGTCGACGTGCTGGTCGTGGCACCGTTCTCCCTGCCGCCGGGCGTTGTCGTCCGCTGCCGCCCGCTGGGCCAGCTGTCGATGACCGATGAAGGCGGCAATGATGCCAAGCTGCTGGCCGTGCCGGTCGACAAGCTGACCCCGCTTTACAAGGACGTCAAGACCTACGAAGACATGCCGGAACTGCTGCGCAAGCAGATCGCCCACTTCTTCGAGCGCTACAAGGATCTGGAACCGGGCAAGTGGGTCAAGGTCAACGGCTGGGAAGGCATTGATGCCGCCCACAAGGAAATCCTGGAAGGGGTCCAGCGTTACAACGACGCCAAGGACAAGCCGGCCTACTGAGTCACATGTTGCGAATCGCCGTTGCCCAGTTCAACGCCACCGTCGGTGACCTGACGGGCAACGTCGAACGCATCATTCAATGCGCCACCGAGGCCAAGGCCCGCGGTGCCCATGTGCTGCTGACGCCGGAATTGGCGCTGTGCGGCTATCCGCCGGAGGACCTGTTGCTGCGCCCGGACTTCTACCGGGCGTGCAACCGGGCTCTCGACGGTCTGGCTTCCCGCCTTGACGGCATCGCCGTCATCGTCGGACATCCGGAAGAATGCGACGGAACCTGTTACAACGCGGCTACCGTCATTGAAAACGGCCAGCGCACCGCGATTTATCGCAAGATGCGCCTGCCAAACTATGAAGTCTTCGACGAGAAGCGTTATTTCGAGCAGGGAACCGAGCCTTGCGTCGTCACCCTGAATGGCGTGTGTTGTGGCATCAACATCTGCGCCGACATCTGGGAAGCGGGTGCTGCCGAGCTGGCGCACCGGGCCGGTGCCGAATTGCTGCTCGTCCTCAATGCCTCGCCCTGCCACCTCGACAAGACCCGCGAGCGGGTTCAGGTGCTGGCCGACCGGGTCGAGGCGACCGGTATTCCCGCGATCTATTGCAATCTTGTCGGTGGACAGGATGAACTGGTTTTCGACGGCGATTCCTTTGCGCTGAACCCTGACAAGAGCGTCTGCATGCGTCTGCCGCAGTTCGAGGAAGCGCTTGGGATCGTCGATTTCACGGCGGGGTGCCTGCAATCGGACGACCTGTGCGCCGAACTGCCGCTTGAGGCCGAGGCCTACAAGGCGCTGGTCCTCGGCGTGCGCGACTATATCGGCAAGACCGGCTTCAAGGGCGCCATCATCGGCTTGTCCGGCGGCATCGATTCTGCCCTGACCTTGTGCGTCGCCGTCGATGCACTGGGGGCGGATAAGGTCCATGCCGTCATGATGCCGTCGCCCTACACGGCACAGATGAGCCTTGACGACTCGCGCGAGATGATCCGCCAGCTCGGCTGCTCGTACGACGAAATCGCCATCGCACCAGCCATGGAAACCTATGCGGCCATGCTCGATCCGCTGTTCGCCGGGTTGCCGGCCGATACCACGGAAGAGAACATCCAGGCCCGTATCCGCGGCAATATCCTGATGGCGCTGTCCAACAAGACCGGCAAGCTGGTGCTGACCACCGGCAACAAATCCGAGATGGCGGTCGGCTACTGCACGCTGTACGGCGACATGGCCGGTGGTTTTGCCGTGATCAAGGATGTCTACAAGACGCTGGTCTATCGCCTGTCGCGCTATCGCAATACCTTGTGCGACGGTGCTCCGGTGATTCCGGAGAACATCATCGTCCGGCCACCGTCCGCCGAGTTGAAGCCGGATCAAAAGGATCAGGATTCGCTGCCCGAATACGATGTGCTGGATGCCATCGTCTGTGCCTACATGGAGGAGGACCGCAGTCCGCGCGAAATCATCGCGGCCGGACTCCCCGAAGCCGATGTGCGTCGCGTCGTCCGCCTGTTGCGCATTGCCGAATACAAGCGCCGTCAGGCGCCGGTCGGTATCCGTATCACGCCGCGTGGCTTTGGCAAGGATTGGCGGTATCCTATTACCAATCGCTATATCGACGAATTTTGAGAAGAGAGAGGAATCAATCCATGAAGAAGATCGAAGCCATCATCAAGCCGTTCAAGCTGGACGAAGTCCGTGAGGCATTGTCGGAAATCGGCATCAGCGGCCTGACCGTTACCGAGGTCAAGGGTTTCGGCCGTCAGAAGGGGCATACCGAGTTGTATCGTGGCGCCGAGTACGTTGTTGATTTCCTGCCCAAGATCAAGATCGAAATCGTCGTCAATGCCGATCATGTCGATGCCGCCATCGAGGCCATCATCAAGGCGGCGCGCACCGGCAAGATTGGCGATGGCAAGATTTTCGTGATGCCCGTCGAGCAGGTGGTGCGTATTCGCACCGGGGAAACCAACGAATCGGCCGTTTGATCCGAGCGGTATGGCAACGGCCTGTTATCGGGCCATGACGAGGGCAGCGAAAGCTGCCCTTTATTTTTTTGCGGCACGCAGCAGGACGATCAACGCGCCTTCGCCACCGTCGTGCGGCTGAGCCTGGCAATACGCCAGGATTTCCTGGCGCTGGGCCAGCCAGCCGCGCACCAGTTGGCGCAGGATCGACAGCTTTTGCGGCGAGCCATGCCCTTTGCCGTGGATGACTCGCACGCAGCGCTGGCCATGGTGCAGACATTCGGCCAGAAATATGGCCAGCTGGTGCCGGGCTTCATCGCGATTCATCCCGTGCAGGTCGAGTTCGGCCTGAACGACCCAGCGGCCGCGCCGCAGGTCGCGGAGGACGGTCATCGCCAATCCGCTGCGTAGATAGTGCGGTTCGTCGCCCCCTTCCAGTCTGTCCTGCAAGCCGATTTGGCCGTGCAGGCTTTCGTGCAGGGCGGCGCGTTCGTCGTTGATCGACTGCTGCGGGCGGGGTGGCGGTGTCGGGGTGCCCAGCTGAACGCGGTTAGGCGATGGCATGGGCTGTACGCCAGCCATGGCGACGTGGAAAGCCTGCTGGTCCGGGTCGGCATGAACGGGGCGGGTGTCGCCAGCGGTGTGCCAGTGTGCCGGCAAGGCCGGCTCATGGCGCGGGTTGCTTTTTGTGGTTTCGGACTGTGGTGCGCTGGGGTGGGGCAGCCTGTTGGCTGCCGGCCGGGGCTTGACAAGCTGGACGCGGTCAACCGGCGGCAGCGGCTGAACATCGGCCACCGCCGCCCGGAAGGCGGCAAGGTCATCCGCGTCGCTCAACCTGATCAGGCGTGGCCGAGGTTGTCCAGATAACGCTCGGCATCGAGCGCGGCCATGCAGCCGGAGCCGGCCGAGGTGCAGGCCTGCTTGTAGATCTGATCCTGTACGTCGCCCGCGGCGAAGACGCCGGGAATGCTGGTTTGCGTCGCGTTTCCGTTGCGACCGGATTCGGTGATGATGTAGCCGTTATCCATCTCCAGCTGGCCGGCGAAGATGTCGGTGTTCGGCTTGTGGCCGATGGCGATGAAGACACCATGAACGTCGACCTTCTGCAGCGCGCCGGTCTGGGTATTCTTGACGTTCAGGCCGGTCACGCCGGAGTCGTCACCGAGTACTTCATCAAGCACGCTGTTCCACAGGATGGTGACCTTGCCTTCCTTTTCGCGCTGGAAGAGCTTGTCCTGCATGATTTTCTCGGCCTTGAATTTCTCGCGGCGATGAATGACCGTGACGTGGCTGGCAATGTTGGCCAGGTAGAGCGCTTCTTCGACGGCGGTGTTTCCGCCACCGACCACGGCCACCGGCTTGTTGCGGTAGAAGAAGCCGTCGCAGGTGGCGCAGGCCGAGACGCCCTTGCCCTGGAACTTGTCTTCGGAAGGCAGGCCCAGATACATGGCGGAGGCACCGGTGGCGATGATCAGGGCGTCGCAGGTGTAGGTGCCGGCATCGCCAATCAGCGTGAAGGGCTTTTGCTGCAACTGGGTGGTGTGGATGTGGTCGAAAATGATCTCGGTTTCGAAACGCCGGGCATGGGCTTCGAAGTTGGCCATCAGTTCCGGTCCCTGGATGCCGTCAGCCGCGGCCGGCCAGTTATCGACTTCGGTCGTCGTCATCAACTGGCCGCCCTGGGCCATGCCGGTGATCAGCACGGGTTTGAGGTTGGCGCGGGCGGCGTAGACGGCGGCGGTGTAGCCGGCCGGGCCGGAACCGAGGATGATGAGCGGGGTGTGGCGGGCGTTCTGGGACATGATGATCCTCTTGGGTGGCTGATCCGAAAATTATAGCGTTGTCTGAGCTTCCAATTTTCCCGAAGTTCCTATGTAATTTGGGAATCAGGTTTATAATCGTCTCGTAACTCCATGAACGGAAACTGAATTATGGCAACTACCTCTGTCGGATTTAGCCTGGTTGTGTTGCGTAACGTCGCCTTGTTTTCCGGACTGGACGACGGGGAGCTGGAGAAGCTTTCCAAAGTCTCTGGCCGGAAACGCGCCGAGCGCGGCGCATTCATTGTCCGGGCCGGTGAAAGCACGGATTCGCTCTACGTCTTGCTGGCCGGGCGTGCCAAGGTGACCAATACCGACGAAGAGGGGCGCGAGATCATCCTGGCCTGGCTCGGTCCGGGCGAGTTTTTTGGCGAAATGGGCCTGATCGACGGCAGCCCGCGGTCGGCCAACGTGGTCGCTGCGGAGCCCTGCGAGTTGCTGTTCCTGAGCAAGGAAGCCTTCCAGCGCTGCCTGCAGGACAATTTCCAGGTGGCCCAGAAGCTGATGAAGACGCTGGTGCTGCGGCTGCGCGAGGCGGACCGCAAGATCGAAAGCCTGGCCTTGCTGGACGTTTACGGTCGTGTTGCCCGCTTGCTGCTGGATATGTCGGAAGTGGCCGACGGGCGGCGCGTGGTCAAGAAGAAGATGTCGAAACAGGATATGGCGAAAATGATTGGCGCATCGCGTGAAATGGTCAGCAAGGTCATGCGCGATCTGGAATTGAGCGGTTATATCCGCTATGAGGATGACGTGCTGGTCATCCCCGGGGCGTAAGGATGGCGGGTCGCATGGCGAGTCGGGGGGCTGCGGGCACGAGCGCCAGCCCGCTGCCGGAGAAGATCGGCAATCTGCTGCAGGAGTCGCGCTGGCTGGGTGTCGGCGCCGTTGCCTTGTTCCTGACCATGGCCCTGTGGGGCTTCAACAAGAATGATCCGGGCTGGTCGCATTCGGTCGTGTCGACAACCCTGCACAACCCGACCGGACGTGCAGGCGCGTGGATCGCCGACCTGATGCTCTACCTGTTCGGCCTCTCGGCCTGGTGGTGGATCGTGCTGATGGGCATGTTCGTCTGGTGGGGCATCCGCAAGTTCAACGCGCCGGACGAGCACAAGCAGCATCCGCTGTTCATTGCCCTGGGGGGATTTGCCTTCCTGCTGATGGGAAGCTCTTCTCTGGAAGCACTGCGTTTCTATTCGTCGCAGGCGCAGTTGCCGCTGGCTCCGGGAGGCATGCTGGGCATCGAGTTGGGACGTGTGCTGTCGACGCAATTGGGCTATACGGGCTCCACGCTTTTCCTGCTGGCAGCCATGGCCGTGGGCTGGAGCATCTTTTCGGGCATGTCTTGGTTGTGGGCCTTCGAGAAGCTGGGGCTGGTGCTGGAAACCTTTGTCGGCTTCTTCTACGGACGGGTCGATGCGTGGCGCGACCGCCAGATCGGCAAGGAAGTCGCGCAACAGCGCGAAGTCGTGGTCGAAGAGGAAAAGCGCCGCGTCGAGCTGCACGAGCCGATCATCATCGAAACCCCCGCCCCGCCGGCTGTTCCGGTGTCAAAGAAGGCGGAGGCGCGCGTCGAGCGCGAAAAGCAGGCCATGCTCTTCCCCGAGGCCATCGTCGGCGGCCAGTTGCCGCCGCTGCACCTGCTCGATCCGGCACCGCCGGCCACCGAGACCGTGAGCGCCGAAACCCTGGAATACACCTCGCGGCTGATCGAGCGCAAACTGGCCGACTTCGGCGTGCAGGTCAAGGTGCTGGCGGCGATGCCCGGCCCGGTCATCACCCGCTACGAAATCGAGCCGGCGGTCGGGGTCAAGGGTGCGCAGATCGTCAATCTGGCGCGCGATCTGGCACGGGCGCTGGCCATGGTCTCCATCCGCGTGGTCGAGACGGTGCCCGGCAAGTCGTGCATGGCCCTGGAATTGCCGAATCCCAAACGGCAGACGGTCAAGCTGTCGGAGATCATCTCCAGCAAGCCGTACAACGACATGCACAGCCCGCTGACCGTCTGTCTGGGCAAGGATATCGGCGGCCAGCCGATCGTCGCCGATCTGGCCAAGACGCCGCACCTGCTGGTGGCGGGTACGACCGGTTCAGGCAAGTCGGTCGGTGTCAATGCGATGATTCTTTCCATGCTCTACAAGTCCGAGCCGGATCAGGTGCGCCTGATCATGGTCGACCCGAAGATGCTGGAACTGTCGATCTACGAGGGCATTCCGCACCTGCTGGCGCCGGTCGTCACCGACATGAAGCAGGCGGCCAACGCGCTGCACTGGTGCGTCACCGAGATGGAAAAGCGCTACAAGCTGATGTCGGCGATGGGGGTACGCAATATTGCCGGCCTCAATACCAAGATCAAGGATGCGGAGAAAAAGGGGGAGAACATCCCCAATCCGCTCACCCTGACCCCGGAAACGCCGGAACCGCTGAAGACTATGCCTTACATCGTGGTCATCATCGACGAGCTGGCCGACCTGATGATGGTGGTCGGCAAGAAGGTCGAGGAGCAGATTGCCCGCCTCGCGCAGAAAGCCCGCGCCGCAGGCATCCACCTCGTTCTCGCCACGCAGCGCCCGTCGGTCGATGTGATCACCGGCCTGATCAAGGCCAATATCCCGACCCGCATCGCCTTCCAGGTTTCCAGCAAGATCGATTCGCGCACCATCCTCGACCAGATGGGGGCCGAAGCCTTGCTCGGCATGGGTGACATGCTTTATCTGGCACCCGGCACCGGTTATCCGACACGGGTGCATGGTGCCTTTGTCTCGGACGACGAAGTGCATCGCGTCGTCGAGCATCTCAAGGCCAGCGGTGCGCCGGAGTATGTCGAGGATATCCTTTCCGGCGCTGCCGGTGATGACGAGGAAGGCGGCGGCGAGGCCGGCGAGGGCGGGGATGCCGAAAGCGATCCGCTCTACGACCAGGCCGTCGATATCGTGCTCAAGAACCAGCGGGCATCGATCTCGCTCGTCCAGCGCCACCTGCGCATCGGCTACAACCGCTCGGCGCGCCTGATCGAAGCCATGGAGAAGGCCGGGCTGGTTTCCGCCATGGACGGTCGCGGCGGTCGCGAAGTGCTGATGAAGAAGCCGGCCGAATAAGCGGCTGCAAACCGTTACACCCTGAAACAGCGCGCCGGAAAGCGGCGCGTTAAGCTAGGCATATGAATATTTTCCAAAGAACCCTGTCGGCCGCCATCCTTGCACTTGCTCCGGGGTTGGCTACGGCCGGTGCGATCGATCAGTTGCACGATTTTCTCCGGAACACGAAAACCCTGAAGGCCGAGTTCGCCCAGGCAGTGATCGCCAAAAGCGGTCGCAAGCCGCAGCAGTCGTCGGGCATCGTCGCCATTTCGCGACCGGGCAAACTGCGTTGGGAAATCCAGAAACCCTATCCTCAACTGGTGGTGGGCGATGGCGAGAAAATCTGGATCCACGATCCCGAATTGCAGCAGGTGACGGTGCGCAAGGCCGGGCAAGCGATTGGCGGTTCGCCGGCGGCCCTGCTGTCGGGCAGCAACGAGCTGGAAAGGAATTTCACGCTCAAGGAAGCCGGCGAATCCGACGGCATGGCCTGGGTCGAAGCGACGCCCAAGGCCAACGACAGCGGTTTCGAACGGGTGCGGCTCGGCTTTTCCGGTAGCGATCTGAAGGCCATGGAATTGCTCGACAGCTTTGGTCAGACGACCCTGGTTCGTTTCTCGCGGCTCGAGAAGAACCCCGCGCTGCCGGCTTCGACCTTCCGATTCACCCCGCCGGCGGGTGCCGACGTGGTCGGCGAGTGACGCTCAGTCCAGGCGTCTGAGCATGTAGCGGGCCGTGCCGGGATAGGTGGCCAGGTGCGCAGCCTGCTGCGCCTCGAGCGTGGCGATGTCGGTGAATCCCTGTTGCATCCAGAATCTGCGGGCGTCCTGAACGCAGACCAGCGCCGCCGTGCGCCACCGGGACGATGCCAGGGCATGGCGCACCAGCGCGGCACCCAGCCCCTTTCCGCTTGCCGTCGGGGATACGGCCAGATCGTGGAAATACAGGCAATCCGGATTTTTCGGGATGTCGAAGGCACCACCCAGTGGCGTGACCTTGCCCGCTGTCGATGGATAGGTCATCAGATAGGCGGCAGGGGTTTCATCCAGCAGCGCGACCCAGGCAAAGTCTGGCGCGCACGCCAGGCGATCGCTTATCGCGATGGCCGTTTCGTTCATGGACGGCGGATAGCAGCGTTGCTGGATGCTCAGCACCGCCGGCAGGTCCGATGGCGTCATGTGCCGGAGCGCCCATTGACGGCTATTCCGGGACTGGGGAGGTAAAGGTTGTTGCGTATCTGTCATGTGAAGTGTCGGGGGCGTTCCGAGGCTGCCCCAGCAGCATGAAAAATGCCGATCACCACCGTGATCGGCATTTCGATGCGCCCGCGGTGCTTGCCGGGCGGAAGGTCCGCTGTCAGGCGGCGTTGAGTGCCTGATCCAGGTCGGCGATCAGGTCGTCGACGTGTTCGATGCCAACCGACAGGCGAATCATGTCTTCCGACACGCCAGCCTTGGCCAGTTCTTCCGGCGACAGCTGGCGGTGCGTGGTCGACGCCGGATGGCAGGCCAGGGTCTTGCAGTCGCCGATGTTGACCAGGCGGGTGACCAGCTTCAGCGCGTCCTGGAACTTGCCGCCGCCGTCGCGGCCGCCCTTGACGCCGAAGTTGAGGATGCCGGAAGCGCGGCCGCCCATGTACTTCTGGACCAGCGCGTGGTCCTTGTGATCTTCCAGGCCGGCATAGTTGACCCAGCTGACCTTCGGGTGATCCTTGAGGAAACGGGCGATCTTGATCGAGTTGGCACAGATGCGGTCCATGCGCAGGGCGAGGGTTTCGATGCCTTGCAGGATCAGGAAGGCGTTGAACGGCGAGATGGCGGCACCCATGTTGCGCAGCGGCACGACGCGGGCGCGGCCGATGTAGGCGGCCGGACCGAGGGCTTCGGTGTAGACGACGCCGTGGTAGGAAACGTCCGGCTCGTTGAGGCGCTTGAACTTCTGCTTGTGCTCGGCCCACGGGAACTTGCCGCTATCGACGATGATGCCGCCGATGGAGTTGCCGTGGCCGCCGAGGTACTTGGTCAGCGCATGGACGACGATGTCGGCGCCGTGCTCGAAGGGGCGGCACAGATAGGGCGACGGCACGGTGTTGTCGACGATGACCGGTACGCCGTGCTTGTGGGCGACCTCGGCCAGCTTTTCGAAGTCGGTGACGTTGCCGAGCGGGTTGCCGACGGATTCGCAGAACACGGCCTTGGTCTTGCCGTCGATCAGCTTCTCGAAAGCCTGCGGATCGCGGTAGTCGGCGAAGCGCACCTCGATGCCGTACTGCGGCAGGGTGTGGGCGAACAGGTTGTAGGTGCCGCCGTACAGGGTGCTCGAAGTGACGATGTTGTCGCCGGCTTCGGCAATGGTCTGGATCGCAGCGGTGATGGCCGCCATGCCGGAGGCCATGCACAGCGCGGCGATGCCGCCCTCCATTTCGGCGACGCGCTTTTCCAGCACGTCCTGCGTCGGGTTCATGATGCGCGTGTAGATGTTGCCCGCGACTTTCAGGTCGAACAGGTCGGCACCGTGCTGGGTGCTGTCGAAAGCGTAGGAGGTTGTCTGGTAGATCGGGACGGCGACGGCCTTGGTGGTCGGGTCCGGCGAGTAGCCGCCGTGGACGGCAATGGTTTCGATCTTCATGCGTGCGTCTCTCTCTTTTGTTTGGTGGAGTAAAAACGCAAAGTGTATCAGGGCCACCGCCTTGTGGGCGGTGGCCCTGATGTTCGATCATCGGACGCGAAGGGTCAGACCGGCAGGAGGTTGCCGTTGCTCAGACGGATGCGTTCGCCACCCCGCCAGCGCGGTGCCGTTTCCTGCGTGATGGTCCGGGTCGTTCCGTCGTCCAGGCGTAGCGTGATCTCGTAATGCTTCTCGGCGCGATAATGCTTTTCCGCCTGGTTGCCGGCGTAGGCGCCGCCCAGCGCGCCGACGATGGCCGCTACATTGCTGCCGTTGCCCTTGCCGACCTGTTTGCCGAGCAGCCCGCCGACGACACCGCCGGCGATGGCGCCAAGACCGCTGCCGTCCGCCGGCGTACTGACTTCGCGCACCGATTCGACGATGCCGCAATCGCTGCATGCCGGTGCCGAGGGGCGGGCGGGAATGACGTCGATGCCAACGTCGTTGGGGGCGGGGTAGGCGGTCGTGGTCCGCTCACTGACCCGGCGCCAGTCGCCGGCATTCCGGGCAGGGGTGCTGGTCAGCGCGACGGGCGGTGCATCTTCGGCTCTCTGGCGCGGCTTCGCCGTCACGGCGGAATGGGGGCGCGGCGCCGGCTTCGTTTCCGGGGCCGTCGCCTGCATCGGCGCGGCGGTCTGGGCCGGCGCGGCAACCAGCGCGGATGGCGACACCGGCTCGGCTGACGCCCGGGGCAGCAGCCCGGCGTAATGGGCGGTGGCGGCAAGGCTGGCGATGGTGGCGGCGGTTGCCGCAACAATGACCATCGGGTGGGTGGTTTGAGTGCTGGGTTTCATCGGTTGTCCTCGTCGTGGGGCTTGGTTAAACCGAATAACGCGGCTCGATGGAGGACGACGACGCCCGAAACAAACCCTTACAAGTGCTTACGCATTGTCGCCGGAGGGGATGGCGCGGCGCCGGGGGGCCAGGAGGAAGCGGCCGGGATCGACGGCGTCCACGAGGTCGTTCTCCAGGGGCAGCGGCTCGCCCTCCAGGCGGGAGACGAGCAGGTCGGCCATCAGTGCCGACCAGACGATGCCGCGTGCGCCGTAACCCTGGACGCACCATAGCCCCGGCTGGCGTGGCAGGTTGTGCAGGCGGGCATTCGGGGCCGCTGCCGTGGGGTCGGGCAGCTGGCCGACGATGGGCAGCCGGTCCGGCGACATCGGGCGGAATCCGACGCGGCCGCCGAGGGTGGATGGATCCACGCCTTGGGCAAAACCGGGCAGGCTGAGGTTGAGCCGGGCAAGGTTTTCCTGATGGTCGATGGTGCGCAGCGCGGTGTCCTGATCGCCGGATTGCAAGGTGGCGCCGATCAGGCGCAGGTTGTCGATGGCCGGCATGGCGTAGCCCAGCTTGCAGACCACGTGCGGCAAATCCGGGGTGGCGCCGGCCGGCAGATGGCTGACCTGCCCGCGTGCGGCGCGCTGCGGCAGCCAGGCGAACTGTTCGAAACGCGGTGCGGCATGGCCGCTGGCCATGACCAGCACAGGCGCCTCGGCGATGACCGTGCCGTCGGCCGCCAGGGCCTGCCAGCCTTCGGATACCCGGTTCAGTCGTTCCACGGCGGTTCCGTAGCGTACGGCAATGCGTTCCGGAAAGGCGGCCAATGCGGCCTGGCAAAGGCTGGAAGGGCGTACCCAGCCACCATTTGGAAACCACCAGCCGCCGGTGTCGACCGGCCAGCCGAGGCGACGGCTGACCTCGTCGCGCTCGATGAACTGCAGCACCTCCGGCGGCCAGCCCAGCTGTTCGACGGCACGCCGTTGCTGTGCTTCGTGGACCGGTTCGCGGCCGAGATGCATGACGCCGCAGGCATCCCAGCGTACCGCCGGAAGCTGCTCCAGCAAGGCGCGGGTTGCCAGGTAGCCGGCCCTGGTCAGGCGCGACAGGCGGTTGTCGTCGGCGGACGGGAGCGGACGCAGCACGCCGGCCAGGTTGGCGGACGCACCGCTAGCGGGGGCGTCGGCCTGCTCGAGTACCGTGACGCGCCAACCGGCGCCGGCCAGGGCATGGGCCGCGGTACAGCCGGCGATGCCGGCGCCAATGACGATGGCGCGGCGTTCTTCGGGCGGCGCATGGCGGTTCGGACGTCGCGAGCGGAAGCGGGCGGTCAGCATCGGCGCCTGGCCGGCGGTGCCCCGGTGGGCCTCGGTGTCGAATTCGGCGCTGCGCAGTGCTGCGTCAAGCTGTTCGTCCGTGTTGCCGCAAGCCAGCGTGGCGCCGGGTGCGGCAAGGCGGGCGAGGGTGTGGCACAGCGCCGGCGTCCAGGCTTCCGGAGGTTGGCTTGGCGGGAGATCGTCAAGGTAGAAAGCGTCGGCGGCTGCGTCGAGCGCGCGCAGTTGTGTGCCGGTATCGCCGAAAACCAGGGTCAGGATGACTTGGCCGGCGTCGAGATGCAGACGGTGGATGCCGGGGGTGAGTGGCGGCCAGCGTTCTTGCAGCGCGCTGGCCAGCGCGGCGAACTCGGGCCAGGCGGCATGGGCGGAGGCGAGGTCGGCGACAGTGAAGGGATGGCTTTCTATGGCGACGAAATGCAGGCGCCGGCAACGCAGCGGATCGTCGCGCCAGGCTTGCCAGGTGCTCAGAAAATTGAGCCCAAGACCGAAGCCGGTGGCGAGAATGACGAAGCGGTCCCGGTCTTGCCAGCGCCGGGGCAGGTTGTTGCCGCCCATGAACACGTGGCGTGCCAGCGCCGGATTGCCATAGGTTGCCGGTGGCAGGGGGCAGCCGGCAGCGGAAATGGGAGTGCCGTCTGGGGTGTGTGCGAGACGGGCCGGCTGCAGCTTGTCCATCGCTTAATGGAGGTGTGACGCGATTTTGCCTGCGGAGGCTTGGGTCGTGGCGGGCGCGGCGTATGCCATATCGAGGCCCCATTGGGCCTGCTCGGCGGCCGCCCTCAGCATGGCGCACAGCGCCTGCAGCAGGTCGGGCGTCAGGCCGAGATCGAAGCTGCGCTCGCGGCCTTCACGGAAAGTCAGGTGGAAACTGCCGTCAGCCAGGGTATCGACCTTGATTTCGCTGGTCAGCAGAGGATTGGAGCCGAGCGGATAGGTTGCCTTGTCGTCGCGGAACGGCTGTTCGAAACTGGGCGGTGCCGGCATGTCGTCGGCGCTTGGAACGAGCGGGATACTGTTTTGCGGCTGCGCCAGCAGCTTGGTCAGGTGCGGCCACAATTCGCGCAGGAAGCGCCGGGTCAGCCAGACCCGGAACTCCTCGTCCGCCTGCGTCGATACCCGCAGGATCAGGCGATCCTGCAGGGCGTCATGGGCGATCTGCAGTTGGCGGATTTGCATGCTCGGATTTCAACCGATGCGTGAGCGAGCGCCGCCAAATCAAGGCGCCGGCAGCCGCCGCATAGCAGTGCTATGCAAGGCTACCGGCAACGCCGAGTTGGCAAGCGCAGCCGCGCATCATTCGGGGCGCATGGAGGGGAAAAGAATCACATCGCGAATCGCCGGGCTGTCGGTCAGCAACATGATCAGGCGATCGATGCCGATGCCGCAGCCACCGGTCGGCGGCAGGCCGTATTCCAGTGCGCGGATGAAGTCGGCGTCGTAGTACATCGCTTCCTCGTCGCCGGCATCCTTGGCCTTGGCCTGTTCCATGAAGCGGGCGGCCTGGTCTTCGGCATCGTTCAGCTCGGAGAAGCCGTTGGCGATTTCGCGGCCGACAATGAACAGCTCGAAGCGCTCGGTGATTTCCGGATTGGTGTCGGAAGCGCGGGCCAGCGGGCTGACTTCGACCGGGTAATCGATGATGAAGGTCGGTTCCCAGCACTGGGCTTCGGCGCAGGCTTCGAACAGCTGCAGTTGCAGGCTGCCCAGGCCGCCCGGCTTGACCGGCTCGCCGAAGTGCTTGATCTTGGCCTTGAGGAACTCGGTATCGGCCAGTTCGGCATCGGAGAATTCCGGATGCTGGCGCTGGATGGCCTGATTGATGGTCAGGCGATGGAAGGGCTTGGACAGATCGAGTTCGCGGCCCTGGTAGATGAAGACTTCCTTGCCCAGCGCTTCGCGGGCGGCGTGGCGGAGCAGGCCTTCGGTGAAGTCCATCAGCGTATGGTAGTTCGCATACGCCTCGTAGAACTCCATCATCGTGAATTCCGGGTTGTGACGCGGGCTCAGGCCTTCGTTGCGGAAGTTGCGGTTGATTTCGAAAACCTTTTCGAAACCGCCGACCACCAGGCGCTTCAGGTAGAGCTCCGGCGCGATGCGCAGGAACTGTTGCATGTCGAGCGCGTTGTGGTGCGTGACGAAGGGCTTGGCCGAGGCGCCGCCGGGGATCGGATGCATCATCGGCGTTTCCACTTCCATGAAGCCGTGGCCGGTCATGTAGTTGCGGATCGACTGGACGATGGCCGAGCGGGCACGGAAGGTGAAGCGCGTTTCCTCGTTCATGATCAGGTCGACGTAGCGCTGGCGATACTTCAGTTCCTGGTCGGACAGGCCGTGGAATTTGTCCGGCAGCGGGCGGATCGACTTGGTCAGCAGGCGGATTTCGGTGGCCTGGATGGTCAGTTCGCCGGTGCGGGTCTTCATCAGCGTGCCGACGACGCCGAGGATGTCGCCGAGGTCCCAGCCCTTGAAGGCGGCATAGACGTCTTCGCCGACCTTGTCGCGGGCGACGTAAACCTGGATACGGCCGGAAACGTCCTGCAGCGTGGCGAAGGAAGCCTTGCCCATGACGCGCTTGAGCATCATGCGGCCGCCGACCTTGACCTCGACCGGCAGACCTTCCAGTTCTTCAGCGGATTTCTCGCCGTAGCCTTCATGCAACTTGGCGGCGGTGTTCTCGCGCTGGAAGTCGTTCGGGAAGGCCTGGCCCGTCTTGCGCCACTCGGCGAGCTTGGCACGGCGCTCGGCGATGATGTGGTTCTCATCCTGCTGGACGGGCTGTTCGGCGTTGTCGGTTTGGGACATGGGGAATCCTTGAAAATTGGGTTTGCTGCGGTCGGCCGCTAAAACCCTGAATTTTCGCCGATTTCGCTACCTTAGGACAAGGCCGGCGATGCGCGTGGCCGTGCTGGACGAAGCCGCTTTAGTGAGTGTTGGCATCTCGCCACGGTGTCCGGCGGGATTTCCAAAGCAGCCATATGAAAAGATCGAAATTCAGGCTGCATGAAACACTGTAAAACTTTGTGCGGAATGGTATTATTCTTAACGATATTGGCAGAAAAGGTGTTTTGTGCGAGTTCTGATCGTCGAGAGTTCTCCCTTGTACCGGGAGATACTTCAGCAAAGCTTCAATCGATTCCGTGGTGTCGACTTCGTGTTGTCGGCGACCCGGATGGAGGCGCTTGCCGAGGCAGCCGCACAAACGCCGGATTTCGTGGTGATCTCCGGTCAGCTGAGCGACTGCGATGGGGTGTCGCTTGGCCGGCAATTGCGATCTGATGGTCTGGTGCCGATTGCGCCCATCGTGCTGCTGACCGGCAGCCCCAGTGCCGAAATGGCGATGGATGCCGAGCGTGCGGGCATTACCGAAATTTTTCGCAAGCAGGATCTGGAGGAATTGGTGGTCTTTGCGCGCCATTTTCTCGATGCGCAACAGCCTTTGCGGTGCCGGATTCTCTATGTCGAGGATGCGCCGGAGCAGCGTCTGGCGCTTGCCGCGCAGTTACGCGAATGGGGGGCGGAGGTCGATGCCTTCGCTTCCGCCGACGAAGCCTGGCCTGCGTTCCTGAGCGAGGATTACGATCTGGTGGTGACCGACATCGTGCTTGGCGGGCACATGACGGGGGCGCGCCTGATCAACCGGATCAGGCGGCAATCCCCGCCAAAGGGTGAAGTTCCGATTGTCGCGCTGACCGCTTTCGATACGCCGCAGCGGCGTGTCGAACTGTTTCACCTGGGTATCGACGACTACGTGGCGAAGCCGGTTTTCCCGGTCGAATTGCGTGCCCGGATCGGCAATCTGATCGCCAGGGAGCGCGCCGAGGAACGCAGCCACAAGCTCCTGCAGGCAACCGAGCTCGGTGTGACGGTAGTCGATGAGGAAGGGTTCGTGCTGTCCATGGACCACAACGCCACACGCATGTTCGGCATTGCGGGCAATCCAGGGAGTCGCAATTTTGCCAATTTTTTGATGAACGAGCGGGACGGCGCCAAATGCATGGAGTCGCTGTGCTGGCTGATTGGCGAGCAGGATATCCAGCGTTTGCGCTTCACCGGGCGGCGGGTCGATGGGCATGTTTTCCCCCTGCAACTGTCGTCCCTCGAAATCGAACCGGCCGATGGCGGGCGCCGATTTGCCCTGCTGACGAGGGATGTCAGCGACGAACAGGCGCTGGCCGATCAGCTGGAGGCGGCCAGGGATTCGGCTGCCCGGCTTGGAAGAATGAAATCGGAATTCCTGTCCAACGTCAGCCATGAAATCCTGACCCCGTTGAACGCCATCGTCGGGATGTCCTTCCTGCTCAAGCAAAAGGGACTGACCGGCGATGCCCGCGAACAAGTCGAGCATATCGATGCGGCAGGACACAGGCTGGTCGGCTTGATCGACGAGATTCTGGATTTTTCGAAACTCGAGTCCGGTAAGCTGGAACTGGAGTCGGTGCCCGTCTCCATCGACAGCATGCTGGCCGGGGTTGCAGCGGCTGTTGAGCAACGTGCGGCCGGCAAAGGGCTCAGCTTCCTTGTCGAGGCTGTTTCGTTGCCGTCCGATTTGCTCGGCGATCCCGTTCGTCTGAGCCAGGCGTTGCTCAACTACGCTTCCAATGCCGTCAAGTTTACCGAGCGCGGCAGCGTCACGTTGAGCACCTCGGTTATCGAGGATTCCGAATCGTTCTGTAAGTTGCGTTTCGAAGTGCGCGACACCGGGATCGGCATTGCGCCGGAATACCTCTACAGCATCTTCGACTCTTTCTGCCAGGCCGATGGCTCGAGCACCCGCCGTTACGGCGGTACCGGACTCGGCTTGGCCATCACGCGCGAACTGGTCGAATTGATGGGAGGCGAGGTGGGCGTGACCAGCGCTCCCGGAACGGGTAGCACCTTCTGGTTTGTCGTCAAGCTGGCGAGAGCCGGCCAGCCGCGTGCCGCGCTTCCTGCGCAGGTTGAATTGCCGCTGGACGATATTGCCTGGCACTTTGCCGGCAAGCGCTTGCTGCTGGTGGACGACGATCAGGTCAATCGGGAGGTGGCGTTGGCGATGCTCTCCGCCACCGGTATGCAGGTCGATGTGGCGGAGAATGGCCTCGAGGCCGTGCGGGCCGTTCGCGAGCGTGACTACGCGGCGGTCCTGATGGATGTTCAGATGCCGTATATGGACGGCATGCAGGCTACCCGCCTGATACGGACCATGCCGGACCGGGCGGGACTTCCTGTCATCGCCGTGACCGCCAATGCATTCGAGGGCGACCGGCAGCGTTGTTTCGAAGCGGGCATGAACGATTTCATCCCGAAGCCGATCCAGGCCCGGGTATTGAATTCCGTGCTCTTGCGATGGCTCCGGATTGCTCGCAGATCGACCGGCCGTCCCTCGGCCAGGACTTTCCTTTCCGAGACCTGACCGGCGCGGGCGGTCGCGCCTTTTCCGAGGTCAGGGCGTGTAGTGAATGGCGAGCCAGACTGTCGTCAGGTCGGGATGAGTCCATTCCACCCGATGTCGTCGGTGCGGGGCGATCTCCAGAAAATCGCCGGGCACCAACGCCAGCGGTTTCGCCGTATCCTCGAAGCGGATAACTGCCTCGCCCTGCAGGAGCAGCACCCACTCGCCTTCCGGCTGGTCGTACCAGAATCCGCTCGGGCTGGCCTGGCCGGTGGAAACGATGCGCTCGATACGCAATCCGGGGCGCTTGAGCAGTTCCTGGAACAGCTCGTCCTGCCGGGGCGAAGCGGGAAGGTCGGAATACAGATTGCCGGTCATCGTTGCGCTGGCTGGTAAAGGGGCATGCCGTCGAGGCGCCGCTCGATCTCGGCCGTCAATTGGCGATAGGCGGGACTGGATGTGCTGCCGAAATGGCGTTGGAAAGCGACGGCGCTGATCGATTCCGGCAGGTCGCCAAGCGGCGGGACCAGGTCTCGGTCGTGGATCTCGTGGTTCAACAAGGCGCTCAGCCGCTGGTCGCGCCGGTTGATCAATTCGCCGAAGCGGGTGCCGGCACGGTCGGCAGCCAGGTCGGCAAAGGAAAATCCGCTGCCGTGGCGGGCATCGGCCAGTTCCTTGTAGAGGCCGATGGCATCGGCGACAGGCTCGCCGGCCCAGGCGGCCAGCATGGCGGAAACCGCAAAATGCTGGGCACTGTCGTTGCGTCCGGCGAGCATCATGACGACCGGCCGCAACTGCGGCCAGTCACGGGCTTCCGGTATCAGCGACGAGATGTTTTTCTCGGCGAGATAAATGCCGAGGACGAGCAAGGCGGCCCGCCGGTTTTCCCGCTGGTCGCTGCCGCCCACCTCCAGCATGGTTTGCAGAATGCCGGTGAGCGGTATGCGGCGGCCCGCTGCGTAGTGATCGAGAAGTCCCGCCAGCGATTCCTGGGCGGAGCGAATGCGCACCAGATCGTCGGGCGAGAAGGCGATGGCTCGCGCACGGTCGAGCAGGGAAGGTTCCCACGTATAGCCGACGATGATCAGGCGGCGCGCCGGATCGAAGGTCAGTTGATGGATCGCCTTGCGGGCCAGTTGCCACTCCGGGCCGTAACCCCTTGCGTCGGCGGCGATGTTCAGCATGGTTTCGACAACGGCGGGGGGAATCCGGGTCTGCCCGATCGAGGCGGCGTCGATTTTCGGCTCGCCGCTGCCTGGGCGAATGCTGGCTTTCAGATTGAGGAAGGGGGCACCGGGAATCAGGGGGATGCGGCGAGTGAGCCGGATTTCGGCCGTTTCCCCGCTCAGGACGAAAGCACCCCGTGCTTTCAGGCCGCGACTGGCCAGGGCGTTGACGCCTTCGTCGATCAGCGTGGCGGGGATTGCCGTGTGGCGGGCCTCGCCTGGCTGCAGACGGCGGGGATCGTTGGTGTGGAACAGCCGGCGTGCCTGGTCGATGGCTGCCGGCGAGATGTTCTCGCTGCGCTCCACCAGCGGCGCCTCTTCAAGCGCCGCCAGAAACAGGCCGCCAGCGGCCAGCACGAGCAAGAGCAGCCCGCCGGCCAGGCAGGCGAAGAGGCGAGTCACGGCTGACTCACCCCGGGCCTCAGACGCCTTGTTTCAGGCTGGCTTCGATGAAGCCGTCGAGATCGCCGTCGAGCACGGCCTGGGTGTTACCGGTTTCGAAGCTGGTCCGCAAATCCTTGATGCGCGACTGGTCGAGCACGTAGGAACGGATCTGGTGACCCCAGCCGATGTCGGACTTGGCGTCTTCCAGCTTCTGCTGTTCGGCCTGCTGTTTGCGCAGTTCGAACTCGTAGAGACGGGCGCGCAGCATCTGCCAGGCTTCGTCGCGGTTGCGGTGCTGCGAACGGTCGTTCTGGCACTGCACGACGATGCCGGTCGGCACGTGGGTCAGACGGACGGCGGAGTCGGTCTTGTTGATGTGCTGACCGCCGGCACCGGAGGCGCGGTAGGTGTCGGTACGCACATCGGCCGGGTTGATGGCGATTTCGATCGAGTCATCGACTTCCGGGAAGACGAACACCGAGGTGAAGCTGGTGTGGCGGCGCGCGTTGGAGTCGAACGGCGACTTGCGGACCAGGCGGTGGATGCCGGTCTCGGTACGCAGCGTGCCGTAGGCGTAGTCGCCGGTGAACTTGACCGTGGCGCTCTTGATGCCGGCCACGTCGCCTTCGGACTCTTCCATGACCTCGACGGTGAAGCCCTTCTTCTCGCCATACTTCAGGTACATGCGCAGCAACATCGAAGCCCAGTCCTGGGCTTCCGTACCGCCTGCGCCGGCCTGGATTTCCAGGAAGCAGGGCATCGGGTCGGACGGGTTGTTGAACATGCGGCGGAATTCGAGGGCGGCGAGCTTGCTTTCCAGCTCGGCGTTGTCGGCCTCGACGGCGAGCAGCGTGTCGTCGTCGTTGTCTTCCTTGCCCATGGCGAACAGTTCGCGGCCGTCGTTGACGCCGTTATCGACGGCTTCGAGGACGAGCACGATGTCTTCCAGCGATTTCTTTTCCTTGCCCAGTTCCTGGGCGCGTTTCGGATCGTCCCAGATTTTGGGATCTTCCATCTCCTGGTTGAGGAGGGTCAGGCGTTCGCGCTTGTGATCGTAGTCAAAGATACCTCCGAAGCTCGGCGGCGCGCTGCGCCAGATCGTCGAGCTTGTTGGAGATGCTGTTGAGCTGTTCTGCTTCCATGACGTTCTTCTCGTTGCGTGGCAAAGCGTCAATTATAGCCGGTGGGCAAGGCTGCATCCGGATAGGCTTTTCGGAGGAGGCGCTGTCGCGTCATCTTCGGGGGGCTCTCGGCACCGGTTTGGTGCGGCGCAGCGATCCGGCTCGCCGCGCGGGAAGCGGCAGAATGGGGTTTTGATGGCTGTTGCCATGCTGTGTATTTTTAATCGATTGATTTTGTTGGTTAAAAATTTTTGCACGCATTGTGGCAAGGGAGTTGCTTGGTGATTGGCAATTTCATTACTTTGTGTCCACTTGATATGACGAGGAGTGAATCGTTCCCGGCTTCGAGCGCCTGCCTGAATGCATGGCGCCGTTGTGCGCTGACAGTCCGCCCGGAACCCGAGCGTCGCTCGCAATGTTGCGCCGCTTGCCCAAGCGGCCAACACCAGCGACGAGTACCTGCCATGCGAGCTATCCCTTTATCTCGGCGAACCGGCCGTTCAATTGACCGGGGCGTTGAAGAATGCCAATACGAGTGAGGGTGCCATGAGTTGGATCATTTACGCGATGCTGGCGCTGGCCGGCGGCATTCTGGCCGCGTGGACAAGGCGCTATCGCCTTCGCTGCCGGGAAATGGCCGAGCAGTCGCTGCTCGCTACGCTGGCGGCGTGTCGTTCCCTGTTGGCCCTGATCGGCCATTTTCAGCAACATCGCGGCATGAGCTCGGCCCTGTTGTCCGGCGACCGGGCTTTTCTGGCGCGGCTCGACGGCAAGGCGTGCGAGATAGAGGCGCTGATTCCCTCCTTGCGGGAGATGGCGCGGGAGGAAGAGGGGCGGGCGCATCCCTGCTTCACCCAGAACGATCTGTCGCTGTTCAGGTTTCAATGGGAAGCGTTGCGGGAAAAACTGGGTGGATTGTCCGTCGAACAAAGCACGGCCCAGCATAGCCTTCTCGTCGATCAGCTCTTGCAATGGCTTGCCGCACTTGGCGAATCACGGCTCGAGATGCTGCCGGGCGACCGACGCACTCGTGGTCTGGTGCGCAATTTCGCCATCCGCCTGCCGGCCTTGAGCGAGTGCCTGGGGCAGGCCCGGGCCTTGGGAACCAGTGTCGCTGCAAAGCGGGGGTGTTCTGCCGTGGCGCGGGTTCGTCTGATGTTTCTGGTGGCGCGGGCGGAGGCCTTGCTTCATCAGGCCAACGAGGTCGGCGGCCAGGGAGGAAAAGCCGACAAGGCGGCGCTGGCCGTGCAGGAAATGGCTCGCGTGCTTCGTACGCGGATGCTGTTGCGTTCCGGCATCAGTGTGGCGGCGCAGGAATATTTCGATATTGCCACCGCAGCGATCGACAGCGTGTTTGCCTGGATCAATGAGAGCGGCACCGAATTGGCGGCAGCCGGAAACAGGAGGGCCAAGGATGGGGATGCCCTTCCATTGCAGCATGCCTAGGTTCGGGTTGTTGTCGCCTTTGGCCGGGCGGGTGGGTTTGAAAGCGGAGCCGGGCGGCACAGCCCCCGGGCGGTGGGGGGTATCTGCCATGAACAGCCTGTTTTCGAATCTGGACGGCATGTTTTTCCGCTGTCTGGTCGACGACGACTGGACGCTGATTTCGGTCAGCCCGGGATGCCGGGAACTGACCGGCTACTCGGCCCGCGACATGGTCGGGAATCCCCGCCTGTCGCTGGAGTCCCTGACACATCCGGAAGATCGCGCCGCCGTGCGGGGCACGATCCTGGCAGCACTCGACTCCGGTGTGCGCTACCGCATCGAGTACCGCATCCTGTGCCGGGACGGCGAGGAAAAGTGGGTCCTGGAACGGGGGGCCGGGCTGCGCGACGAGGCCGGGCGCAAGGTCCTGGACGGCTATCTGGAGGACATTACCGATCGGGTTCAGGCGCAGATTCAGCTGGCGGAAACCGAACTGCGCTATCGCAGTATTTTCGAGAACTCGGTGATCGGCATGTTCCAAAGCAGCGAGAGCGGGCGCTACCTGGCGGCCAACCAGGCGCTGGCTACGCTCTATGGCTACCCGACGCCGGAATCCCTGATTTCCAGTCTTGCCGATATCGCTACCGGTCTCTATGTCGATCCCTGCCGGCGCGAGGATTTCAAGCGGCTCATCCAGCGCGACGGCCAGGTCAGCGATTTCGAATCCGAGGTTGTGTGCCGCGATGGCCGGCGCATCTGGATTTCCGAGAACGCGCATGCCGTTTGTGCGCCGGATGGTGCGCTGCTTTATTACGAGGGTACGGTCGAGGACATCACCGAAAGGCATCGCTACCAGTCGGTGCTGCAGCATCAGGCGACGCACGATCCGTTGACCGGTCTGCCCAACCGTAACCTGCTGCAGGATCGCCTCCAGCAGGCGGTGCAACTGGCCCGTCGCCAGAACAGCAAGGTCGCGCTGGCTTTCATCGATCTCGATAATTTCAAGGTGATCAACGACAGCCTCGGCCATACGGCCGGCGACCAGTTGCTGATCGAGATCGCCGGCCGCCTGCGCCAGTCGTTGCGCGGTATCGATACCGTGGCCCGCTACGGCGGCGACGAGTTCGTGCTGATCATCGGCGAACAGGCATCGGGCGACGCTACCCGGCAACTGCTGGAGCGCCTGCTGGCCTCGGTACAGGCGCCGCTGACCCTGGAGGGGCACGCCCTGCGCATCAATTGCAGTATCGGGGTCAGCGTCTATCCCGACGATGCATCGGATCTCGATGGCCTGCTGCGGGTTGCCGATGTCGCGATGTATCACGCCAAGAAAACCGGCAAGGGACAGTACTACTTCTATACGCGCGACCTGAACCAGATGGCGCAGGAGCGTTTCGTCCTGGAAAACGCCTTGCAACGGGCTATCGAGTGCCATGAACTGACGGTGGTCTACCAGCCGAAGACCGACGCGGCGGGACGGGTCCGCGGCTTCGAGGCGCTGGTGCGCTGGAACAGCGCCGGGCGGGGGTTGGTGACGCCGGATCGATTCATTCCGCTGGCCGAGGAAACCGGGCAGATACTGGCCATTGGCGAGCAGGTGCTGTACGCCGCCTGCCACGCTGCGGCGAACTGGCCGTTGGTGGATGGAGAGGCGCTCGGCGTCGCGGTGAATCTGTCGGCGCGGCAATTGAAGGAGCCCGGCCTACCGGCCATGGTCGCCGATGCCCTGGCTGCCTCCGGCCTGCCGCCGGCGTGTCTTGAGCTGGAAATCACGGAAAGCATGATCATGGGCGATGTCGAGCACACCATCCGTGTGCTGAGGTCGATCAAGGCCCTCGGGGTGCGGATCGCCGTCGACGATTTCGGCACCGGCTATTCGTCGCTGAGCTATCTGCAGCGCCTGCCGATCGACACGCTGAAAATAGACCGCTCCTTCGTTTCAGGCTGCGACCGGGGCAGCAAGGCAATGGCCATTCCACGCGCCATCATCTTCCTGGGCAAGTCCCTGGACCTGCACATCGTGGCCGAAGGGGTTGAAACGGAAGCGGAGAGGGATGCGCTGGCCGGTTGCGGCTGCAACGCGTTCCAGGGGTATCTGTTCGCGCGGCCGATGCAGCTGGCCGCGATCGACGCCTACTTGCGGTCGATTCCGGACTGACCCGTTGCCGCGCGGCGCCCGGCGAAGGTTGATCAGCGCTTTCCGACGGGTTTCAGTCCGTGTTCGATGGACAGCCAGACCTGTTCGAGCAAGGCCAGCATGGCCGGCGTATGTGCCTGCGGGTAGCTGGCAAAGCTGGCGATGACGAGGCGTTTGTCGAAATCCAGGTAGAGGCTGGTGCCGTGCGTGCCGACGAGGGCGACGCGATTGGGCGCGCCACCCAGATGGACGAAGCCGTAGCGTCGCTCGCTGCCCTTGGGCAAGCCCTGGATGTCGCCTGCACGGATACCGGACGACGCCAGCAGGGTTTCGATGAACCATCCGGGTATCCTAGCTCGCTTGCGGCTGCTGCGCGCCTCGACGAGCAGTTTTCCGAGCCTGGCGAAATCGCGTGGCGAGAGGCTGAGGCCGTTCGCCAGTTCGACACCCTGGGCATCGCTCAGCCACAGCACCTCGTGCTCCGGTTGCGCGGGGAGCAACAGTTGCTCACAGAAGAGCCGGGCCAGCGGCCGGCCGTTGCTTTCGGCCAGGGTCCAGGCCAGCAGGTCGTCTTCGGGCGTTGCCGTGGTGCCGGCATCCAGCCCCGTGCGTAGCGGCTTGTCCCAGAGATTCGGCTGGGCCAGCCAGGTCCGGACGCCCTTGCCGGCTTCGTTCCCGGTCCAGCCGGCGGCCTGCCGCCAGTCGGCAAGTTCCTCCGGGCTCCAGGCGAGGCGTTCGTCGCCGTCGAGCAGGCGGTGAATCGATATCTTGCGCAGGCTGCCCGAGTTGGCGAAGTCCGGGATATAGCGGGAAACCGATTTGTCGGTGGCGAGCTTGCCCTGGTTGACGCTCATCGCCCCGAGCAGGTTGAGCAGCGGGCGGGTGGCCTCGAGCAGCGGGCGCGGCCGGTCATATACCAAGCCGTTGCGGTAGCGCTCGGCGACAATTTTTCCGTTGCGCAGCACGACGATGCCGTCGGTCGCCAGCCGGCTGTCGAGCAGGAAACTCAGGCTGCGCGCCTTGCCATCCAACGGATCGACCGCCGGCAGGTCTTCCAGCAGTCGGGTGGCCGGCGCCGCAGCCGGCCGGTCGGCGGAAGGCGCCATGCGCCAGGCCGGCATGA
>CALJZP010000022.1 GCA_937983545.1 uncultured Azonexus sp.
GTTTGACCATGTCCTGGACCTGGGCTGTTCAATTGGGAGCGACACCCTGGCGCTGGCCCAGGTGACCAAGGCTACCGGTCTGGATATAGACCCCCTGCGAATCGCCATGGCCCAGGCCAACGCAGCATTTCCGATGTTGACCATGGGTCTCCGGTTTGGACCGCTGCTGGCCTACTCCCTGATCGGCGGACTCTGCGCGGCGGCGGCCACCTACTATATCTTTGGCCGAAACCTCTCGGCCAGCGAGGCCGTTGTCGACGAAACCCTGCACCACCCGGTTGCCGAAACCGCCAAGGGCATACTCGATGTCATCAACCGCGCGGGTGCCGAGGCGTTCAAGATCGCCGTCGGCGCGATTCCCATGCTGGTGCTCTCGCTGGTGGCCGTGACCGCCCTGAAACGCTTCGGCGCCATCGATGCGTTGACGGCCTGGATTGCCCCCGGCCTGCAGTTGGTCGGCATCGATCCCATCCTGATCCTGCCCTCCCTGACCAAGTATCTGGCAGGCGGCACGGCGATGATGGGGGTCATGGACGAGATGCGGCGCGCCGGACAGGTCAGCCTTGAACTGCTCAATGCGAGCGCAGGCTTCCTGATCTCGCCATTCGACCTGCCCGGCGTTGCCGTCCTCATTTCCGCAGGCCGGCGCGTCGCCACTATCTGGAAGCCTGCCGCAGCGGGGGCCTGCCTGGGTATCGCCGTACGCACCCTGGGGCATGCCTTCGCTGCTTGATTAATTACTTTTTGTAAAAGACAAACAGACTTTTAGGCCTCTATTGGCTACACAATCCATGCAATAAACTTGAAGCATCGTTTCTGGAGACCACACGATGCTTTCCGCACTGACACAACTGCTCATTTTCCAACTGGCCGGCGAGTTTGTCGCCCGCAGCCTCGCCCTGCCGATCCCCGGGCCGGTACTCGGCATGCTGTTGCTGTTTTTCACCTTGCTCTTGCGCCAGGGCCCCAGTACGGAGCTGCAAACGAGCAGCCAGAACCTGCTGCAGCATCTTTCCCTGCTTTTCGTTCCGGCCGGCACCGGCATCATGGTTCATCTGCACCGGGTTGCCGCCGAATGGTTGCCGCTCCTGCTCTCCCTGCTCATCAGCACGACCGTGACGCTGATCGTCACGGCTCTGGTGATGAAACTGTGCCAGCGTAATGCCGGTGCGACGGGAGACGCCGCATGACGCAGGATATCGGGCAAATCTGGGTTTATCTCGCGGCCTCGCCGCTAATGGGCCTAACCATCACCCTCCTCGCCTATCAGGGCGCCTTCCGGATTTATCAGCGTTCCGGCTGCAATCCGCTGGCGAACCCGGTGCTGATCGCCGTCACTGCCCTCGTGGCCTTCCTCGGCATCACGGGTACCGCCTATGAAACCTACTTCGCGGGCGCCCAGTTCGTCCATTTCCTGCTGGGCCCGGCGACCGTCGCCCTGGCCGTCCCGCTCTACATGCAACTGAAACGGGTGCGCGCCATGCTGTGGCCAGTGCTGGCCGGCCTCCTCGCCGGCAGCCTGACCGCCATCGGGTCGGCCGTGTTGGTCGGCCGCCTGTTTGGCGCCAGTGAAACCACCCAACTCTCCCTGGCCCCGAAGTCGGTAACCACCCCCATCGCCATGGGCATTGCCGAGAGAATCGGCGGCATTCCCTCGCTGACGGCGGTGTTGGTCATCGTCACCGGCATCCTCGGTGCCCTGGGCGCTCGCTGGGTGTTCGACGCCATGCGATTGCGCGACCCGGCCATCCGGGGTTTTGCGATCGGCGTCGCGTCGCATGGTATCGGTACGGCACGTGCGTTTCAGGTCAATGAGCAGAGCGGGGCGTTTGCGGCATTGGCCATGGGTTTGAACGGTGCCCTCACCGCCTTGCTCGTTCCTTTTCTGGCACGCTGGATGCCGCTCTGAGAGGGAAACGACGAAAGCTCGCTCGAACACGGCTACGCCTCCCGGATTGCTTGCCATTCCCGGACAAATAGGTGAAACTGACAAAAGCTACAAATTATCGCAACCGGGGGCGAATATGGATGAAGGTTCGGACGACGATCTGGTCTTTATCGAAGAGGAGCGACAGCCACAGGGGTCTTCGGCTCAGGAACCGACCTGGCGCATCCTGATTGCCGATGACGATCGCGATGTACACGAAGCGACGGAATTCGCGCTGTCCGGCGTCGACATTCTCGGCCGGAAACTTGAACTGATCCACGCCTTTTCCGGCAAGGAAGCAATTGCGCTACTGGAGCGCGAGCAGGACGTCGCCGTGATCCTGCTCGATGTGGTGATGGAAAGCGACGATGCCGGACTGAAAGCGGTTGCCGCGATACGCCAGGAACTGATGCTGCTCAACATCCGCATCATCCTGCGCACCGGACAGCCGGGACAGGCTCCGGAAGCGGACACCATCGCCCGCTACGACATCAACGACTACAAGACCAAAAGCGAACTCACCCACGCCCGACTGTTCACCACCCTCACCTCGGCCATTCGCTCGTACAGCCAACTGAAGTGCCTCGACGCAAGCCGCATCGGCCTGGAAAAAATCGTGTCGGCAAGCAACCAGTTCATCGCCGAAAAGGGACTGAATGCATTTGCCGATGGCGTCATCACACAACTGGCCAGCCTGATCGGCATTGCCCCCGAAGGTCTGGTCTGCGCGACCGATGACGCCGGCGATCCCGAGCAATATCGCGTCATCGCGGCGGCCGGCCGCTATCGGCATCTCATCCAGCACCGCCTGGAAGAAATCGACAACGTGCATATCGCCCGTTCGCTGAGCCAGGTTCTGCACAATCACTGCAGCATCGTCGGCAGTCGGGATATCACCCTCTTCTTCCGCAAGAATAACGACGAAGGCTTCGCGGCATACATCGAATCGACAGCACCGATTCGAGATGTAGACCAGCACCTGCTCGAAATCTTCTGCACCAATATTGCGCTTTGCGCCAAAAACATCGATCTGGTCACCGAGCTGCGCCTGGACGCACTGGTCGACCGCCAGGTCAACCTGCCCAATCGCAACGCGCTGATTGCCGAACTCGATCGCCGGGGAATGCACGGTACGCCATCCGACGTGATCACCCTGGTCGATGTCGACCAATTCGCGGCAACCAACGACATGCTCGGGCATGCCTACGGCGATGCGTTGCTCCAGGCGATCGCCCAACGCCTGCGCGCCCTCTTCGACAGCCGCGTGTTCATCGCACGTCTCGCCGGCGACGCCTTTGCCTTGACCGGCCCTGCCCAGCTTCTGGAAGCGGACAGCATCCAGCGCCTGTTTGCCCATCCCTTCCTGATCGACGACATCGACCATTCGGTCTCCGTATGCCTCGGCATCGCGTCCTGTGCGGACTGCACCGATAGCCAGGATGCCCTGAACAACGCCTACATCGCATTACGTCGAGCCAAGGCGCTCGGGATCGGGCAGTCGATCACTTTCTCGCCAAAAATCGGAGAAGCCGCTCGTCAGCGGACTTCGCTGCTCAGGGATTTGCGCCAGGCATTCGAGCTGCGCGAGCTGTCCATCGCCTATCAGCCGCAGATCGACTTGCAGTCGGGCCGCATCATCGGTGCCGAGGCATTGATGCGCTGGCAGCGCCGCAACGGCGAATTCGTGCCACCGGAACAGTTCATCCCGATCGCCGAACAATCCGGCCTGATCGTCAGCATCGGCCGCTGGATGCTGCCGGAAGCCCTGCGCACGTTGAAACGCTTCCATCAGGCCGGCCTCAGCGACCTGCACATGGCCATCAATATCTCCAGCATTCAACTGAGACAGCCGGGTTTCCTCGATTTCATCAATGCCAGCCTCGACGAAACCGGCGTATCTCCCCATCATCTCGAACTGGAAATTACCGAGTCGATTGCGCAGGAAAGCCTGGAAGCGATGATCTCCCTGCTCAACCAGCTTCGCAGCCGCGGCATCACCATCGCCATCGACGATTTCGGGACAGGCCATTCGTCGCTGAACTATCTCGAGCAACTCCCCATCGATAACTTGAAGATCGATCGCTCCTTCGTTACCTCGCTTGCCTCGAGCGAACGGGGCAGCCGGATCGTCCGGACCATCGCGATGCTCGGCAACGAACTCGACGTCAGGACCGTTGCCGAGGGAGTCGAGAACCAGGCCACCGGGGATCGCCTGCGCGCATTCGGCTGCCATGCGGCCCAAGGCTATCACTACGCCCACCCGATGGATGAAGCCGGCTTTCTGCACTGGATCAAGGAACAAGCGTGATCCGCCGTTCCCGGCCTGCCGCCGCCCTGGCAGCCTGCATCCTGCTGGCCGGATGCATGGACAAGGAACCGATCCGCATCGGTTTCGTCGGCGACCTGACCGGCGTCTCGGCCGATCTGGGCGAAGCCGGGCGCAACGGCGTGATGCTGGCGATCGAGCAGTACAATCAGGCAGGCGGCGTGAATGGCCGGCACATCGAACTGTTGGCCCGCGACACTGCCAGCAGACCCGAAACCGCCGTCAAGTCGGCCCGCGAATTGCACGACGCCAATGTCGTCGCCGTCATCGGCCCGATGACCAGCAACATGGCCGAGGTTCTGTTGCCGTTTCACGATGCCGCGCAACTGGTCCTGCTTTCACCCACCGTCTCGACAAGCAAGTTCGCCGGCCGGGATGACTATCTTTTCCGCATCAACTGGACCACGCGCGACGACGGGCAGCTGGCCGCCAGGGCCTGCCTGCAGCGCGGCATCCGCCGCCTCGCCGTGGCCATCAACCTGGACAATCGCACCTATGCGGACAGCTGGCTCCACGAATTCAGCCTGACCTTCGAAGAGGGCGGCGGAAAGATCATATCGACCCAGCCCTTCCATTCCGCCGATGAAAGCATTCGCTCCGTCGTGGACAACCTTCTGGCCTCGCGCCCGGACGGACTGGCCTTCATTGCCGGCGCCGCCGACACGGCGCGCCTCGCCCAAATGACCCGCAAGCTGAACCGGACTATCCCGCTGATCGCCACCGAGTGGGCGGGAACCGAGCAGCTCATCGAGTTGGGCGGCGCATCGGTAGAAGGCATGACGATTCTCATGCCGTTCAATGCCGATGACAATTCGCCGCACTACTACGATTTTCGGCAACGCTACATCCGGCGCTTCGGCCGTCAGCCGGGCTCCAGCAGCGCACTTGCCTACGATGCCGCGACGGTCCTGCTCGATACGCTAGTACGACGCCCGAGCGGCATGCCGCTCAAGAATGCACTGGTCGAGCTTGGTCCATTCCGCGGATTGCAGGAGAACATCCAGTTCGACCGCTACGGCGACACACAACGTGCCGCCAGCATGGCGGTCGTCCGCAACGGCCGCTTTACGCGAAATCCATGATCCACCGGCCCCGCTGGCATCTCCGGAGTTCGCTGACCCTGCTGCTCATCGCGGCCTCGGCCATCGCCCTGCTGATCGCCTTTGCGCTGCTGCTTGCCTATTACCAACCGCGTCTTGCCGCGCAAACCCGAACCGAACTGGCGGCGCGCAGCGATAATCTCGCCCGCCACACGGAACGCGTCTTGTCCTTCCTGCAAGGGCAACTCGAACTGATCGCCGCAAACGTCAAGGACGGGGATGACGATACCTCGCGCGAGCAAATGGATTACCTGATCCATCAAGGCGCTTTCTCGGCGGTCTATCACATCGACAGCAATGGACTCATCGCCTATGCCGCCGTCAACAAGAGCAACCGGAAGCAGGCGGCCGAGCTGATCGGTTCCGACCTCAGCAACGACCGACTTCGCCAGGTCGTCATGCAGCGCCTGTACACGGTCTGGAGCGACAAACACCTCTCGCCGGCCTCCCATCGCCTGGCCGTGGCCATCGGCGTCTGGACCGGCAAGGAGGTCATCATCGGCGAAATTCCCTTGAGCTATATCCTCGAGACGGTCACCGATTCGAACAATCAGAGCGACTGGTCGATCTGGGTGACCGACGGCTATGGCGACATCCTGGCCGACTCCGAACATAGCGAACATATTGGCGTGGTCAACGTGGCCAACCTGCCGGTATTTTCCCAGGCACAAACGAAATTCCACGCCGTCGAGCAAAGTCGTTTCGAAGGCCGGACCTACGACATGGCTGCATCCAGATCGGCGCTGATGAACTGGTATTTCATCGTACGCACGCCGGCCGGCCTGGCCTCCCCACAATTGCGCACCGCCCTGAACCTGGGGGTCACCGCGATGATTTCCCTAATGCTGCTCAGCCTGCTGTTCGCCCCGATCTGGGCGGCCCGCACCGCCCGCCCCATCGACGCCATTGCCGAACGCGCCCGGCAACTGGTCGAGGGGAAAGCCGGGGGCGACTGGCCTCGCAGCTCGGTCATCGAACTGAACCAGCTGTCCACCGACATCGAACGCATGTCGAATGCGATTCGAGAGCGCGAGCGGGAACTGGAAACCATCGTCGAATCGTCGCCCGTCGGCATGCTGCTGACCGAGCCGAGCCCCAGCTTCGTTTTCGCCCGGGCCAACGAAGCCATCCTGCGGCTGTTCGGTTATCAGCGCGACCAGATAGTGGGCAAGACCGGGCTGGAACTGGGTCTCTGGAAGCACCACACCGACCGCGAAGCGATGCTCTCCCTGCTGGCCAAACAGGATATCGGCCAGATCGAAAGCTGGATGTGCCGCCAGGACGGCAGCGAATTTCTCGCACTCCTTCAGGCGCGCGCGGTCGAGATCGGCGGCGCCAAGCGAACGATCTGGGTAGTCGAAGACATTACCGAATTTCGCCGTATCGAAGGCGAGGTACGCGAACTCAATGCCGAACTGGAGGTCCGCGTCCAGAAACGAACCGAACAGCTGCGCAAGGCCAACACCGAGTTATCGACCACGGTCGAACATCTGAAACTTGCACAAAACGAACTGGTTCGCTCGGAAAAGCTGGCCTCCCTGGGCTCCCTCGTCGCTGGCGTGGCACACGAACTGAACACCCCTATCGGCAATGGCGTAATGGCCGTAAGCACCATGCGGGACTCTCTCAAGCGCTTCCGCGCAGACAGTGCGAACGGCCTGAAGCGCTCCGTGCTCGACAGTTTCGTCGAAGCAATCGACACCGGATCGACGATTGCCGAGCGCAACCTGGAACGCGCGGCCGAACTGGTGACCAGTTTCAAGCAGGTTGCCGCGGACCAGACCAGCTCCCAGCGCCGCAGCTTCAAGCTTGACGAAGCCGTCCGGGAAATCGCCCTGACCCTGGGCCCGACGCTCAAGCACAGCGTTGCCAAGCTCAGCCTGGACATTCCGCCGGCCATCACGATGGACAGCTACCCCGGCCCCCTGGGCCAGATCATCACCAACCTGATCACCAATGCCACGGTCCATGCTTTCAGCGACCGGGATCGCGGCACGATCAAGGTGCATGCCGAAACCGAGTCGGATCGCCTGAAGCTGCGCATCAGCGACGACGGCATCGGCATCGCGCCCGACATGCTGTCGCGCATATTCGATCCTTTCGTCACCACCCGGATGGGGCGCGGCGGCACGGGGCTCGGTCTGCACATCGCCCACAACATTGCCTCCAACATACTCGGCGGAAGCATCTCGGTGACGAGTACCGCCGACCAGGGCACGACATTCGAACTGAATATCCCGCTGACGGCGCCGGCCCCGAATAGCGCGTCAGTCTGACAGCTCGGGTATCCTCCGATCATTCGGCTTAGGGTAAGTACCAATGGCCGTAATGCCTCGACGGACGAAGAATTCGGCCATGTTGCCACGCATCCCGTCCAAGTCCCCAAAACAAACCTGGCCCTGGCTGGCCCCCTACCTCGCGATCGGCGTTTTTGCCGTAGCCATGCTCATCGTCACCGCCATACTCCAGTGGCGAGAACTGGATACGGCCCGCTCGGCCCTGGAGGGCGACATGCATTGGGCGGAGCGGACCATCGAGTCGCGCATCCACGCCCACCAGGACTTTCTGGCCGAATTGGGGCGCGAGCAGGAATTCAAGCAACTGACCTACGAGACCTTCCAGGTTCGCGCGTCGCGCTATGTGCGGGAAAACAGCGAAATCCAGGCCATCATCTGGGTCAATACCGACGGCAAGGTCGAATGGGTAGCGCCCAACGAAGCGACGGCAACCTTTGTCGGCGAGCAGATCGAGGGCAACCGGCTGAGTGCCTTGCAGGAAGCGCTGCGCATCCGTCGGGAGCTGGTTTCCCCGGACTATCGGGATGTCACCCAGCGTGCGCTCCACGACATCATCCTGCCGGTCCAGCGTGGCAGCGCCGATCTGGGCGCCTTCATCGCCCTGCAATCGCTGGAAGGACTGCTGCGGTCCACGCTGCCCGCCGTCTTCACGACGCGCTACAGCCTGACCGTCGTCAGCGCCGACAACCGAGAGGTTTACAGCAATTCCTCGGTGAAGCCGACGGATCGCCAGCTCTCGGGCCTGATCAACCTGGAGCTGCCGAACAACCGGCTCGGCCTGAACATCGTCGCCTATCGCGGCGGCGGTGCCTGGCTCCCCTTCCTGCCTGCCGCGCTGATCATCGTCCTGACCTTGATCGCAACGGTCACCCTGATCCTGCTGCGCCGCCACGCCAGGCATCGCGCCGCCACCGAGGAGGAACTGCGGGCGGCCTACGCCTTCCGCCAGGCCATGTCGAACTCCCTCATTACCGGCCTGCGCGCCATCGACCTCGACGGCAGGATCACCTTCGTCAACGCCTCGTTCTGCCGGATGACCGGCTTCAACGAAAACGAGCTGGTCGGCATCAAGCCGCCCTACCCATACTGGCCGCCCGAAGAATTCGACAAGCTGCAGAACAACATCGACATGGCCCTGGCCGGAAAGGCACCGGCCAGCGGCTTCGAAATGCGGATCATGCGCAAGAACGGGGAACGCTTTGACGTACGTCTCTACTTCTCGCCGCTGATCGACACCAACGGCCAGCAGATCGGCTGGATGGCCTCGCTGAACGACATCACCGAACCCAAGCGGGTCCGCGTCGAGCTGGAACGCGCGCACGAACGCTTCGTCACGGTCATCGACGGCCTCGATTCGGCCGTGCACGTTGCCGATGCCCAGAGCGGCGAAATCCTGTTCGCCAACCGGGCTTTCCAGAACATTTACGGATTCGACGCCGTCGGCCGCGATACGGCGCTGGTCACCGCCCCCTGCCGCCCACCGCCCGATGCCTACCTGCACGACCCGGCGCTGATCGGCGGCGAGGAACTCCCCTGCGAAATCTACGACGGCGAAATCCAGCATGCCCTGTCGGGCCACTGGTATCACCTGCACGAACGCGCCATCCGCTGGGTGGACGGCCGTACCGTCCGCGTCCAGGTAGCCGCCGACATTACCGACCGCAAGCACATCGACGAAGTCAACCTGCAGCAGCAGAAGCGCCTGGAACAAACCTCGCGACTGATCACCATGGGCGAGATGGCCTCGTCGCTGGCCCACGAGCTGAACCAGCCGCTGTCGGCCATCGCCAATTACTGCGCCGGCTGCGTCAAGCGCATGCAGGCCGGCAACTACAAGCTGGACGACCTGCTGATCGCCATGCAGAAGGCATCGAGCCAGGCAGAGCGGGCCGGCAAGATCATTCGCCGCATGCGCGACATGGTCAAGAAAGGCGACCCCAACCGGCAACCCATTGCCTTGCCGGAACTGATCGACGAAGCCCGCGCCTTCGCCGACATCGAAGCCCAGCGCACCGGAACGCAGATCATCGTGGACATCCCCGAGGACTTGCCACGCATCGTCGTTGACCGCATCATGATCGAACAGGTACTGCTCAATCTGGTGAAGAACGGCATCGAAGCCATGAACGACATTCCGGTCGAGCGACGCCAGTTGCGCCTGCTGGCCCGACTGGTCGACGAGCGGATGATGGAGGTCACCGTTTCGGATCAGGGTCATGGACTGGCGGCAGAGGACGTCGAGAAGATATTCGCCCCCTTCTACACGACCAAGCCGGAAGGGATGGGTATCGGGCTTGCCATTTGCCGCTCCATCATCGAGTTCCATCAGGGGCGCCTGTGGGTCAGCCCACGGCGGGATGGCGGTACCGAATTCCACTTCACCGTACCGACCGAGGAAAGCAACGGGGATAGCAATGAGTGAGCAGATACAAACCATTCATGTGGTCGACGACGACGAAGCCATGCGCGATTCGATGACCTGGCTCCTGGAAGGAGAAGGCTACAGGGTCGCCTGCTTCGACTCGGCGGAGGCCTTCCTCAAGGCTTATCGCGACGACATGCGCGGATGCCTGGTACTCGATGTCCGCATGCCGGAAATGAGCGGGCTCGAACTACAGGAGAAGCTCGATAGCCTGGGCTCGCAGTTGCCGGTCATCTTCGTCACCGGCCATGGCGACGTTCCGATGGCGGTCAGCGCCCTGCAGCGCGGCGCCTGCGATTTCATCGAAAAACCGTTCCACAACGAAGACCTGCTATCGCGTATCGTCCGCGCCCTGGGGCTGGACCGCGAACAGGCGGAACGCCGCCAGCGCGACGGCGCCATTTCGTCGCGACTGGATCAACTCACCCAGCGTGAGCGCGAGGTGATGGACCTCGTCGTCGCCGGCAAGTTGAACAAGCAGATCGCCGACGACCTGAACATCAGCATGAAGACCGTCGAAGCCCATCGGGCGCGCGTCATGGAGAAGATGGGCGTGCGCACCCTGGCCGAACTGGTCAAGGCCGTGATGTCGGTGCACTGAGCCGGGGCGACGCCGCCCCGTCGTCAATGACCAGTCGGCAGCCGGGAGGCGTCACAGCGGAATGATGTCGTCGCCACCAACGCCCATGCCGCCAAGGTAATGGGTCTGCTGACGCACTTCCTTGCGGCGCAGCAGTTTTTCCTGAACCTTGGCCGGCAGATCGGTGAACATGATCACCTCCCTGGCAATCAGCAACTCGATCAAGTCCTCGACAGCCCGCACGAAGCCCCGGTCCAGCTGATCCAGCTCGCTCTGCCGCCAGCGCTCGTGGAGAAACTGGAGTACATCGGGATGATCACTGGGCAGCAACTCCTGCGCCTCCCTGACCGGCGTCGAATGCAATTCGCTAATCTGCCCCTGATCGTCCCTGCTCACGTAAAGCATGCCGGCTCCTTCCTCTGTCATGCCGAGAAGTCTGCATCAGCCCGGCAGCCTTTGCAATTGGACCTCCGTCCAGTCCGCCCCATGCTGCCTCAGTAATTTCTGACCGGTGCCTTGGGCGGCATTTTCGGCGTTCCAAAGTAAGTTGCCGGCGGTGCCTTGTAGCCCACGGCCTTGCCCTTGTCGTCGTAAATGATCTGGGTCGATTGCTCCTGCGGCTTGGTGCGGCTTGCCGTGATTTCCATGGTGGCGGCCCGGCCCGGCGTGGTCCTGTCCATTTCCGAGCGTACGATACGCATCCGCTCGACGGAAATGCGCTTGTCCACCGCCTCGGTCGAAAAACCGCGCTTGACCAGGGTTTCGCGAATATTGAGGAGATTTTCGAGCTCCTTCGAGGTGCGCAAGGAACGCACCGGTTCGCCCCAACTCTCCTTGGGCTTGGCGACAGCGATGTTGAACTCTTCCGGCTTGCTGACCATGCGGGCGATCTCCAGGCGGTTCTGGCGCATCGCCCATTCCAGGGCGCCATCGCCCCAATCGTTCTTCGGCGTCCGATCGGCGCCCTTTTCGATCAGCTTGCGCGCCAGATCCTGATGCCCTTCATAAACCGCCATCATCAGTACGCTGGAGCCATTGGTGCTTTGGGCATTGATATCCGCACCCTGCTCGATCAGGTAATCGGCCACCTCGGCGTGCCCGCTGAACACGGCGTAGTGCAGTGCCGACCATTTCCGGCTCGGTGCGTTGATCCGCGCACCGCGTTCCAGCAACCATTTGACCGCCTCGAGTTGCCCGCGCCACGCGGCCAGGGCCAGCGCCGATTCGCCGTTGGCGTTGAGAAAATCGATATCCGCCCCGCGCGAAATGAACAGCCGCATCAGTTCGATCTTGCCTTCCCAGGCCCCGATCATCAGTCCGCTACCGATCCGGCTGCCCATGTAATCGGGCGACATGCCGGCATCCAGCCATTGCTCGGCCTGGCGAACGTCGCCCAGTTCCATGCTGTTGGTAAAAGCGACCGGGTCGGGCGTCGCACTCGCCGAAAAAACCGGGCCCGCCGCCAACAGCAAGCCTCCCATCCCGATTATCATGGCGACCAGTCTTTTTGCAGTCCGTCTCATTGCGTTTCCATTCCCACAGGCCAGCCTCCATTTTCTCATGACCCAAACCGATTACCGGTTATTTGCTGCGCTGGCGCTGTCGCTCTTCCTGCATTTGCTCCCTGTCCTGCCGGGCGTACTCGATAGTTCCCGGCCCGTTCCTCCCGCCGCGTCACCGCTGCTGGCAGAGTTGCGCCCACCGCCCCCGGCGGAGGACGCCTCCCCGCCCCTGCATCTGCCGCCCCCCCCAACGACATCCGCGGCACCCCGCCCGCCCCCTGCACGAGGCAAGGCGGAAGCGCCCAAGACCTGGACGCAGGCTGTCCGCGAACAGCTGAAGAAACTCGACAGGGCGGGCCAGTTTTATCCGGCCGAAGCGATTGCGCGGGGGCTGGAAGGCGAGGTGCACGTATTGCTGATCATCGATGAGAGCGGGCAGGTCGTTGCCACCCGTATCGAGCAGGGAAGCGGCCACCCCATCCTCGACGAAGCGGCCCTCCGGGCCGCCCGCACGCTGAATTCGCTGCCGGCAGACGCCCCACGGCAAACCGTTCTGCCGGTTCGCTTCCGCCTGCGCTGACCCTCTGAAAGCCGCGCATCAAAGCCGCCCTCAGGGCTCAGGCTGCGAGGCACGGCGCGGTTCGGCGCGCTGCGGACGCTACAGGCCTCGCTCCGCCGCACCACCTTCAGCCGGCAGGGCTTCCTCGCTGCTGAAGTAATCCGCGATGCGCTCGATGAGCAGGCGGACGCGCCGGGGTTGGGCGTGGGCGCCGGGGTAGACGATGTGCAGGCCGCTACCGCCCGGCCGGGCATAGTCGGCCAGCAGTTCGACCAGCCGGCCCTCGGCGAGGTCGCGCCGCACGTCGCGGATGGATTTGTAGGCGATGCCCCGCCCTTCCAGGCACCAGCGGCGGACGAGGGCGCCATCGTTGGCGATGCGACGGCCGCGCACCATCACCTTGATGTCCTCGCCGGCGACGCGAAACCCCCATTCCTGGCCGACCTGGTCGCCAAAGCGGATCAACAGGCATTCGTGCCCGGCGAGATCGAGCGGGTGCGCTGGCGCGCCGTGCGCCGCGACGTAGGCTGGCGAAGCGCAGACGACCTTGCGATTGCCGCCCAGCGAGCGAGCCTTCAGGCCGCTGTCGGCAAGTTCGCCATAGCGGACGGCGAAATCCATGCCCTGCCCGACGACGTCGACATAGCCGTCGCTCAGGTGGAGATCGACGCTCACCTGCGGGTGTTCGTCGAGAAAGGCATCGACGACCGGCACGATGCAGCGTGTCCCGATGTCTTCCGCCGCGCTCAGGCGGATATGGCCGGAGAGATGCTCGACACCGTGCCGGACCCGGCTTTCCAGCTCATCCGCCTCGGCCAGCAGGCGGCGGGCGCCATCGGCCAGCAGGCGCCCCTCCTCGGTCGGCCGGACGGCCCGCGTGGTGCGTACCAATAGGGCAGCGCCGACCTGCCTTTCCAGCGCGGCGAGGCGTTCCGAAACGGTGGCCGGCGACAGGCCGAGTTCGCGTCCGGCCGCCGCCAAGCCGCTTTTCTCCACGATGCGCAGAAAGAGCGCCAGGTTTTCCAGTGAGATCATTCGATTTTTCCGAATTATGTTTTCAAAATTTAACGGATTCTCCGGAAAAATTATAGTTGATAGTCTTAACTCCAGATCGGGAAAAGCCATGTGCTTCCCGTCCCCAACCTCAACTTTCTGGAGAAGTGGCATGGCATTCCAACAAGACACCCTTTCCGTCGTCATCGGCGGCACCGGCGGCATCGGCCGTGCCGTCGCCGAGGCGCTGCGCGCCCGGCCTGGCCGCGTCGAGGCCGTCGGTCGCGCCGAAGGCGTCGATATCGCGCAACCGGACACGGTCAGCGCCTTTTTCGCCCGTCTCGGCCCGGTCGATCACGTCGTCGTCACCGCCGGTTCGCAAGCGCCCGGCGGGCACTTCACCGATGTGCATCCGGCGGCGGCCAAGGCCGCCTTCGACATCAAATTCTGGGGCTCGCTCGCCGTCGCCCGCGAGGCGGCGCGCGCCATCCGCCCCGGCGGCACGCTGACGCTGACCTCGGGCTTCGTCGCCCGCCGCACGGTGCCCGGCACCTATGTCAAGGCGGCGATGAACGCCGCCATCGAGGCCGTCGCCAAAGTGCTGGCGCGCGAACTGGCGCCCTTGCGCGTCAATGTCGTCAGCCCCGGCCTGACCGATACCACAGCCTACCGCGACATGGCACCGGAAGCCCGCGCGGCGATGCTGGCGCGCGCCGCGGCCACGCTGCCGGCCGGCCGCCACGGTCGCCCGGAGGACATCGCCCAGGCCTACCTGTTCGCCATCGACAACCCTTTCGTCACCGGCAGCGTCATCGACGTCGAAGGCGGCGCCCTGATCAACTGACTTTACGAGAACTCCCATGAATACCGAACAGAAACTCCCCCTCCGGGTCTGGATATTGACCCTGGCGGCTTTCGCCATCGGCACCGCCGAATTCGTCATCGCCGGCCTGCTGCCGCACGTGGCGGAAGACCTCCGTATCACCGAAGGCCAGGCCGGCAACCTCATCACCGCCTACGCGCTGGCCATCGTCATCGGCGGCCCGCTGCTGACGCTGTGGCTGGCCCGCTTCGACAAGCAGCGCGTGCTGGTCGGGCTGATGGGACTGTTCATCGTCGGCAACCTGATCGCCGGCTTCACCGACAATTACGCGCTGCTGCTGCTCAGCCGCGTGCTGGCGGGGCTGACGCAAGGGCCGTTCTACGGCATCGGTGCCGTCGTGGCGACCCGCCTGGTCAGCGACAGCATGGCCGGTCGCGCCATCGGCCAGATGTTCGCCGGGCTGACGCTGGCCAACGTGCTGGGTGTGCCGGCCGGCGCCTGGATCGGCAACCGGCTGGGCTGGAACACCACCTTCATCGTCGTCGCCGCGCTCGGCGCCATCGCCCTCGCCGTCATCGCCCGTTACATCCCGCACCAGTCAGACGACCGCAAGCCGGCATCCGTCCTCGGCCAACTGGCCGCCTTCCGCAGCCGTGGCCTGCTCACCGGCCTGGCCATCACCGTACTCGGCTGGACGGGCTTCATGGCCTTCTATGGCTACGTCGCGCCGGTCGCCGAGCAGGTCGCCGGCTTCAGCCGCCCAGAAGTGGCGTGGATACTCGTGGTCGTCGGTGCCGGGCTGGTCGTGGGCAACCACTTCGGCGGCAAGCATGCCGACGCCAATCTGCACGGTGCGCTGCGCCTCTGGCCGCTGGCGATGATCGTCTCGCTCGCCCTCGTCGGCCTCTTTGCCCACCAGCCGTGGGCCTTCCTCGCCGCCGCCTTCGTTTTCGGCATTGCCTCGTTCGCCAACGTGCCGGCCATGCAGATGCGCGTCATGAAGCACGGTGGTGCCGCGCCGGAACTGGCCGCCACTGCCAACATCTCCGCCTTCAATCTCGCCAACGCCTTGGGCGGCATCATCGGTGGGGCGGTCATCGACAGCCACTACGGCGCCGCCATGATTCCCTACGCGGCAGCGATCGTCCCGCTGCTCGGCGTGCTGCTCATCCTGCTGCATGAACGGCGCGAACCGGCCGCTGCGCTGGCATCCGCCGCCCCCCAGGCGCATGCCGCGGCCGAATGCTCCTGATTCCATGACCCCGAAGGGC
>CALJZP010000023.1 GCA_937983545.1 uncultured Azonexus sp.
GTGGCATCGTAGAGCAGGCCCAAGCCCTCCGGCGGGCGCTGCAGCGTGTCGCGGGCGCAGGCCGTTTCGGGCAGCACGGCCGAGGCCGCCGCCGCGCCGCCGGCCAGGCAGCCGCGCAGAAAATCACGTCTCGTGGTCATCTCAGACCTCCGTCGATTCGGCGGCTTTGCTGCCGTCCTTCTTGGCCTTTTCCATTTCCTCGGCCTTGTGCGACAGCCCGAGGTTCCTGGCAACCATCGCCCCGGCGCCCGCTGCGGCACCGGCCACGGCAGCCAGCACGGCAGCGGAACCCAGGGTCGCGCCGACGCCCTTTTCCTCGACGATGCGCGGCAGGAAGGCTGAAGGTTCGATGTTCTTCAGCTTGGCGACGGTATGGATCGGCTTGGTGAAGCCGACGCCCTGCTCGGTACAGCCGATGCACGGGTGGCCGCAGGCGACTGGCCAGGTGCCGGCACCGGCATCGCCGAACAGGATGACCGAGCAGTTGGCGTAGGTTTCCGGCCCCTTGCAGCCCAGCTTGTACAGGCAATAACCCTTGCGGTGGCCGTCATCGCCGAAATCCATGGCGAAGCGACCGGCGTCGAAGTGGGCGCGACGCTCGCAGTTTTCGTGGATGAGGCGCGAATAGGCGAATTTCGGCCGGCCGAGATGATCGACCTCGGGCAGCTTGCCGAAGGTCAGGAAATGAACGACCGTCGACAGGAAGTTGTATGGATTGGGTGGGCAGCCCGGAATGGTCACCACCGGCTTGCCGAGGACCTCGGCCACGCCGCTGGAACCGGTGGGGCTGGAGGTTGCACCGGGAATCGACGGAATCGTCGAGGGCATGCCGCCCCACGAGGCGCATGAGCCGATGGCGATCACTGCCGCCGCGTCCGCCGCGCATTCTTTGGTCAGCTCGATCGCCGTCTTGCCGCCGATCTTGCAGTAAACCCCGCCGTCCTTGGTCGGAATCGCCCCTTCGATGACCAGGATGTACTTGCCCTTGTTCTCTTCCATCGCCGCCTTGCGCGCCGCTTCGACCTGATGGCCGGCGGCGGCGAACAGCGTCTCGTGGTAATCGAGCGAGATGACGTCGAGGATGAGCTTGTCCAGCGTCGGATGCTCGGCACGCAGGATCGATTCCGTGCACCCGGTGCACTCCTGGAAATGCAGCCAGATCACGCTCGGGCGCTTCTTGACCGCGACCGCCTCGGCCACGGCGGCATCCGCCCCTTGCGGAAGGCCCAGCGTGGTCGCCATGGCGGCGCAGAACTGTAAAAACTCGCGGCGGGTCATCGACAGCCGATTGGCGGCCGCCTCGATGCGCTCATCCCGCTCCAGCGAAATCAGATTTTGATTGGCCATTTTTCTCCCCTTGTTGTTTCGTCGTGGTCACCGCTGACCGACGATCTTTCTCTGCTGGGAGGGCCTGATTGAAATTTAGTGAATGCTTTTATTGATACTCAATGTAGCAACAGGCAGGCCAGCTTTCAAAAGCCATGCAATTCAGCAAGTTGCCAAACCCACGGTTTGCCGAAAGCAAAAAAACACGGGAAAAACGTCCACTTCAAGACACAATGTGATCAAACACTTGTCAGCCTTTGGAACTACACCCTTTGGCAGACGCATGCATCACCAGGCAGGCAATCCGCGCCGCATGCTGCTCAGCTCGCCAGCCACACCCTGTTCCGGCCGCTTTGCTTGGCCTGGTACATCGCTTCGTCGGCACTCTTGGCGAGCGTGATTTCATCCAGACCATCGTCCGGGTAGATCGCCACCCCCAGACTGCATGAAACGGTCAGCTCGCGACCATCCAGCACAAAAGGCCGGGCAATCGCCTGGCGCAATTTTTCGGCCAGCAGGCGAGCCGCCTCGGCATCGGCCAACATGGGCATGAGCACCACGAATTCGTCGCCTCCGATACGGCCGACCGTATCGGAGGCACGCACGGTTTCTTTCATCCGCTGCGCCACCTGGCGCAACAGGAGATCGCCCATCGCATGACCAAAATTGTCATTTATCGGCTTGAAGTAATCCAGATCGACGAAAATCAACCCAAAATGCCCATCGTTCCGCTTGGCCCTTGCAAGCTCATTGGCCAGACGGTCGCTGAACAAGGCCCGGTTGGGCAACCCGGTCAACGGATCGTGCTGGGCCATATGACGCAGCTCTTCGGTCATCCCGGCCGCCAGTCGCAGGGCACGCTCGCGCCCGGTCACCATGAACCAAGAAAGGAGCGCCAGGGAAAGACTCAGGACGAATCCGGTTGCGGCAATGAGGCTCGCCACGTCGCGACCGTAACGCACATCGAATTCGCGCAGGCTGCGCAGCGACAAGGTCCAGGTACGTCCCGCCACCACCATGTATTCGTTGGCGTGCAGGCCGTCATACCCATCCAGTTCGGAGCGCTTGCCGACGCTGTACATCAGCGCATTGGCCGTCGGTTCCGCCCCATCGTAGATGTCGAGGACGATACCGGGCAAGGAGGCGCCGTACAGGCTGGCCATGAAGTCCTCCACATAGAATGCCGCGTATATCCAGCCGATCAGGTGGCTGCGTCGCTGCTCAACCGTGTCCCGAGGCTGGCCGTGGGCATAGACGGGTAGATACATGATGAAGCCCGGCTGTGCTTCAGGCTTCTTGTCGACAGCCAGGCGAACTTTCGCGGTAATGGCAGCCCGTCCTGAATTGCGCGCGCGCTCCATTGCCACGCGCCGGGCCGGATCGGCCCAGATATCGAGCCCCGGAGGCAGCCGATTGTGGACCTGCTGAGGCTCGCGCTGAATGATCGGCGTATAGAGCTCGCGATCTCCCTCCGGATAAACTGCGTAATTTGCCTCCCCCAGTCCGCGCATGACCGCCTCATGGGCCTTTTTCTGACTGCCCGGCACCTGATCGACGACCCCGATAATCTGCACGCCCGAGAAATTGGCATCGAGCTGCAAGGTATCGACATAGTCGCGAAACGCCCCACGGTTCTTCAGGCCGGTCGTCGCAAACAAACCCTGCAATCCACGCAACATCTGTTCGTGGGCCGCCACCCGCTGCTCCACCCGGCTGACCGTATCGCGCAATGCAAAATCGAATTGTGCCCTGACCTCCTTGCGACTGGTCCGGCACTCATGCTGCCAGAGCAGCCAGGTGAGCGAGAGGGTAACCGCCAGGACGACCCAGGGCAGCAAGCGCGATAGCCTGGACATCTCCAAGGGACGAGGAATGCTCACTCCCCCTCCCGAAAGTTGACCATGCTCATCGCCATCTCCGGCTTGAAATACTTTTCGAAAATGCGTCTTATGGTTCCGTCCTTGCGCATTTCGCTCAGCAATGCCCGCCATTGTTCCCGCTCGCTGGGCGACAGTGCCGCCTTCGACATGATCAGCCCGTGCAAGACGGGCGGATCGTTGAAGGCGATGATGCTGGAAGCTTCGCGAATCCGCTTTTCATCCAGCGCCGGATAATCGAAAGGCTCGATGATCATCCCCTGGATATGATTGAGCATCAACGCCTGATAAAGCGGCTCGAGGCCGCCGGCCTGGCTGACCCGGTTGGTCCGGCTCAAACCATCAACCAGGCGGTTCGCCGATTCGCTGTAGCGAAAGCTGCGAATTACGCCCAGCTGCAAGCGGGCATTGCGCTCGAAATCGCCATGCGTGACGACACCGCTATCCTTGCGAACGAGCAGATAGTACTTGTTGGAAAAATACCAGGCGAATGACGCAAATCTCTCCCGCTCGGGATTGGTGATACCGGACAAGCTGAAATCGAGCGCGCCGGACTCGATCAACTGCCAGATCCGTGCACGCGGCATTACGCTGACGATGACTTTGCACCCTGAGCGGCGGATCAACTCATCGGCCACATCCTTGTCGATACCGGTATCGGTGGCCATCGTGTAGAGCAGGCCATGCTCGTGCAAGGCCAGACTGTAAGTGCGCGCGCAACCGTATCCCGTCGCCCCGGCCGAGGAGACAAGACTGCATGCCAGCAACGATGCGACGAGACAGCGACGGATCATCCACCCCCCGATGGAATAGCGACAACATTGTGTCGGGGTGATCATACCGATTCATGTCAAGTTCGGCACCGGTTAAATCTCACGGACAAGGCTCCGTGGCAGACTGCACTGCCGGAGAAGCAGGAACAACGTCCCGGCACCCCGGGAATCGGCGTGTCGCCGACTAGCGCCGCCCGTTCGCGCCCTGGCGGCGGGCGACCCAGGCCTGCCCCAGAGCCAGGCCGCCATCGTTGGGCGGAGCCTGGCGTGCCTCCACCAGGCCGATGCCCGCTGCCCGCAGATGGTCGCGCAGGGCCGCCATCAGGACGGCATTCATGGCACAACCGCCGCCCACGGCGACCTTGGCCTCCGCCGACCGTGCGTGCGCCGCAACGATCAGAGCCCCGAGGCCGGCCGCCAAAGTCGCGTGGAACAGCGCGGCACCACGGGCCGCCTCGTTCTTGCACCCCAGCAGAGCGGGCAACAGCGGAGAGAGATCGAGAACGCTGCCGTTCTCGCGCAGTACATAGCCGCCGGGCAGCGGCGCGACGGGACCATGCCTCGCCGCCAGCCCCTCGAGTTCCATGGCCGCCT
>CALJZP010000024.1 GCA_937983545.1 uncultured Azonexus sp.
CTCTGACGATGCCGATGGAGCGCGTTTCTATTTCCTTGTGGGCGTGCGTCTGTTCGTAGCCGATTCCGATCTGGGCCCGCCCGCTCAGCAGCATGGCGACCTGGTCGTCAAGCAACGGGAACAAGAGTTCAAGCTCTACACTCGGGAAACGTTCCGCGAACGCACCCAGTATCGGTTCCAGCCAAGGGAGATGCGAGGTGTCGTCCACCGCCAGCGTCAATCGATGTTCGACCCCTGCCGCTATTTCTCCCGAGAGTGCCTGCAAGTTCGCACACCCTTCGATGATGCGCCTTGCATCTACCAAAAGGCGCTTTCCTTCCGCCGTCAGCGCGGGATATCGTCCGCTTCGGTCAAACAACGAAACCCCCAAATCAGCCTCCAGATTGGCGACCGCCGTGCTGATGACGGATTGCGCCTTGCCGAGGCGCCGGGCGGCAGCCGAAAATGATCCGGTATCCGCCGCTGCATCGAAGGCTTGCAGCTGTTCAATGGAGAAGTTCATCTATCTGTTTTTTGGATGGAACATAACTTCAGTATATCTACCATACCAATTAAAGTCGCCTCCGAGCAGTCAATGGAGGAAGACATGAGAACAGCTTATGACCGGATTCGGCACACCATGGGATTCGAGCTGATTGGCTTGGCCATCTGTGTCCCGGTGGCCGTGCTGCTTTTCGACATACAGGCCCACCAGGCTGGGGGGCTGGCCGTGGCCGCATCGCTGATAGCCGCAGGCTGGAACTATCTCTACAACCTGGCATTCGACAGGATCATGGCGAGTCGCCTCGGGCGTCTGGAAAAAACCTGGGGCGAACGTGTCATTCACGCGCTGGGATTTGAAGGCGGCCTGATGCTTCTTGTCCTGCCGTTGGCGGCCTGGTGGTTGTCCATCAGTCTCTGGCAGGCATTGCTTATCGACATTGGCTTCATCGTGCTCTATGTCGTGTATGCCTTCTTCTACAACCTGGCGTACGACAAGCTCTTCCCTGTGCCGAACTTCTGCCCGAACGCGAAATGACCGCCTGCTGAAAGCACGCGTTCTCTCAACGAGCGCTTACCCGGCGGCCAGCGTTCAATGAGCCGGAACACGAGCGGACCGATAGCGCCCCGAGTCGCGCTATCAGACGCTGAATTGCAGGGTGCTGTCGCGCAACCTTGCCGCCAGCGAGGCCACTTCTTCGGCAGAGGCCGACGACTCGCCGGCCGCACGGGCGCCACGCTCGATCATTTGCGCCATGCGTTCGGTATTCTGCGCAATCTGTTCGGCCGCCTGACGCTGCTCATCAAGCACATCGACAATCTCGTTGGCCGCCCGAGCCGACTGCTCGCAAATCGCCTCGATTTTCCGGATCGCCACCTCGGTCGCCGAAGCCAGCTCGGTCCCCCGTTGCGCACGGGCCGCGGTCGCCACGACGGCTTCGTTCGTCTGGCCGGCGGCATCGCTCAGGCTAACTACCAGTTGCTCGATCTTGAACGTCGTATCCGAGGTACGGTTGGCCAGCTTGCGCACCTCGTCGGCAACCACGGCAAACCCCCGGCCCGCCTCCCCTGCCCGCGCCGCCTCGATGGCGGCATTGAGCGAAAGGAGGTTGGTTTGTTCGGAAATATCCTTGATTTCCTGGGCAAAACGCGAGATATCCCGCGTATGCTCCTGCAACGCGCCCATGGCCGTGGTCGATGCCGTGGCTTGCTCGAAAATGCAACCGATTTCGTCGATCGCCTGATGAATCACCTCGCCGCTCTCGACTGCCGTCTGGCGTGTCTGTTTGGCTGCATCGGCGGCATTCCCTGCACTTCCCGCCATCGCCGCAATCGCCGTCGTCAACTCCTGTATCGCCGCCGCGATGGTTGCTGCCGTATTGCTCTGCAGGCTGGTCGTGCTCGCCACCTCGCGCGCCGAGCGCTGCAGCGCGAGCGCATTGTCCGACGTCACCTCGGCACCGGACTTCACGTCGGAGATCAGGCTGCGGAGCTTATCCTGCATCCGCTCCACCGAAGCGACCAGCGAGTCGGCGGCAGCTTTTCCGGAGAGGATGCTTTGCGTCAGATCGCCAGCCGCCACCCGCGTCGTCGCCCGAACGACGGGCTCCAGCTCGCCCCCCAGGCGGCGCAGAATCTGGCGCGACGACCAGACGGCAAAACCCAGCGATATCAGCGCGCCGAGCACGCCGACGAGCAGGATGAAAACGAGGTTTTCCCGATAGCGCGCATCGGCCACGTCGCTGGCGTGCCCGGCGCTCGCCGATACCTGTCCGCTGATGGCTGCATAGCACTCGGTCAACGCTGCCATCAGCGGCGCATCCGCGTCTCGGATGGCGGCATCTACCATCAGCGCATACTTGGGCATTCCCGGTTCGTTCTCTGCGAGGACTTGATCGTAAAGCTGGTTGAGTTCGCTGCCCAGCCGGCGTATCTCGACGATCCGCCCGCCTTCCGGCAGCGCCGACTGCCGGTTCTGCGTCTCCAGCGCCTCGAGTTGCTGCCAGAAACGCTGCCGCCCCTCCTGGTATTCGGCCAGTCCTTTTTCGAACTCGGCCGCCATGAAATTTCGCAGCACCATGCTGTTCAGGCCGTGCTGCTGAATTTGCAGCGCACTCCGGACTTCGCTGAGCAAAGCCAGGGCACGCGTGGTAGCAGCCACCTCGCTCGATACCTGGCGGACATCGCTCCGAAAGGCCGACAGGGAGACTAGTGCCGCCGCCATCAACAACAGGCCGAAGCCACTACCGATGATCACCATCAACAGCATGCGCGCACGAATCGACAAAATCCCCTTAAACAACATGAAACCCCTCGTAAAACCCGAAAAATAACAACACAGTACGTAACAAATGTTTCAAGCGAATGAATCGAGGAGAACAATTCACCAGTCATTACCGACAGGAACACCGGCAAGCGAAGAAAGCCTGTCATGCGGCTGCAACATTAATGCAACAAAATGATGGACTTAAGGCCTATACTTCAAGAGTCACATGGAGCTTGCGCGATGAATCACCCCCACCTGAAACCCCGTTTTCCGGCCGAAAACTACTTGAACCGGGAACTCGGACTCCTGGCATTCAATCGCCGCGTTCTTGCGCAGGCCCAGGATGAGCGAACCCCCCTGCTCGAACGCCTGCGCTTCCTGTGCATCGTCTCCAGCAACCTCGACGAATTTTTCGAGATTCGCGTTTCCGGCCTTAAGGAGCAGATACGCGCCAACACCCCGGTGGTCACTACCGACGGCAAGACGGCCCAGGAGGCTTTCCGCCTGGTGTCGGCCGAAGCCCATGCCATGGTCAACGAGCAATACCAGCAGTTGAACGAGGTGATCCTGCCTGCACTGGCCGAACAGGGAATCCGCTTCCTGCGCCGTTCAGGCTGGAACGAGGCGCAGCGCGAGTGGATACGCGACTACTTTCATCGGGAGATGGTCCCGGTGTTGACGCCGATCGGACTCGACCCCTCGCACCCCTTCCCGCGCGTGCTGAACAAGAGCCTCAACTTCGCCGTCGAACTCGAGGGCAAGGATGCCTTTGGCCGTAGCTCCAACGCCGCCATCGTCCAGGCGCCGCGCGTGCTGCCGCGCGTTATCCGGCTGCCGGAGGAACTGGCCGGCTGCGAATACGGCTTTGTCTTCCTGTCGTCGATCCTGCACGAATTCGTCGGCGAGTTGTTCACCGGCATGACCGTGCTCGGCTGCTACCAGTTCCGCGCCACCCGCAATTCCGACCTCTTCGTCGACGAGGAAGAAGTCACCAACCTGCGCACCAAGCTGCAGGGCGAGCTGCCGCAACGCCACTTCGGCAATGCCGTGCGCCTGGAGGTCGCCAACAACTGCTCGGAGGCCATGACTGCCTTCCTGCTCGCCCAGTTCGAACTCAAGCCGGTGGACCTCTATCGGGTCAATGGCCCCGTCAACCTGGTCCGCCTGATGCAGGTGCCGGACTGGGTAGATCGCGCCGACATGAAATTCAGCCCCTTCGCGCCCGGCACCCCCAGAGGACTGAGCAAGGGAGCGAACATTTTCGAGAGCATCCGCAGGAACGACATCCTGCTGCACCACCCTTACCAGTCCTTCGCGCCGGTCATCGAGTTCCTGAGCCAGGCGGCGACCGACCCGTCGGTGGTGGCCATCAAGATGACTGTCTACCGTACCGGCACCGATTCGGTGCTGATGGAGTCGCTGATCCGCGCCGCCCAGAACGGCAAGGAAGTGACCGTCGTCGTCGAGCTGATGGCCCGTTTCGACGAGGAGGCCAACATCGGCTGGGCAACCAAGCTGGAGCAGGTCGGCGCCCATGTCGTCTATGGTGTGGTCGGCTACAAGACCCACGCCAAGGCGCTGCTCATTGTTCGTCGCGAGGAAGGCGGCCTCAAGCGCTACGCCCACCTCGGCACCGGCAACTACCACCCGCGTACGGCCCGCCTGTACACCGATTTCGGCCTGATGACAGCCAACGACGAAGTGACCCGGGACGTCAGCGAGGTGTTCAAGCAACTCACCGGCCTCGGTCAGGCCCGCACGTTGAAACACCTGTGGCAGGCGCCATTTACATTGCAGCAGAATGTCGTGGCGGGCATCCGCGCCGAAGCGGAGATCGCCCGTGCGGGCGGCAAGGCACGCATCGTCGCCAAGATGAATTCGCTGGTCGAACCGGAAGTCATCGATGCCATGTACCAGGCCTCGCAGGCGGGTGTCGAGATCGACCTCATCGTGCGCGGCGTCTGCATGCTGCGCCCCGGCGTCAAGGGTCTTTCCGACAACATTCGCGTCCGCTCCATCATCGGCCGCTTCCTTGAACACCACCGCATCTTTTATTTCCTGGCCGGCGGCAAGGAAACGGTCTACCTGTCCAGCGCCGACTGGATGGAGCGCAATTTCTTCAAGCGCATCGAGCTGGCCTTCCCCATTCTCGATAACCGGCTGAAGCGGCGCGTCATCACCGAGGGGCTGAAGTTCTACCTGGCCGACAACCAGCAAGGCTGGGAAATGAACTGCCAGGGCATCTACCAGCGCCGCCGCTCCAACCGCAACAAACCGCACAACGCGCAGGTCGAACTGATGGCGAGCCTGGGAAATACCTGAGCCGCGTCGGCATATACCTGAGCCGCGTCGGCATATCGGCGGGTGGCGGGTTAAGATAGCCACCTTGCCGATTGCCAGCTTCAATCTCCGCCCGCTTCAAAGTCCGATGCTCCGCACCACCTTGTACCGTTTCACCATCCTGGCCGCGCTTTTGGCCACCGCGGGCTGCAAGTCCACGCCGGCACCGGTCTACAGGATGGAAACCTTCGATGCGGAAACGCCTTACCAATACCATAGCGACCTGCCGCCGCTGGTTCTCTGCGAATATGGCAAACGCGCCCTGCTCAGCCAGGCCTACGAGGTGGATGCCACGACGCCGAATCATATCCGCGGCTCGAAATCCTTCCAGCCGCAGACCGAGAATCTGGTGCAGCTTCGCATCACACTGACCTGCATGGCCACTGGCCGCGACACCACGATCTACGCCAATGCCCTGCAAACCCGTTACGAACTGAAAGCGGGCGGTAGCAGCACCGGTCTGTCGGTCACCGGGCTGGGCTCGATTTCCGTTCCCTGGCCCACGGACAAGAACTCCCTGGTCAAGGTCGGCGAGGAAACCATTGCCGATGCCGAGTTTTATCGCCGGCTTTTCGTGCTGATCGAAAATCTGTCCGAGTAAGTTATCCGGCAGATTTTTCTGGTTATATTGCGCGGGCAAGAAAACCCGCTCGATCTCCCACGATCCCTCGCCTGCCCCATGAATCCATTGCGCATATTGCTTGTCGACGACAGCCTGTCGGTCGGCGAATACATCAGCAACCTGCTCCGCAGCAACGGCCACACGGTAACCCACGTCCGCAGCGGCGAAAAGGCGGTCGCCGCTTTTCAGGAGTCGCCGCCGGAACTGATCCTGATGGATATCGAGATGCCCGGCATGGGCGGTCTTGAAGCGATCAGGCAAATTCGGAAGGTCCTGCTGCCGGTTCGCATCCCCATCATCGTCGTCACCAGTCATGCGGACCAGGCCAGCCTGCTCGACAGCTTCATGGCCGGCGCCGACGATTACCTGACCAAGCCGCTCGACCCCCTGCAGCTCGATGTCCGCATCCAGGCCATGATGCGGATCGTCTCGGCCCAGCGCTCGACCGCTGCGATGATCGACAGCGCGATGGAGGGCATCGTCCGTATCGACCGCGTCGGCCGCATCACGGCTTTCAACAAGGCCGCCGAAAACATCTTCGGCTATGCCCTGAACGAAGTCCTGGGGAAAAACGTCAAGATGCTGATGCCCGCCCCGGACCGGGACAAGCACGACGAATACATCGGCAACTACGCGGCAACCGGCGAGCGCAAGATCATCGGCACCAGCCGCGAGGTCGTCGGGCTGCGCAAAAACGGCGAAACCTTTCCCATGTATCTGGGCGTCACCGAGGCCGAGACGCCCGACGACCGTTTCTTCATCGGCATGGTGCGCGACCTCACGGTCGAGAAGGCCCTGCGTACCAAGCTCGCCGAAAGCAGGAACTTCCTGGCCGATGTGATCGAGAACAGCCCGGCCGCCACCTACGTCAAGAATCGCGAGGGCCGCTACCTGCTGGTCAATCGCATGCACGAGGAAGTCACCGGACTGTCGCGCGCCCAAACGCTTGGCAAGACCGATGCCGACATATTCCCGGCCACCATGGCCGAATCCTACCGCCAGGTCGACAAGGAAGTCATGGCCACCGGCCGCACCATCGAAGCCGAGGAAGCCCTGGTCGACGAGCGAGGCGAAGCCTGCTTCCTGTCGATCAAATTTCCGACCCGCAACACGGCCGGCGAGATCACCGGCATCTGCGGCATTTCTACCGACATCACGCAGATCAAGCACTACCAGAAGGAACTCGAACGCCTGTCCCGCTTCGACGAATTGACCAACCTGTACAACCGCCGGCATTTCATGACCCTGGCCCGGCACGAACTGAGCCGCAGCAAGCGTTATGGCGGCAAGGTCTCGGCGATGATGATCGACATCGACCATTTCAAGCGGGTCAACGACAGCCACGGCCATCGGACCGGCGATATCGTGCTCGCCGCCATCGCCAGCCAGATACGCCAGGCTCTGCGCGACACCGATATCGCCGGGCGCCTGGGTGGCGAGGAGTTTTCCGTCATCCTGCCGGAAACCGAACTTGGCAACGCCATCCTGGTTGCCGAACGGCTGCGCCAGCAAGTTGCCGCCGGTGCCATCGACATCGGCAGCGGCAATACGCTGAACTGCACGCTGTCAATCGGGATTGCCGACTGGTACGACCAGGCCGAGGATGTCGAAAAGTTGCTGCACCGGGCCGACCAGGCGCTTTACGAGGCCAAGAACAGCGGCCGCAACAAGATCGTCAGCGCCGGCTTCGATCGTCCGGAGTAAGGAACAGGCCGATACCGAGCGCAATCAATGCCAGCGGCCACCATTTCCTGATCAGGGCCACCAGGTCGAGTTCGAACAGATCGAGATTGACTCCCAGCGCGACAAGGCCGATGACGATCAGGGCGATGGCGGCAAAATGGCCTTTCATGCGAACACTCCGGTAATCAGGCGCGACGTACGCCGACGACGCCTTCGACTTCGTGGATCAACGTCAGCGTACGCTGCAACTGCTGCAGGTTGGTGATCTCGACCGTAAAGCTCATGTGCGCCTTGCCCTGCTTCGACTGGGTATTGACGCCCACGACGTTGAGCTTCTCGCGGGTGAAGATTTCCGAAATGTCGCGCAACAGCCCCTGGCGGTCATGGGCATCGACGATGATGTCGCAGGCGAATACGCCCGTCGTCTGCACGCCCCAGTCGGTCTCGATCACGCGCTCCGGATGCAGTGCCGCCAGGTTGGCGAAATTGGGGCAATCCATGCGGTGGATGGAAATGCCCTTGCCGCGCGTGATGAAACCCTGAATCTCGTCCGGCGGTGCCGGTTTGCAGCAGCGCGCCAGTTGCGTCAACAGCTTGTCCACCCCGACGATCAGGATGCCCTGGTTGCCTTCCACCGGCTTGGCCGGCTTGGCCACGACCTCATCGGGCAACTGCGTTTCGGCCAGCAGGTCGCCCCCCTTGGCCACCGACTGGAACTGGCGCTGATTGAGGTCGCCACGCGCCGCCGCAATATAGAGGTCGTCGGACTTGGCAAACCCCAGTTTGTGGGCCAGTTCCTCGATGTTCGCCCCGGTCTGCCCGGCGCGCTGCAATTCCTTGGCGATGATGCCGCGCCCTTCGGCCAGCGTTTCCTCCAGCGCCAGATTGGAGAACCAGGAGCGCACCTTGACCCGGGCACTCTTGGTATGGATGTAGCCGAGAGACGGATTCAGCCAGTCGCGCGAAGGCCCGCCATGCTTGGCGGTGACGATTTCGACTTCCTGACCGGTTTCCAGCGCCGTATTGAGCGGCACCAGCTGGCCGCCGACCTTGGCGCCCCGGCAGCGATGACCGAGGTCGGTATGCACGCGGTAGGCAAAATCGACCGGCGTCGAGCCGGCCGGCAAGTCGACCACCTTGCCCTGCGGCGTGATGACGTAGATGGTCTCGTCAAGCGCCGCCTGCTTGTAGTGCTTGACCCAGTCCGAGCTGTCGGCGACTTCGTCCTTCCAGGTCAGGAGCTGGCGCAGCCAGGCGATCTTCTCGTCGTAGTCGTCCTCGTGCGTGCGCTTGCTGCCTTCCTTGTAGCGCCAGTGGGCGGCGACGCCGAGTTCGGCATGCTTGTGCATGTCCCAGGTGCGGATCTGGATTTCCAGGCTGCGCCCGTCCGGACAGCGCACCGCGGTATGCAGCGAACGGTAGTAGTTGCCCTTGGGATTGGAGATGTAATCGTCGAATTCCTTGGGAATCGGCAGCCACAGGTTATGCACGATGCCCAGCGCGGTGTAGCAGTCCTTCAGGTCGTCGACGATGATGCGCAGGGCGCGCACGTCGTACACCTCGGAGAATTCGACGCCTTTCTTGCGCATCTTGTTCCAGATGCTGTAGATATGCTTCGGCCGGCCGTAGATCTCGGCCCCCTTGACCCCGGCGGCTTCCAGCTCGCCGCGTACCTTCGCCACCGCATCGACGATGAACTGCTCGCGCTCGCTGCGCTTCTCGTCGAGCATCTTGGCGATTTTCTTGTACGTTTCCGGGTGAATGAAGCGGAAGGAGAGGTCCTCCAGTTCCCATTTCAGCTCCCAGACGCCCAGGCGATTGGCCAAGGGCGAATACAGTTCCAGCGTCTCGCGCGCCACCTGCACGCGCAGGTCATCCGGATTGGCCGCGTAGAAGCGCAGCGTCTGCGTCCGGCTGGCCAGGCGCAGCAGCACGACGCGGATATCCTCGACCATGGCCAGCAGCATCTTGCGCAGTACTTCCACCTGCGCCTTCATCTCGACCGGATTGACTTCGCC